>NZ_JBKOQN010000017.1:61345-155586 GCF_046764895.1 Nocardia sp. CWNU-33 | reverse complement strand
GCCGAGATCGGCCAGGTCTCGCTCCGCATGACTCTGGCGGAGGTAGACGGTGAGGTCGGCGACACGCTGCGCGTGCTCGGCATCCGCGCACAGTGGACCGGCGCCGAGCGCGCGCCCGACACGGTCGCTGGGTCCGAACCGGAACATCCACCCGATCGGCAGCGCGTGCCGGCGTCGTCAGGCAGGCGGACAACAGCCGCTGTTCATCCCGAACCGGACCGACGACCAGAACTCGAGCGATCACACCGACATCCCCGTATCGGTCGGTGTCCACGGAACGGGCATCGTCGCATCCCGAGTTGCTCATGGTTCCGGGCTACCCCGTGAACCGGCGAGCAAACAGCCAGCATCACGCATCGTGAGGCCACCGCGCGCCGAGCGCGACACCACGGGCGAAGTAGCCCACGATCACCCGAAGCCGACGGCGATGCTCGGTCGCGACCAGCTCTCGCAGGCGGCACTTTCGGCACCGAAACCGGCAACGACATCGGCACGTTCGCCTACTGCGACTGGCATCCCGGCCCGGCCGGTCTGCCGATCCTGGATGCCACAGCAGGCTGGTTCTGCGGACGGATCCTCGAACGCCTTCGGCGACCACGTCGGGCTGCTGGTTGCCGCCCCCGAAGCCGGGTCCGCCCCGCCCCCGCGCACCCTCCGCTACAGCGGGGTATCCCGGCTACGACCTGGACACGAGGCGTAGACACCGACGTGCTGGCCTCCGGCGGGCTGGATGACCGGCTGGCGCGCGGCAGGGTATATGCAGGACGCAAGCTTCTCGATAGTGCCTGCTCGCGAGCAGATCGGCGCCGAAGTGCTGTGCATCCACATCGGTGAGGCGCAGTATGTTCCTGTGGAGTTGACAACCGTGCGTATCGACAAACCGGACGATCTCAACGTCATCATCGGACAGGCCCACTTCATCAAGACCGTCGAGGACCTGCATGAGGCACTGGTCGGTATCGGCCCCCACCTGCGATTCGGCCTGGCATTCTGCGAGGCATCCGGGCCGCGTCTGGTCCGCCATTCCGGCAACGAGGACGACCTGGTCGAGCTCGCGACGAAGAACGCACTCGCCGTCGGAGCCGGACACTCGTTCATCGTCTTCCTCCGCGAGGGATACCCGGTCAATGTGCTCAATGCGGTCAAGCACGTCCCGGAAGTCTGCGGAATCTTCTGTGCGACAGCCAACCCCGTGGAAGTGCTGGTTGCCGAGACCGAGCTGGGGAGAGGAATCGTCGGCGTGGTCGACGGGCCCCCGCCGCTGGGCATAGAAAATGCCGGCGACCAGGCAGACCGTAGACAGCTACTGCGCCAGATCGGCTACAAGATGTAGAAGCCCGGGTCGACGGCCTCTCGACGGATCCCGGGCTTCGGCGAGCAGGCGGAAGTCGGCTGATGTGCGGTCTCGTATCACAAGCGGGGACCGACCAGCGCGATCGCGGATTCGACGGCGACGTCGATGATGTCGGCGATTTGGCCGCCGTCCTCGACGGTCGTCGCCATGAGTTCGCGGAAGCCGCCGAGCATGATCGTTGCCACTTGGCGGGTGGGTGGATGCAGGCCGGCGACAGTGAATTCTGTTGTGCTGGTGAGCTTCTGGATCAGATCGACGAACGCGTCGCCGGTTTCTCGCTGCAGTTGCCTGGCATCCTCGCCGAGGGCGGGGACGACACGGATCCAGCTGAGCGTGATCGTGGGATCCTCCTGCGAAAAGTGGATCCACGCCTCGATGGCCTGGCGCACCTGGGTGCGCCACGGCGCATGCGGGTCCACAGCGGCATCGATCTGCTGGATCGTTTCGGTGTTCCGCTCGCTCAGCAGGGCAATGAAGCAGTCCTGTTTGCTGGCGAAATGTTCGTAGAAGGTGCGGCGAGAGGTACGGGCGTTGCGTACCACGTCGGCGACAGTCGAGTCCCGATAACCGCGTTCGCGCACTGCGACAGCCATGCCGTCGAGGAGGCGACGCCGATGCCCTGGCTCGGCCGGGGCATCCGTGGAGGTGCGCGGTACGGGCTCGGTGCGTGTCACGGGAGTCAGCGTAGTGACTCCCCTCGTCGATCCGCGTGTCGAGCGATCCCGGCACGCGGCCACCGCGCTTCTCATGCGGTGACCTGCTCGGGGCCGCGGCCGGGTTCGACGACCTCCGTGAGTGCGCTATCCGTCGGCGTGCGCCGACGGGTGAAGCGGATGGTTCCGTCGTCGATACGGCCGTGCCGCAGGGTGATCACGTCGTGGCCGTAGCTCATGCCCAGCCGCCACGGAGCCCGAGAACCTGCCTTGGGGAATCGGTCGATGGCGCGTAGGACGTAGCCGGCCTGGAAGTCGAGCAGCGGGGTCTCGGTGACGGTCGGGTCGGGCCATGGCGTGCTCTCGGCGTAGCCGTTGGTGTCCATGTGCCGCAGCAACCGGCAGACGAATTCGCTGACGAGATCGGCCTTCAGCGTCCAGGATGCGTTGGTATAGCCGATGGTGAACGCGAAGTTGGGTACTCCGCTCAGCATCATCCCCTTGTACGCCATGGTTTTCGGCAACGGGACTTCTCGTCCGTCGACGGTGAGCCGGAGCCCGCCGAGGGCGAGCAACTGCAGGCCGGTTGCGCTCACCACCACATCGGCTTCGAGTTCGCGGCCGGACTCGAGACGCAACCCCGTCTCGGTGAATCTGTCGATCCGATCGGTGACGACCGAGGCGCGACTCTCGCGGATCGTTCGGAACAGGTCCCCGTCCGGAACCAGGCACAACCGCTGATCCCACGGCCCGTAGGTCGGCTTGAAATGCGTGTCGACGTCGTAGCCGGCGGGCAGCCGGTCGATGGTCAGTTTGCGGATGAACTTCCGCATCTGCTGCGGCCGCCGTTGGCTGAACTGGTAGATGAACGTCCCCAGCAGCACATTCTTCCAGCGCACGACCGTGTAGGCGCGTTTTGGTCCGATCAGTCTGCGCAGCCGGTTGGCAACGGTGTCCTCCGAAGGCACCGGAAAGATGTAGCTCGGCGACCGCTGCAGCATCGTCACGTGTCCGGCTGCCTCGGCCATGGCAGGCACCAGTGTCACCGCGGTGGCGCCGCTGCCGATGACGACGACTCGTTTCCCGGTGTAGTCCAGGTCGGCGGGCCAGGACTGCGGATGCACGATCTGCCCTCCGAAGTCCTCGACCCCGGCGAAGTCGGGCGTGTAGCCCTCGTCGTAGCGGTAGTAGCCGCTGCAGACGTAGAAGAAGTCACAGGTGAATACAGCGGTCGTGCCCGCGTGCTCGGCTCGCACCGTCCAGCGGGATTCGGCGGAGGACCACGACGCACCGACCACTCGATGCCCGAACCGGATACGCCGGTCGATACCGGCGTCGGTAGCCGTGGCGCGGATGTACTCGAGGATCGCCGGACCGTCGGCGATGGCTTTGGCCTGCGTCCACGGGCGGAAACGGTAACCGAGCGTGTGCATATCGGAGTCGGAGCGGACGCCAGGGTAGCGGAACAGATCCCAGGTGCCGCCGATGGCATCGCGGGCTTCGAGGATCGCGTAGGTACGGCTCGGAAACGCCGCCTGCAAGTGATGTGCGGCGCCGATTCCCGACAGCCCGGCACCGACGATCAGGACATCCACATGTTCGGTCATGCCCGCGCTCCCGCCTTGCCACGAGCACGCAGCCGACGCTCCACCAGTGCGATCACGTCGTAATAGCGCGTCGGTGCCACCCGCGCCAGTACATCGAACAGATAGGCGTCCGGGCCGACCAGAATCCGTGACTTCCCCGCCTCGACTCCGCGGCAGATGATTTCGGCCGCCTTCACCGGGCTGGTCAGGGCCACAGCCTCGAATTCGGCCGCCATCTGCTCCGGCGTTCGCCCGCGGCCCTCGGGGTCTTTGCGGACCCGGGCATTGCGCGCGATGTTGGTCGTGATGCCGCCGGGATGGACATTCACCGCGGACACGCCGGTTCCCCGCAGCTCTTGGCGCAGCGCGTCCGTGAACCCGCGGACAGCGAATTTCGCCGCACAGTAAGCGCTCTGATTGGGCATCCCGAGCAGACCGAACACACTCGAGGTATTCACGACGACGCCCTCGTCCTGCTCGACAAGGATGGGCAGGAAGGCGCGCGTACCGTTGACCACTCCGTCGAAATTGATCTGCCGCAGCCACTCGTCGTCCTCGGGAACCGCGTCGAGCACCGACGAGGAGACCGCCACACCGGCATTGTTGAACACTGCCGCCAGCGGTGCGGTCAGCCAGTCGCGCACCTCGCCGGCGAACGCGAGCTGGTCGGCGGCGTCCCGCACGTCCAGGACGCGGGCCAGCACCGGGCCGGTCAACGACGTTGCCGTTTCCTTCAGTCCGATCTGGTCTATATCGGCGATCGCCACGGGCGAGCCCTTGCGTGACAACAGCTGGGCGAGACTGCGGCCGATTCCGGAGGCCGCCCCGGTGATCATGACCGGGCGGCCGAACAGCGGCCTATGAGTGCGGGGCATCGGTGCTCCTGGCTTCGGACGTGCGGAAATGGTCGTCGAGCAGGTCGACGAGGGTCGGCCATACTCCCGCGGGTAGGTCGTGGCCCATGCCGGGAAGGATCCGGAGGCGAGCTCCGGCAATGGAATTCGCGGTCGCGGTCCCTCCCGTCGGGGCGACCATCAGGTCGCGGTCACCGTGCAGGACCAGCGTCGGCGCTGTCACGGCGCTCAGCTCTCGTGTCCGGTCGCCGGACTTCAGGATGCCGGCGAGCTGACGGCCGACACCGGGGGCCGGAACGGGGTCGCGATCCCAGGTCGTGGCGGCTGCCGCACGCACAGCAGACTCGTCGAACGGATATCCGGTCGACGAGATGTGCCGGTATATGCGCACCGCCTGATCGATGTGCTCGGCACGATTGCGCGCCGGTCGGCTGAACATCAATCGCCAGGTCGACCACGCCGGGCGTCCCAGTCGGGCGGCACCGGTGGTGGACATGATCGATGTCAGCGAGTCGACCCGGGCCGGATAGCGGGCGGCGACCGTCTGCGCGATCATGCCGCCCAGCGACATTCCGATCAGATGCGCGGACGGCAGCTCGAGCGCGTCGAGCAGACCGACCGTATCCGCGGCCATATCGGCGAGATCGTACTGGTCGCGATGCCAATGGCGGCGTAGGAAATCCACCGGGCCCGGCGGTGGGAAACCGAGATGCGTCGAGTGGCCGACATCGCGATTGTCGAAACGAATGACCTGATATCCGCGTGCAACCAGCAGCGCGCACAATCCGTCCGGCCAGTCGTGCAACTGTTGGCCCAAACCTGCGACGAGCACGACCGGAACACCGCCCGCACCCAGTCGCTCATAGGCCAAGGTAACGCCGCGGCCGACCTCGACGCGCTGTCCGCTCACGCCGTCACCTCGGTGGCGCGGCCCCGGTCCGAAATCGCCTGCTGCGGAGTGCGGCGGCGCACCACGGCGCGGCCCTTCCCGGCAGGCACGAGTGCCACCCCGCGGAAGTGCGTCCGCTCGTCCGGTGCGTCGGTCGGTTCGAGCGTGAAATCCCTTAGCAGCGTACGCAATACGATGTTCATCTCCATAGTTGCGAACGCCGCACCGATGCAGCGCCGTGCACCGCCGCCGAACGGGATCCAGCTGAACGTGCCCGGGCGCACGCCGACGAATCGATCGGGGTCGAAAGCGCGGGCGTTCGGAAAGAGCTCCTCGTTATCGTGCATCAACCGGATGCTCACCACCACGGTCTGCCCCTTCGGCAGCGTCCACCGCCCCAACTGCATCGACTCTGCACGCACCGTGCGCGCTGTGGCATCGATGACCGGCCGGACCCGTTGCACCTCGAGCAGCGTGGCCTCCCGCAGTTCCGAGCCGCCTGAATCGGCTTCGGCAACGAGGCGGTTCAGCATATCGGGGTGGCGGCGCAGTCGCTCGATCGTCCACGCGAGCGTCGTCGCGGTGGTCTCGTGACCGGCGGTGAGCAGGGTCAGCAGCTCGTCCGCGATCTCGCTGCGACTCATGCTGGAGCCGTCGTCGTATCGAGCTTGCAACATCATCGCCAGCACGTCGTCACGGTCTTGGATCTGTTCGTCGGCCGAAGCGCGGTCGATCAGCCGTCCGACGATATCGTCGTACCGGTTGCGGTAGGCCGCGAACCGGGCCCACGGGCCGAAGCGGCCCAGCATTCTCTGCGGAATCGGTACCGCCGCAAGGGCCGACCCGACGAGAACCAATTTGGGAAGTAGCTCGCGCAGCTCGTCGAACTCCTTGCCTTCGGCACCGAAGACAGCACGCAGGATCGCATTCAAGGTGATCCGCATCATCGAATCCATCGTCGCGAACTCGTGTTCCGACGGCCATGACGCCATCTCGCGGACCGCTTCCTCCTCGATCAGCGACTCGTACACGGCCAGGCGGCGACCATGGAACGGAGGTGTGAGCAACTTGCGTTGCTTACGGTGTTCCTCGCCTTGCAGCGAGAACAACGAGCCCGGCCCCAGAAACTGCCCGAGGTTGACGGCGACATTGTCGGCGACATCGGTACTCGCGGTGAACAACGATTTGACTTCGGCCGGATCGGAGACCACCACCACCCGGCCGAACCTGGGCATGTGGATGGTGAATGCCGAGCCGAAGCGGTCATGCATGCGGCGCCAGGCACGAGAGCGTCCGAAGAGTATCTCCAGGCTCTGCACGATCCGCGGCGTAGAAGGGCCATCCGGAAGTTTCACAGCGGGCATACACCCACCTCCTCGCGTGGTACACCTATGTACCAGAATGACGGTACGCCGACGTACCGTCATCGACAAGAGGATGACGGCGACGCTTTTCGCAAACAAGCCGTTGCGCCGGAACCCGCATAACCGAAGAACTCGCGACCCGCACCAGCCGAGGGATCGACCTGTCGAGCCGCCCGCCCCGCCGAGTGGTCGGCGAACCCACCCAATACCCTATGAGGACACCGACAGTGAGGTGGCGCGATGGTGGAGACGACGGTGATCGGCACGTCGGCGAGAACTCGTTGGGACGAGCACGCCGCCTGGCGCGGGCCGGTGCGACGCGCGGAACTTCCTGGCGGCCAACAGGTTTGGGTGGTCGCAGGATACGACGAGGTAGCCACACTACTGGCCGATCCTCGACTCAGCCTGGACAAGAAGCACGCCAGCGACGGCTATACCGGTTTCGCGCTACCACCTGCGCTCGATCGAAACCTGTTGAACATGGACGGCGACGAACACCACCGGATCAGAAAGCTCGCCGGACCCGCATTCTCCCGACGTTCCTCGGGAAGTCTGCGCGCCGCCGTCGCCCGAACCGTCGCGGCGGTGTTCGCCGCACTGCCCGAAAGCGGCAGCGAGACAATTGATCTGCTCACTGCCGTGTGTGTCCCGGTTCCGGCACTGGTGATCGGCGAACTGCTCGGGATACCCGCCCACCTCCATACGCGCCTGCGCGAGGCCGCCACCGCCATGGTGACTGTCGATGCCGCATCGAAGGCGTCCGGGCAACGGCTCGTGGCGGCGATCGGCTGGCTGACCGCGACATTCGCAACACTGGTCGAGTCGAAGCGCACAGATCCCGGCGACGACCTACTGAGCGGGTGGATCCATGCCGGCGACATCGAGGAAACGCTGACCGAGGACGAACTGGTGTCCCTCGCCTTCCTGATGATGCTGGCGGGTTTGGAGAACGCCGTGCACATGTGCAGCAACATAATTGCCGCACTGCTCACCTCGGACGATGCCGCCGCAACCCTCGCCGCGTGGCCGACATCCCGCGGCTCGCTGATGGAACGTGCCAATCCACTGCCGTTTGCCATCCGACGATTCGCGGTCACCGATCTCATTCTCGGCGAGCACCCCGTCTCCGCTGGAGACACCGTGCTGCTGACGCTGTTCGGCGCCGATTCCGACCCGGCCCGCAATGGCAGGCCGAGCCTGATGTTCGGCCGCGGCCCCCACTACTGCCTCGGCGCGCACGCCACCGATCTTGTCGTCGACGCTGTGGTCCCGCAGCTGTTCGTGCGGCACCCCCGAGTACAGCTCGCTGTTGCGGAATCGGCGCTCGAATACCGAACCTCGTGGCGCTCACACGGCCTGGTTACGCTGCCGGTGCTGCTCACGCCGCGCTAGCCGCCATCAGCGAGGGGCATTCAGGGCGCGGGCCGTCTCGTAGCGCCGGGTCGAGCCACCGGGATGGCCGCTGATGTGCAGCCGACGACGATCCGTGCATGGGCTCACCCATGGCGAGCCGACACCATACACGGAAGCCCGGTCAGGGCACCACGACCACAGTCGGTCAACGGAGGGCGACCGTAGCGGTCGCACGACCGAAGACATTTCGTCCTCGATGCTTGGCGCCGATGGCCACGATCGCGCTGGACCGGTCGGGGTCGACCGCTTTGATCCGACCGGTGAACTCGATCTCCGCGCCGGTCTCTGTGACGTATACCGGACTGGTCAACCGCACATTGAGGGCACGAATCGCGCCCGGATCACCCAGCCAAGAGCTGACGTAGTCCGCGCCGAGCCCGATGGTGAGCATGCCTTGTGCCACCACGGTTTCCAGACGCATCAAATGTGCGAGCTTCTCACTCCAATGGATGGGATTGGGGTCACCGGAGACTCCGGCATAGTTCACCAAATCGCCTTTGCTGAGCCGGACCGTCCGCGGCGCAAGCCGATCGCCGACGACCAGCGAATCGAACGCCACCACGTGCTCCCCCGCGCCATGCCAGTAGTTTTCCGGGCCGGGGATGGTTGGGACATCGACGCGACGCGGTGGGTTCTTCTGGTGGGGGCCGCGCTCACGATCACCGAAAGCAGGCATCAGCGATTCAACTGCGGTATGCGCGAGAGCGGGGTCGTCGCTACTGCGGCCCACGATGGCCGTGCGCGAGGTCAGGACCGGCTCGGCGCGATGGTTGAAGACCACCTGACGCAGTCCTATGAGATCTCCGCCGAATGCCCGGCGAAACGACTCCAGGCACATCTCGAAGGTCAGGCGGTCACCCTCGTGGATTGTTGTGTGGTACTCGATCATCTGATCGGTCTGGATCATCTGACTCAAATCGTAGCCGCGCAGAATCGTCGGAAAGATTTCGGAGTAGGCCAGGTGCCCGGAGACGGACGCGAACGTCGGCGGCGCGAGGAGACCCGGGTAGCCATAAGCAGCGGCAATGTCGTCGCGCCAGTGCACGAGGTGACGGTTTTGTACCGCTCGGGCGAACTCACGAATCTTCTCCCGGCCGACCTCATAGTAATCACTGGCACGGTAAGTCCGCCCGACCATCGAATACGCGTGGGCTACGGGATCGAAACCTTCGGTACGGTTACTGAACACTGGCGCGAATTTACCCAACTACCAGTACATATCCGTTGAACCCGGTTGGTTCGTCGTTTCGCGGCGACGCCGATGTACGCCCGGACTGCACATTCAGTCGATGTCGACCCCACTCCAGGTCGGTCCAGAACGCCGTTTTCTGGTACCCAACAGCCTCGTCGTCCGCGATTCGAGCGGGGCAGCAATGGCCGGATCTGACAGAGATATGTCGTTGCGGCCATCGGCGCAGGCATCGACGATAGAGTCATGACCTTGATCCACCGCGTCGTCATCGCGGCCTTTCCCGATGTCGACTTGCTCGATGTCGCCGGGCCGGCCGAAGTATTCGCGCTGGCGAACCGCGAGGGTGACGGGCGAGCGCGGTACGACGTGCGGCTGGCAAGCCCCGCACGAGGCGAAGTGCGCACGTCCGCCGGGGTGCGTGTCGTCACCGATCTCGGCTTCGACGAGGTCGAACACACGATCGACACGTTGATCGTCCCGGGTGCGGTGGATTCCCTGCCCCATGGTCCGGTGGCGCGGGTCGAGCCGGAGATCGTGATGTGGATCCGGACCGTCGCGCCGCGCACGAGGCGGATAGCCTCGGTGTGCGTGGGTGCGCATCTGCTCGCGGCCGCAGGCTTGCTGGACGGGAAGACTGCCACCACCCATTGGTCGACAGCCGACCAACTCGCCGCCGAGCACCCGCACGTCGTCGTGGACCCCGACCCCATCTTCATCCGCGCCGGCCGGATCTGGACCGGTGCCGGGATCAGCGCATGTCTGGACCTCGCCCTGGCACTGGTGGCCGAGGATCACGGCGAGGAACTGGCGTTGCAGGTCGCGCGGCAACTGGTGGTCTACCTCAAACGTCAAGGCGGCCAAAGCCAATTCAGCGTGCCACTGAGCCGGCCCGCGGCCACCCGCCGTGACATCGATGAATTGCGGCTCTTCGTCACCGAACATCTGGACGGCGATCTGTCCACCTCGGCGCTGGCGGCCAGGATGTGCCTCAGTGAGCGTCATTTCACGCGTGTCTTCCGGCAGGAAACCGGCACCAGCGCCGTGGTCTATGTCGAGGCATGCCGGGTCGAAGCCGCGCGTCGGCTGCTCGAAACCACCGACCAGCCGCTCGAACGAGTCGCCGCGACGGTGGGACTTGGGTCGGTCGAGACCCTGCACCGCGCCTTCCGCAGGCAACTCGCAACCACCCCGGGCGACTACCGAAACCGGTTCCGCATCACGACCTGAACGTCGAGTGCAGCCACCGCGCCGCATCCGACGCCCGAATTTCCATCCCCGCACAGAAAGTCGAAACCAATGTCGATGAATGCTGCCTCGAGCACCCTCCGAAGCGTGATCGGTCTGGACAATCAGCTACCGCGGCTGGCCGATGCCGCGGTGATCATGATCGATTTCCAGAACACTTACCGCCGCGGCGTCATGGCCGTGGACGGCGCCGAACAGGCGCTGGCCGCTGGCGCCCGATTGTTGACGGCCGCCCGAGAATCGCACCGGCCGGTAGTGCATATCATCAACGACGGCGGCCCGGGCACACCCTATGACATTCGCGCCGACATCGGCGCGATCAGCGGCCCGGTCGCACCGCGGTCCGGAGAGCCGGTCGTGGTCAAGCAGTTCCCGAATGCCTTCCACAACACCGATCTGGAGCAGACCCTGCAACGACTCGGTGTAGGCCAGGAACTGGTGCTGGCCGGATTCATGACCCACATGTGCGTGAGCTACACCGCTCAGGGGGCGTTCAACCTCGGATACCGCCCGACCGTCGTCGCCGAGGCCACCGCCACCCGATGCCTGCCCAGCCCACAGGGCCCCACTGTCCCCTCCGCCGTACTGCACACCGCAGCCCTGACCACGATCGCCGACCTGTTCGGCGTCGTCGCCGCAACCGTTGACGACCTCGTTCCGCAGCCTGTGCCCCCTACAGATTCCTGACTCGGCCGATCCACACGCAACGAGTCCAACGAGCGACCCTTTGCGGCCGGCTCACATCCGAGTCAATGAAGTTCGCAGCGCCGGGCGGACGAAATGTCCGACGCTCGCGCATGCGACGAAGTCACGAGGCTCGGTGGCTCGGACACCCACCGAGCGGCGCGGTGCGAGCGGTCGCTCGGTGGGCGGACCGCCGGCCGCCCAGTTGGCGCACGGCCGAACAGGGGCGGAGTTGACGGTCCTGTTCGACGGGCGCACGGTCGGCCGCGATCGGTGCATCCGTCCGAACAGGACTCGGAGATGATGGGTTTCGTCCTGTTGGGCGCGATGCACGATCAGGCGGGTCTTACAGCGATCCACCACCGCCGATCACCCACGGGTTGAAGGCGCATTGCAGGTTCGGGTGTCCGACCGGATCCAGCGCGCGCAGCGCAATCGACAGTGCGCGTGGCGAATAGAGGATGGTCAGGTGGTCGGAGAGATCCTGTTCGCACCCGTCCTGCAGGGTGATGTTGTGCACCGGCGCACCCGGTCCCGCCTGCAGGAACGTCAGGTCGTATGGGTTGGTGATCTCGTCATAGCGCGTGCCGACAACTGTGTAGTCGACCCCGGCGACGGTGTCGCCGTTGGCATTCAGCTTGTTGACGAAATCCGAGCCGATAGTCTGCTGGATACCGGCGTGGCCGACGAAGATCTCGATGAAGCCGAGAATGTCGATGCCGAAATTGTTGATGGCCCTGCCGAGTGCGCCGATCCCGTCAAGGCTGGTGCCATGGTGGGTGGCACCGTAAGTGATCAGGTTCTCGACCTTCGCCGCGCCGCCCTCGAACTTCATGTAGTAGTTCGACATCGAGCCGCCCTGGGAGTGCGCCACGAGATCGACCTCGCTCGCGCCGGTCGCGGCGAGCACCCGATCCACGAATACCGCGAGCTGTGTCGCCGAGTCCTCGATGTAGCCGAATGGATACCACCCCGCCGAACCCGAACGGCTGCCCGACGTCGACACGGCGGCGAACTCCGACCGGACCGCTCCCGCATCTGGCAGCCGAACACCGTGCACCACAGTCGATTTCGATGCGTTGACCGTGGGCGCCGAACTGCCGATCCTGGCGTTCGACCTGTCACTTCGCGACCTGGTGAATTACACCGAGGTCACCGGCGACGGCAATCCGGTGTTGTTCAACGAGCAGGTCGCCACCGCGGCGGATCTGCCGACTGTGGTCGCCCCCGGCACGCTCACACTCGGGCTCGCCGCGAGCTTCCTGAGCGCATGGCTGGGTGACCCGGCTGCGGTCACCCGGTTTCGCGCACAGTTCGCGCACTACACGCACTACGTGGGCATCCCTGCGCTGGATACCAGCTAGATCGAGTTCCGCGGACGGGTAACCTCGCTGGACCCCCACAAGCGCAAGGCGACCATCGCCATCGACGCACGATCGAGCGGCCGCAAGCTCTTCGGCTACGCCGCCGCGGAAGCGCTATTCCCCGAACGGGATTGAGCCGAGGAGCCCAATCCGGTCAGCCGGGCCAGGCGGCGGTGCGAATCCAGTCGCGCCGCCCGATCGTAAGTGCTGGTGTGCACCAGGATCTCATCGGCGCCGGTCCGGGTCACCAAGTGCTCCAACGCCTCCGCGACCTCGTCTTCGGTGCCGTGGATATGGTCGCGCAGCGCCTCGTCGAACATCCTGCGCTCCCGCTCGGTCATCGCCATAGTCTCGATGTCCTCGGGCGGGATGAGCACGGGGAACTCACCACGGGTGCGCGAGTAGACATTCGACCACGCCTCCGGCAGCAACAGCCGGTGCGCCTGTTCGGTGGTGTCGGCGATGACGACCGCGCCCGAGACGACGACATACGGCTGCGCACCCCACGGCGTCGGGTGGAACTCGTTGCGGTAATGCTCGATCGCCTCGACCATCCGGTCCTCGCCCGCCACCGCCGCGATCACCAGCGGCAGCCCGAACCGTGCCGCCCGCGCCGCACCCGAGCCGGTCGCCAGCAAGAACGCAGGCACCCGCAGGCCATCCGCGGGCCAGGCGTGCACTCCGTGGCGGCCGTTGCCGACGTACTCCAGCACTTCGGTGAGCTGCGCGTCGAAATCGTCGGCGTCGCCCTTCCCGTGCCCGAGCGCGCGGCGCACACCATCGGTGAACCCGACCGACCGGCCGAGACCCATATCGATGCGGCCCGGATACAACGACTCCAGTACCCCGAACTGCTCGGCAACCACGAGCGGCTGATGGTTGGGCAGCATCACACCGCCGGTGCCGATCCGAATCCGCAATGTCGCCGCGGCAACCGCCGCGGCGAGCACCGTCGGCGCCGACCCCGCCACGCCCGGCACGCTGTGGTGCTCGGATACCCAGAAGCGGTGGTAACCCCACTCCTCGGCCAGCTGTGCGAACTCGACGGTCTCACGCAGCGCCTCGGCGTGGGTCTGACCGCGCCGAACGCGGGACCGGTCCAAGATCGAGAACTGGACCGACTGGAGTACCGAAGTCATACCAACGTCAACGCCGACGGCGTCGTCTGATTCCGCAGCACCGCTGACCAGGGCCTCAGGTGAGGCGGATGCGGGCTTCCTTCCAGGAGAGTGGGATGTCCACACGGGTCGCGGTGGAATCGACGAAGCTGGGGTTGCCTACGCGGCCTGCCATGTCGGCGAGCATCTGCGCGTGGGCGCCGCTACGCACGAAGTTGTTCATCGCCTCCTGGTCCGACCACGCGGACAAGGTCCAGAACGTCTTGCTGAACAGGCGTGCGTCGAGCGTGTAGCCGACACAGCCGGGAGCATCGCGCAGCTGGGAGCGAATCTTCAGCGTCCAGCGCAGGAACCGAACGATATCGGAGTAGCGGTTCAGCGGCAGCCGCGAGGTCAGCACCTGCAACTGCTCTCCGTCGACAGGCTTATGAACTCCGGAGGTCCAGGGCAGGGTCGGCATCAGTGGGGTCCCGTCATGAGATGGATCGAATGCGGCACCGCCTCGAGCGAGCGCGGAGCGCCCATCAAGATGACATTCGGTAAATCCAACCGCAACTCGAGGCCGAATCGGGTCCTGCTGTGCACCTTGCCGCAGAGCCTATTTCGGCTCGGGCAGCCCGAGCACGGGAGCAAGCACGCGCCAGGCGCGCGGCAGCTGTGCCTCGAAATCGGCCCAGGTGTGCATGCCCGTCTGCTGATACTCCACGGTGACGGGGATCTTCAGCTCACCGAGCCTGGCGGCGAACCGCTCGGTGCACGCGCGCGCTCCGGCCTCCAGCGCTGCGCCCCCACCTGCCAGTTTCAGCGCATCGAGGACGGTCGGCGAGTTGGCCACGGCGATGAGATCCGCGCCGGTTGGCAGACCGGGCGCGGCCGAGAGATAGATCGTTGTCCCGCGCAGGCCTTCGGCGCCGAGCACGCTGTCGTGCGCGACCCACTTCGGCGAGCTCGGCGGGCCCCAGAGGTTCTCGACATTGCCGCCGCGCGAGGCGACGGTAATCGTGGTGACGGCGTGCCCAATGGGTCCGCGGTCGAATAGCATCCGCTCATTAATCACAAGTGATCTGCGGACTTTCGAGAAGATAGCGATTGCGGCGCCGACCTTCTAACTATCGGAATCGTTGCGACGCCCGCGATCTCCCGCACCACCGCGGCGGAATTCCAGACGCAGCGCCGACCGCACAAACCGGCGCTGCGTGAACGTCACCCTACGGTCGACCGCGCGCCGTGACGTCGACTTCTCGACTCTTCACCAGTGGACCGGCTGCCACCGGGGACAAACCACAACACACCGACGCCCCGGCAGTGGAGCGCTGTGGAGCGCGGCCCGCGCCGCCTCCGTGACGACGGGTGGGGCGACAGCCGGCCAGAGCCCGCCCGGTGACCTGTGAGCTGCCCCAAGAGGACCGTCTAGGATGTGTGCTTTGGGTCATATCCTCGATAACATCGAGCGCCGCGCCCCGTATGACGAGGTCGGCGGAGCAACGGCGACGGCGAGCGACTTCGAAGGGCATCACCACACATGAGCGGTACGCGGGACAAACTGGAGCAGCTGCAGGGCATCCTGGAGCTCGCCCAGGAGCCGGCCGGCGAAGCCGGCATCGCGAAACGCAAGGCCAAGGAGATACCCAGCGCCCGCGAGCGGGTCCGGATGCTGCTCGACGCCGGCAGCTTCATCGAGCTGGGCGCCCTGGTGCGCCAGCCGGGCACGCCGGGCGCGATGTACGGCGACGGCGTGGTGACCGGCCACGGCCGCATCGACGGCAGGCCGGTGGTGGTGATCGCGCACGATCAGACCGTCTTCGGCGGCTCGGTCGGCGAGATGTTCGGCCGCAAAGTGGCCAACGCACTCGACTTCGCGTTGAACAATGCCTGCCCGGTCGTGGCGATCAACGACTCCGGCGGCGCCAGAATCCAGGACGCGGTGGCCTCGCTGGCCTGGTATGCCCTGATGAGCAGGCGCCAGGGACCACTGTCGGGCTTCGTTCCACAGGTCTCGATCATGCTCGGCAAGTGCGCGGCGGGATCGGTCTACGCGCCGGTCAACACCGACATCCTGATCGCGACCGAGAACTCCTACATGTTCGTCACCGGGCCCGAGGTCATCAAGGACGTCACCGGCGAGGCCGTGACCATGGAGGAGCTGGGTGGCGCGCAGGTGCAGGCAGGCAACGGCACCGTCCATCATGTCGCCGAGACCGAGCAGGCCGCCTTCGACTGGGCCAGGAACTACCTCAGTTACCTGCCGTCCAGCGTCATGGAGCAGGGCCCGATCGTGAATCCGGGGCTGGAGCCGGAAATCACCGCCTCCGACCTCGAGCTGGACTCCATCATCCCGGATTCCGATCGCGCGGGCTACGACATGCACGACATCCTGCTGCGGCTGTTCGACGACGGCGATTTCCTCGAGATCGGCGCGGCCACCGCACAGAACCTGATCACCGGTTTCACCCGGGTGGACGGGCGCAGCGTCGGCGTCATCGCGAACCAGCCGATGGTGCTCGGCGGCGCCATCGACGCCAAATGCTCGGACAAGGCGACCCATTTCATTCGCCTGTGCAATGCCTTCCGGCTTCCGCTGGTGTTCGTCGTGGACACCCCCGGTGTGCTGCCGGGTGTCGAGGAGGAGCGCAACGGCGTCATCAAGCGCGGCGGGCGTTTCTTCCGTGCCGTCCTCGAGTCGACCGTGCCGATCGTGACCGTCGTGGTGCGCAAGGCCTACGGCGGCGGCTACGCGGTGATGGGCTGCAAGCAGCTCGGCGCGGACATCAGCCTGGCCTGGCCCACCGCACGGATCGCGGTGATGGGCGCGGAGAGCATGGTCACCATCGTCGGCAAACGCCAGCTGGCCCAGGTGCCCGCCGATCAGCGAGCGGCGGTGCGGGACTACATGATCAGCCAGTACAACGAGACCGTCGCGACCCCGTGGATCGCCGCGGAACGCGGTTACATCGACGCTGTCATCGAACCGTCGCGCACCCGCCTGGAAATCCGACAGGCGCTGCGGCTGCTGCGCGACAAGGAATCCGCACTCGAACCCGAGAATCGCAAGCACAGCCTCTTCCCGGTCTAGACCGCCGCGAGAACCGCCAGTTGTGCTGTGTCACAACGCATACCGGTGCCATTCGTAGCATGTGCCGATGTTTACTTTCCGCCGAGCGGCGTTCTGTTCGAGTGCCTAACATTATCGATGTGCCAGGCCCGCGTTCGCCGCGCAGCGGCCCGGCACGCGGTGTGCCCGCCGACCTTGTCCCTACCCTTGGTCGGCGGGCACACCGCACTCCGTAGGAATTTCCGCGCTAAGTCTGGTCCGGTCGGGTGCCGTGGTTGCCCCAGGTGAGTCCCACCGTGGCCCACTCGGTCTCCCACAGTCGCGAGCGCCTGCGGTCGAGTGCGCGCCGCAGCAGGGCATAGCAGCTACCGCAGCAGGCGAGCACCGCCAACACCGCGCCGGTGGTGATGAGGACGGCCTTGCTCAGCGCCCGGGTTTCCGAGGGCGGATGGGTGACCTTTCCCGTACTGTCGAGCCAAACCTTGACGGTGCCACCGGTTTTCACTATTCCGGTCGCCTGATAGTCGCTGGTGTGAGTGGTGCCGTCGGGATCGCTCCAGGTCACCTTCGCCGGTGTCATCGGCGCATACAGCGGCGTCTTGCCGACCTCGACGACCGTCGCGTCGACCTGGTGCAGCTGCGCCGCCTCCGCTTGCGCGACACGGGTTTCGGTCTCGTAGACGCGGCCGCCGATAGTCATGACCGCCACCGGAACGACGATGATGAACAACAGCAGCAATAGCGCGCCCGCCACCGATTGGATGCGATCTTCCCGTCTACGCATCGGATTACGATCCAACCCGACGCGCCGACAGGTCCGACGGACTGCATTCGCTTGCACCGGCCGTGCGGTCATGACGGTGCCTCCTCGTGATGGATATTGCTGGTCAGCCCGGCGAGAGTGGCGAAGAACCCTTCGATGAGCTCGGGCAGGCTGCTGGGATCCGCGCCGACGGCCCAAGCCTGCAGCGCCGCGATGAGCATCCCGGAGCCCACCGCAACGGCCGCAGCCGGGCGCAGATCCGCTACTGGATCTGTACCCATGCGCGCGGCGATGATGCGCACCGATTCCTGTTGCCCCGCGAGACGGATGCGCTGGTAGCCCGCGAACAGCGCGGGCTCGTCGTCGAATCGCTGGAACAGCTCCCAGCGGCGAACAAGCAGTTCCGTACGCGGGCCACTGTATTCGGCATCCAGCCAGTCATGAATGGCATTGCGATAAGCAGCCAGCGGTGGCTCATCGAGCGGCCTGGCGCACAACGCGTCGTTGAACAGGTGCACATCCTGGTCGAGATCGGCGAGCACAGCCTCCTCGATCGACGAGAAGTGCCGACTGAAAGTCCGCCTCGTCACCCCGGCGCGCACCGCGATGTCCTCCACCGCGACCGAGTCGAGCCCCCGCTCGGTGAGCAAGTCGAAGGCAGCAGCCGACATGGCCGCACGACTACGCCTCGTGCGCAGCCTCCGGCCATCCAGGTCGACACCATCGTCGCCACCCATGCCGAACAGTCTAGCAGCTAATTGTCTCATAGGGACAATAGTTGACAAGCTGTTGCGGACCCGGGTGATGACTCGACTGGTGCCGTTGCGGCCGGATCGGTCGGATCACCCGGATGCGTTGCCACCGGATCAGTCGGCATCGTCGGCACCGAACCGGTGTCGGGCTCATCGGCCGAATGCGGTGATGGGCTGCAAACAGCTCAGTGCGGATATCAGCCTGGCGTGGCCCACCGCGCCGATCGCCTGGTGGGCGCGCAGAGCGCGGTCGGCATCGTCGGCAAGCGCAAATTGGCCGAAGTCCCCGCCGACCAGCGGTCCGCCGTGCGAGACTTCATGATCAATAGCTGCAACGCAACCGTCGCCACACCGTGGATCGCCGCCGAGCGCGGTTACATGACGCCGTCATCGAACCTGCCCGCACCCGACTGGAAATTCGGCACGCGCTGCGGCTGCCCAGGGAGAAGGAAGCCGGAGCCGAACCAAACCCTCGCAAGCACAACCAGTACCCGATGTGAGACCGCGGCGCCGGACCCGCAAGTGTCCGGCACCGCCCGCCAGAATTGCACGTAGTTGATTACCGATGTCATCGATGTAGTCGCCGAATTCGCGATCGCCCGCAAAGCGGTGTGGGATCTGCTGCTGGATCCGCAAACCTATCCACGAATATTCGAAGGCGTCGGCGCCTGCGAACCGTTGGAGACCGTCGCAGGCCATCCGGTGCTGCTGGTGCGGGTCGGGTCGGCCGAGGCCGGCATCCGTTCCCACACCATGCAATTGATCGTGGGTCAGGAGCAGGAGAGCTTCGAACTCCGCTTCCCTATGCTCGGCAGCTTCGCCTCGGTGCGGTTGCGCGACGAGCACGGGCAGACCAGGATCTGTGTCACCTATTTCGCGCCGGGCCGAGTGCATCCGCATCTGGCCGAGCTGACCAATGCCGCGATCGTCGATTGGACGAACGCCGGTCTGCGATTGCTTGCCGACCTCGTCCGCGCCGCGCCGACCTCGGTGATCGTCAACGGCGAGAACTCGCCCCTGCGGCTCAGAGCCGGTGTCGCGAAACAGATCATGACCTCCGGGGTAGGGCGCACCTATCGACCGGACTCGGCGTTCCGGCAGCTGCGCCGTCTGGCTGAATGGGGATTCAACATGGCCGGTGGCTACGCCGCCGCGGCCGTGCAGTCCCCGCACCGTGCGGCCGTTGTCGACTGCCGAGGGCGGCGCACTTTCACCGAGATGCACGACCGCACCCAGGCCTTGGCCGCCGCGATGGCGGCACTCGGGCTGAACGCGGGAGACGCGGTGGGACTGCTGGCGCGCAATCATGCAGGCATGGTCGAAACCATGGTCGCCGCAGGCAAGCTCGGTATCGATGCCGTGTTGCTGAACACCGGGCTGCCCGCCCGGCGGATCGAGGAGATCGTGCAGCGCGACAAGCTGTCTGCGCTGTTCGTGGACGCCGAATTCGATCCGCTCGTCCAGTATCTGCACGCCGACATCCCCCGCTACACCACCGACGACACCCCGCCGACGCCGGGCGGAACCACGATCGATGATTTGATAGCACAAGGGCACAAGGACTTTCGTAAGCCAACGCAACCGGGCAAACTGGTCGTACTCACCTCGGGTACCTCCGGCACGCCGAAGGGCGCGCGCCGCCCGCACCCGAAGGGTTTCGGCACCATCGCCGCCCTGCTGTCCCGGATTCCGTTCCGCATGAACGACACCATGCTCATCCCGGCCCCGCTGTTCCACACCTGGGGCCTCGCGGCACTGCAGATGAGCACGCCACTGCGCGCAACGGTGGTGCTGCAGGGACATTTCGACGCCGAGGACTGCCTGCGCCTGATCGCCGAGCATCGCGTGACGACGCTGATCGCCGTGCCGATCATGGTGCACCGCATCCTCGAGTTGCCCACACCCGTGCGCGCTCGCTACGACACCTCCAGCCTGCGGGTCGTCGCCAGTTGCGGAGCGCCGCTCGCGGCCGCGACGGTGCTGAATTTCATGGACACCTTCGGCGACATCCTCTACAACGTGTACGGCTCGACAGAGGTCTCCTGGGCGACCATCGCCGACCCCGACGATCTGCGGACCGCGCCGACCACCGCGGGCCGTCCGCCGCTCGGCACCAAGATCGGCGTCCTCGGGCCCGACCTGAAACCGCTGCCGGTCGGCGCGACCGGGCACATCTTCGTCGGCAATCACATGCTGTTCGACGGCTACGTCAATGCCGCACCTCCCAGCGAGGCCGACGGTATGCTCGACACCGGCGATCTCGGCTACCTCGATGCCGCAGGGCGGCTGTTCATCGCGGGCCGCGACGACGAAATGATCATTTCCGGCGGCGAGAACGTCTTCCCACGGCCGGTCGAAGAGGCGCTTTCTCATCTCCCCCAGGTCAGTGAGGTGGCGGTGGTCGGCGTGCCGGACCACGAATACGGCCAGCGGCTGGCCGCCTTCGTAGTGAAAAGGGAAGGCGCGGGCCTGGATTCGGACATGGTGCGCAGCTATATCCGGCACCGGCTCAGCCGCTTCTCAGTGCCGCGCGACGTCACCTTTCTCAACGACCTACCGCGCGGTGAGACCGGGAAGATCCTCAAACGGCTACTACTCGGCGCACCGGACGCGAACGAGGCGACATAGGCGCGCTGCGGCTACTGCTGATCGCCGGTGTCCGACGGCCGATCAACGGTTCGTGGCATCCGCTCCCGCAGCGCTTCGAGCAGTCCGATGGTGTATTCCGGCGGCGCGGCATGCACCGACAGCACGTTCACCACCCGGAGATAGGCATCGAGATCGGCTCGCTTGTCCAGGTACAGGGCGCTGGTCAACTGCTGGAGGTAGACGATATCGGGCAGGTCGGGCTCCGCGAACCGCAGCATGGTGAATGCACCGTCCGCGATCGCGGGTCCGCCGACATGATCGGCGAGCACTTGGACGCTGATATGCGGTTGCGCGGCGAGTCGAACCAAGTGGTCCAACTGCCCACGCCACACAGTCGAACCACCGATCGGACGCCGCAATGCCGCCTCGTCGACTGTCACCCAGAACTGCGGCGGGTCACGACGCACCAAAATCTCTTGTCGGCGCATGCGCAGCGCCACCCGGCGTTCGATCGCCTCGTCCGGCTCGTCGGGATGCGCGAGCGTCAGCAGGGCGCGGGCGTAGTCGGCGGTCTGCAACAGTTCGGGCACCGCCCGCGGCTCGTAGCAGCGAATCAGCCGCGCCGCCTGTTCCAGGCCGAGATAGGTGTCGAACCATTTGGGCAACCAGTCGGTGTCGCGGTGCCACCAGCCCGATGCGCTGGCCTGCTGCGCCAGCTCGATGAACTCCGCCAATTCCTCAGGATCGGTGACCCCGTAGAAGGCGAGCAGATCGACGAGATCGCGTTGCCGGAAACCGACCCGGCCCAGCTCTAGTCGGCTGATCTTCGAATGTGATCCGCGAATGGCCTCGCCCGCGTCCTCCCGGCTGATCCCGCACGCTTCTCGCAGCCGTCGCATGCGGCCGCCGAGAATCATGCGCAGCACCGTGGGTCCGCCGTCGGCGGCCACACTTCCGGCAAACGGGGGGCCATCCCCTTCTCGTAGCTCCGATGCAGGCATGCTCCGAGTCTGCCATGTCACGACCGTGACTTTCTACGGCCAAAGTGCCTCAACCGCACAGATATTCGTGCACATACACAGGCATCCGAGGCACCGCGGATGCACCGGCGACGCGCCGGTCACCACGCGATTCCTTGGTGACAATCCCATGCGAATCGCCGGTAGTACCGGGCATTACACATTCCACGACGACCGCCTCTCGATCGGCGTGTCGGACGAATACGCTCATCTCACGGCTTCGACACGGCCTTCCTGCAGCGGCCTCCCCATGGACGAGGGGACTCGAAGCTGAGAGGCCGCCCAGGATCCGTACCCACGCGCCCACGTCGCGAAGCACCCGCCGGGGGCTCCAGATCTCGTCGCCTACCGTCGCGGATCAGCGCAGTAGAACTTCTGCCGTCGCGCGCCCGAACAGCTTCCTGCCGTCGGAAGTGGCGGTGAGGGCGACGATCGCCGCACGGCGATCGGGATCGAGCGACTTGATCCGACCACGGAACTCGATCCGGCTGTGCTCGGTCTGCGCGACCGGTGCGAACCCGGCGAACCGTACGCCGTATGTAGTGACGGCGGCCGGATCACCCAGCCATTCGGTGAGATACCCCGCGCCGAGGCCCATGGTCAGCAGTCCGTGCGACACTACATCGGGCAGACCCGCGGCACAGGCGACCTGGTCGCTGAAATGGATCGGATTCGAATCACCCGACACCCCAGCGTAATTCACCAGGTCGCCGCGGGTGAGCGACACAATGCGGGCAGGCAGTTCCGCACCGACCCGCAGCTGATCGAAGGTAGGGACGCTGCATCGCTCCCGCACCTGCGCCTCGTCGACCGGTCCCGCGGGCAGGTCGTCGGAGCATTCGACGAGTCCCGGGTCCGCTGTCGGGGATGTGCGCCGCTGCGCCGCGCCGAGGCGATCGGCAAGCGCCTGGCCGGTCATGATGACGCCGTCGACCGCCGCCGCGAGGTCGGGGGCGACCTCGGTGCCGGTACGCGCCACCACCGTGGTGCACGCGGTCTGCAACAGCTCCTTGTGCTGGTTGGTGAGGACGTTCTTGGTCACCATGAAGTCGTTGTCGCCGAACTGCCGAAACGACTCGATAAACGAGTCGCAGCGCAACTGGTCACCCGCGACGATCGGCCGATGCATGTGGATGGTCTGCTCGGTCTGCAGGACTTGGCTGATGTCGTAACCGGTGATCACCGATTCGAACATCTTGCGCTGCATCAGCAGCCAGACGATCGACGGAAAGGTCAGCGGTGCGATCAGCCCGTCGTAGCCCAGCTCCCACGCTGCCGATTCCTGCCGGTGCGCCGGGTGATCGTCCTGCACAGCCCGGGCGAATTCGCGGATCTTCTCCCGCCCGACCTCGTAGTGATCGGTCATTCGATAATGGCGGCCGACCAGGGCCCGTGCCTGGTGCGACGCCTGCTCCGGCCCAACGGCCGCGGTGTTGTTCATCGGTCGCATCCGCCGACCCGGTATGTCACCGCGTCCGGACCGGCCCACCGTACCGGCACAGCGGTCAGCGCTCGCGGCGTTCGACGGAAAGTCTGGGCACCACGACAACGGACAACGCGTATCACTATCACGTGACATTAATCGCCGATTCCACGGCAAGCGCAACGAGGAGGTCCGGCAGACGAGCAAACCTCAGCATTCGTCGGGCGCAGGCACGCCCTGTAGCCGCTGATCCAGCCAGACCATCGCCTCCGGATAGCCGAGGCCCGCGGCAATGACATGCTCACCGAGCACACTGCGATAGACCGAGGGGACACCGAGACCGCACTGCTCGTGATAAAGGTTGCGAGCTCCCTCGGCCGGAATCCAGAATTCCTGCTCGCCGTTGTAGATGTAGAGCGGCGTTGCCGACTTCATGCCTTCCATCCTGGTCACCCGGTAGATCTGCGCAGCGAGCTCGGAGTGCAGCGGGTCGGCGAAGTTCGCAGCCACATCGATAGGCAGCATGAGCACACCGGCGATCCCGAAGCCGTTGCCGCACAGGTCTTTCACCGGCGAGGTCGCCACCCACTGCGCCAGGTTGTTCATCCGCGCGAGTATCTCCGGACGTTCCCTGCCGATGGCGAAGGCCGCGGCCATGAACACCCCCGAGGCGAGGTTGCCGTTCATGCTCCGGGCGAGGATCTCGAAATCGGCGGGCACCCCACCCAGCGCGGCTCCGACGATCACCTCGGCCAACTCCGGCGCATAGCTGTCGATCAGTTTGACTGCGCCGTGGGTGGCGATCGCACCACCGGAGTATCCGGCCATCGCGAACTTGCTGTCCCCGAATTCCTCCGGGCGCAGCTCGCGCACCGCGCGAATCGCATCGAGCACGGCATGACCCGCCACATACGGCTCCGCGTAGGCCATCCAGGGGCCCTCGTGGTCGGGAACCAGCACGGCGTACCCGCGCAGCACCGCCAATTGTGTTGTCGGTGGGATGAAATCGGTGAAGCTGGTCTTCGTCGAGAATCCGTGCGCGAAGCTGTAGCCGGGCGTGCAGTCGCGGCCGAGGGCGTCGATCGGCAGATTGTTGACCACTACGGGCCTGCTGCCAGGGCCCGCCCACGCGGTGGTCGGCACAATCAGCGTCGCCGTCGCATACGACGGCAGCCCGTGCGCGTCGGTGGTGCGGAACTTCAGCAACAGCGCCTGTCTGATGGGGACGAGGATCAGCGGCCCGGCGGTGGGGGTGATGTCCCGGACCTCGAGCAACTGGCCCTCGGCGAAATCCTCCAGATTCGCAGGCCACGCGTCGAAGATCGGATCACCGACCGGTGCGGGCAGCACCGCCCGCCGCAGCGCGGCGAGCGCGGGCGTCGGACCAGTTGACAACAGCGGGTCAGGGTCCGGCGCCGGCGCGAACGGGATGGGCGGCGGGGGCAGCACCCGATCGATCCATTCCTGCAGGTTGGGTAGGAGTGAGCCGTTCTCCGGAGTCAACAGCCTGGGCAGTCCCGAAAGATCGGATAGCGCAGGCAATCCAGGCGGTGCGGTCGGGTCGGGCAGCGGCTCCGCGACCGCCTGCCCGAGCACCGGCGGGCACACCAGTAACAGAGCGAAGAACAAGGCACGCAAACATCTCATGACACACCCTCTGCGTGCGACGTCGGTTGCCTGGTGCTGGAGATGACGGGACTCCTCGACCCCGAAATGCCCCCTGTCGCACCGGGGCTCGAAACGTCAGGCTAACCCGCCGTGATGGTCCGAGATTCCGCTGTGCCCGAGTTGTGTGTGTCATGTCGCCATATCGCAACAACCGGGCCGAAGGCGATTCGGTGGAATCGCCTTCGGCCCGTTGGTATCTACGCGGCGGGTCCTCAGCAGTTGCTGGGTGCGGGCTCCCCCTGAAAACGGGCGTTCAGCCAGCTGAGCGCTGCCGGGATGCCGAGCACCGCCGCGGTCAGATGATCGGGCACCGGCGTCACTTCTGCCTCCACCCGCGCCCCTGCCGCACACCAGCGACGGTCGGTATTGGTGATCGCGTCGACCGGGATGAGCCCATCGATCGGCGAGTGCCATTCGAAGACCGGCGCTTTCGGCACGCCGTCGTAGAGTTCGAGGCTGTTCTCCTCCACCACCGCGCGGGCGTCGCCGTCGTTGATCATCGACGTCGTCTTCGCGAAGTCCATCGCGCCGTGTCCGGCACCTGCGGCCAGGATGTCATTGGTGCAGCTATTGGCCATGGCCGCGCGGGCGGCGAGCCCGCGGTCGTTCAGCTGGTCACTGAGCGGGAACCGGTCGGGGTACTCGCGTTCCAGACCGAGCCCGGCGGCCAGCGCAAGCCCGAACGCCGGATGCGAACCGAGACCGAGCCCCTCGAGCATCTTCACCAAATTCATGGGCACCCCGCCCATGGCCGCGCCGACGATGTCGAGTTCCGGCGCATACTGTGGCGCCAGCGCCGCCGCCCATGCAGTGGCCATGCCACCGCCGGAGTAGCCGACCATGCCCACCTGGCTCTTCTCCACCTGCAGCTCGGATACCTGCTTGACGGCGCGGACACCGTCCAGGGTGATCTGACCACCCAATTTCGCCGCGCCATAGGCGAACTGGGGCCCGAGGTGATCGGGCAGCGCGACCGTCCAACCCTGCTGCAGCAAAACATTCCACGCCGGAGCCTCACGCACCATCAGATTCGGATCGTCGGTGTACAGCACCCGCGAGACCGAGCATTCTGCGCCGAGGCCGTTGATGATGTGCTGATAGGACAGCAGCGGGCCGTCCTTCTTGTGTCCGCGCGGCGTCAGCACCGTGGTGGTCGCCGCGATCGGCTTGCTCTGGGAGTTGGTCGACCGGAACCGCACCACCGTCACGGTGGTGTCCGGGAAGATCGGCAGTGGCGGCATCGTGCGGGTGGCGATGACGTCGCCGGGCTTCATGTCCGCCAGATTCGCCGGGATCGAATAGAACGGGTCCGGATCCGCCGCCGGGTATATCGGTGCGCTGTGACCGGTCCCCGCGACCGCGACCACCATCAGTAGACCGGCCGCCATCGCACCGACTGTGCGCACCACCCCCCTGCCGGATCTCCACTTGCGCCTAGAACGTAGGGCCTGCCTCATCGACGATGCCTCCAGAATGGGTCCAACGTTGTGACCATCGTTTACAACAACGGACCACAGTTACATATTTGGAGCGAAACATTTTGACAAGTCACAAGTTTCGCGTGACTGGTCGTGACGATAGTGCATCGGACCTGGTGAGAACCCCCTATAGCCCGGCATCGGCCCTGTGAGATGTCCAACAGCCGAGGTTCATCATATTCCCCACAATGGTGGGGACCTACCGTCACAAGTACCGGCGTCGTTGCCGCGCCGGTGGCGGAAGGAGACAGTGGCATGGACGGCACTGCGCGAAAACTGACCGACCGGGAGTACGCCAAGGAGTCACCCACCCGTCGGATCACCGTCTACTTCGATGGACCGACACCCGACGAGGCTCTGATCCTCGAATACGCCGCCACCCGCGCCGAGGCGTGGGAGTTCACCTCCGCCGCGGTGCAAGCCGGGCTGGTGGTCACTGTGGACAACAAGGTGCGACCCGAGCTCCGACCGCTGCCGTGCCGTTCGCTGTGGCACTGAGGACCGGCGGAACCCCGACCTCGCTGTCACCGCGACTTGTCTGACTCTCCGCCGCAGTCGCACACCACGATCAGAGGTCCGCCGGCGATATGCCGCACCGGCGAACCTTGGCTACGCTCGGTGGCGATGACCATGCGGGAGGAACGACAGTGACCCAGTGAACCCGATTCCGCCCTATCCGGGCAGGCACCTACCTCGCCCGTCGATGCTGTCCGGCGCGGCACTTCTGCTCTGCGCCACCCTGCTGCTCGCGATCAGCGGTTGCGAAACCGATCAGCCGGCGTCGGTGGCAGCCACGACGCTAGACCCACCCGCCGTCACGACCTCCATTGCCACCACCGCGACGTCGATCTCGACGTCATCTGCCGCGACTCCCACCGTCGATCCTTATGCTGATCAAGCACTCATCGACCACATCGAGTGGACAGTAGCCATCGATGGCCCGCGGCTGCTCGTCTTCCCGACACCGGCCGGGCGGAACACTACTTTCCCCGGCTCCGAGGACCGCGCCTGGCAAGAAGTGCTCGCGCAGTCCGCAGCGGCCGATACACCCGGCATGCGCGACCAGTTCGTGTGTCACTGGCATTGGGCCCGCATGGTGGCGCCGAACAAACCGAGTTGGAATCTCGAACCCTGGCGTCCAGCGCTCGACTATCAGGCCATCGTCCAAGCCGGTTGCAACCCGGGCGGACCCGAACGCTGATCACCGCACCGAATATCACGCGGCACCGACCGGAGAGGACCACCCATGCGCGTCGTCATCGCAGGCGGACACGGAAAGATCGCACTGCTGCTCGCCGAATTGCTGACCGAACGGGGTGACAAGGTCGACAGCCTGATCCGCAAACCGGAGCAAGCAGCCGACATCGCCGCCACCGGCGCTCGCGCCGTGGTGCTCGACCTCGAACATGCTGCGCCCGGCGACGTCGCCGCGGCCATCCAGGGCTATGACGCCGTCGTTTTCGCCGCCGGCGCGGGCCCGGGCAGCAGCGCGGAGCGCAAGTACACGGTCGACAAGGGCGGTTCGGTGCTGCTCGCCACCGCCGCCGAGCAGGCCGGCGTGCGCCGTTTCGTGCAGATCTCCACGATGGGTGCGGGAGCGCCGCCCGCGGCCGGCAGCGATGAGGTCTGGGCGGCCTACATCGATGCCAAAACCCAAGCCGAAGACGACTTGCGTGCCCGCGATCTGGACTGGACGATCCTGCGCCCCGGCCGCCTCCTCGACACTCCCGCCACCGGCCTCGTGACGCTCGGTCCGCCGCCGCTGCCGGGCGGCGCCATCCCGCGCGCCGATGTCGCCACGGTCCTGGCGGGAATTCTGCACGCCCCGCAGACCGCGGGAGCGACACTCGAACTGATCTCAGGTGCCATTCCGGTGACTTCCGCGATCGAAAATTTAGATAACCAGTCGGTCGCCCAAGATGGTGCCGCCCCGACCGATTGACTTGTGTACGTCCCCGATTGGAGTCCGTCACTGTGTTCAGCCGCATCGTGTCCCTAAAGATCCGGCCCGGCTCTCGCTCCGAATTTCTGGCTGCCGTCGGCCGCAGCGCCGCCGCGTCGGTGCGCGAGGAGCCGGGTTGCCTCCGATTCGATGTCTGCGCCGACCGCGTGGATCCGCACCGGTTCTTCCTGTACCAGGTATATGTCGACGACGAGGCAGCGGAAGCGCATCGATTCACCGACCATTTCATTGCGTGGCGCAGCGCGGCAGACCGATATGTCGAGCCGGGCACCCAGGTTCACTACAGCACCGATGTCCTCGTCAACGCCAACTGAGTTGCCCGGCGGAACGCGCTTTCGCCACGCGTTCGCGGGCAGTTAGCAGACACGAAATCGCCTCTGCGCACACGCAATCGATCGTGCAGATGTACTTGCATCTGAAAGGCGCACCGACCTAAACTCAGTCCCGCAACGCTATATAGGGGACAACCAGGGGAGGCCGCGTGGGCGAGCCAAGGGCCAATGTCGCCTTGGGTTTGCTGCCGCCAGACGTCAGGGGCGTTCGAATGGACCAACCACTTCACGGCGGCCGGCTCGGAATAGCCGATGCCGCACTGGCCGACCAGCCAGCGAACGGTACGAATATGAGCACACCGTCGTCACGATCGGGCCAGCGGCCTGCCGCACTCACGCGGGAGACTGCCGTCGCGTTCGTGATCCATGCCGTCGAATCCACCGGCGCGGCCACCCGCCACGATTTCGACATCGACCGGATCGTCACCACCGCACATGCGATGGCCGACGACTGGGATCTCGAGGTCCTGCAGCCGGATGCGTTCTGGCGCATCGCCTCCACTTTTATCAAGCAGTGAGGTAGTGCGCGCTCGCGCAGACACCGAATACTGTCGTGCCGCTGCGTGATACAGAGCGTCCCGCGGCACCTGCGATGTCCTGCGCCCATCGGCGCCCGCCGCACCTCGCGCTGTGTGATAACCCGAACGCACGGGTTCATCCCATACTGAGCTACTCTGCGCCCCACTGATTCCGCAGGCATATCGGTCCACGTGCGCGCCGACGCCACATCTATCGTTGTGTGAAGCCCGATCGCTCAACCAGCAACAGTCCGCCCGGGCACGAGTCGGCATGACGGCACACAAAACGGGCGCGATCGAATGAAAACCGGGGATGGCGGCGAACCGCCGGACCTTACTCCCCCTGGGCGTACTCCCGGAGAATCTCCACGGACTTCTCCGGACGCTCGGACTGCACACTCAGCCGGTCCATAACCGACAGGTACAGCGCCAGATCTTGCCGACGATCCAGGTACA
This sequence comes from Nocardia sp. CWNU-33, assembly GCF_046764895.1. Classification (NCBI taxonomy): domain Bacteria; kingdom Bacillati; phylum Actinomycetota; class Actinomycetes; order Mycobacteriales; family Nocardiaceae; genus Nocardia; species Nocardia sp. CWNU-33. The sequence goes on along the minus strand of NZ_JBKOQN010000017.1, from coordinate 125,857 downwards.
GCGCACTGGTGAGGTGCTCGAGGTAAACGATATCGGGCAGCTCGGGCTCGGCGAAGCGCAGAATGCTGAACGAGCTGCCTGCCGCCGCATGCTCCCCCGCCGCGTACGGCAACACCTGGATGGTGACGTTGGGTAGTTCGGAGAGCTTGATGAGATGTTCCATCTGCTCACGCTGGACGCGCGCGCCGCCGACCGGCCGGTGCAGCGCGGCCTCATCGATCACCGCCCACACGACGGGCGGATCCTGCCGGAACAAGATCTCTTTCCTGCGCTGACGCACCGCGACCCGCCGATCCATGTCGGCGTCCTCGTAACCGAGGGAGACGACCGCCCTGGCGTATTCGGGAGTCTGCAACAGTCCAGGAATCAGATTCGCCTCGTAGGTGCGAATCTTGTTGGCCGCCTGCTCCAAACCCAGGTAGGTGCCGAACCAGGACGGCAGCAGATCGTTGTAGCGATGCCACCAGCCCGGTTCGTTCGCCTGTCTGGCCAGGTCCAGGAATCGTTCCCGCTCCACAGGGTCGTCGACGCCATAGAGGGTCAGCAGATCTCGAATGTCGCGTTCTTTGAAGCCGGTGCGGCCCAGCTCGAGCCGACTGATCTTGGCATGCGAACCACGGATGGCGTCGCCCGCGGCCTCCCGGGTGATATTCGCCTTCTCCCGGAGCTTGCGCAATTGGCCGCCCAGTGCGATCCGCAGCACGGTCGGACCACGTTCCGCGACAACCGATTGCACACGACCGTCGTCATCGGGTTTTGCGATCATGAAGTCATCTCCGATACTCGGGTTTGACGACAGTGTGTCACAAACACCCCAGTTCGAAACACACCGCACCGACCGCCAATGTTACCGCTCAGCTAGTCAGATCGTCGAACTCGCCGGCCTTCGCGCCGCGCACGAACGCATCGATCTCCGGACGGGTGTAGAAGAGCATTCCGCCCTCCGGGTCCCGCGAGTTCCGAACGGCTATCAGGTTATTGGTCGCCTCTGCCACTTCGACGCAGTTCCCACTCGGGTTACTGAACGAGCTCTTGCGCCAGCTGCCATCGATCTTGTTGCTAGATGTATCCGACATTTCCCCACTCCTCGGTTGCGCCAGTGGATCAACTCGAGTCAGTTCTTGCAGATGCACTCTCAAACGTTCTTGCATCTGCACTGACAATTGGGACGATAGCACGAAGTTCACCCTCACGCGCCTACTATTTCGGACCCCACGGTCCACTCTGAACGGGCGACCGCTCCGACCCGCGAAATACCGTGCTCAGCTCACCGATCACGACCGTCCCTGCGGCGCGAATCTTGTACTGTCACAGTGCACATCGGATGTACCAGTCATTAGCGACACCCGCCGCGCCAGCTCGCCCCGCGTGCCGCACCTGCTTGCTGAGGAGCCCCCACTCATGCCCGACGACCACAGCCCATTGATCCGCACCGACATTCCCCATTCGGCGCGAATCTGGAACTACTGGATGGGCGGTAAGGACTACTACGAAATCGATCAGATCGCCGGTGACGCCGGCGTCGAGGTCGACCCCGACATCACCACCATGGCCGTGCAGTCCAGGCAGTTTCTGATCCGTGCCGTGCGCTACCTCGCGGGCGAGCAGGGGATCCGCCAGTTCTTGGACATCGGCACCGGCCTGCCGACCATGCAGAACACCCACGAGGTCGCCCAGAGCGTCATCCCCGAAGCGAAAATCGTTTACGTCGATAATGATCCGCTGGTGCTGACGCACGCCAGGGCGCTGCTGACCAGTACCTCGGACGAGGGTGTGACCACCTACGTCGACTGCGACTTCCACAACCCGGAGCAGATCGTCTCCGACGCGAAGAACGTGCTGAACTTCAACGAGCCGATCGGCGTCATGTTCATGGGCGTGCTCGGCCACGCCAAGACCTATGACGAACTGCTGCGGATCGTGCACACGGTGCTCGACGCCGTGCCGTCGGGCAGTTACCTCGTCATGTGGGACGGCACCGACGACAGCCAGGCCTACGTCACGCTGTGTGAGAACTACACCGGCACCGGCGGCGATCCCTACACGCCGCGGCCGCAGGCCCAAATCCGGTCCGTCTTCGACGGTCTCGAGTTGGTCGATCCCGGTTTCGTCTCCATCACGGAGTGGAGGGCAGGCGACACCGAGGTGGGCGATATTCGGCCCATCTCCGCGTACGGCGCCGTCGCACGCAAGCCGTAGTCGGCCTCACAACGACACTTCGACACCGGCGGTCCTGGGCTATGCGCCAAGGGCCGCTGGCGTTTTCGTTCGACCGTTCATGCAAATGTACTTGCATCTGTAAGCGACAACAGCCTAAACTCGAGCGATAATCCGGGAGGTACGCAGGGAGTTCGCGCCGGCGCGATCAGCCTCCCCATCTCATATGCGAGGGGCGGTCGATGAGTCAGCCATTCCGAACTCCCCACCGAGTTGCGTTTGCCGGCGCCACCGGGATCGAAATGGTGCGGCCACGTGCGGTTCCAGACTTCACACCACCGGATTGCGGCACCGAGCCGCGGGCTCTCACCTACCGGCTGGCCCGCGAAATTCTGCACATTCACGACGTCCACGGACCACAGTGCAGGCAGTGGCTCGCCGCGGCCGCCTACCTCTCCGCCGGACTCGACGACGAATAGTCACCGCATCCGGTCGGCGCGCAATAAAAAAACAGACCGGCCGCTCCGATTTTGGTCGACGCTAATTCCGCGCGACCGATCAGTCGGACACCCCGCCACGGCGCCCGAAACTTTATGACACCACAGCGCGACGGGATATCTACTCGGACAATCACAGGGCCTGACAACAGATCTCACCGATCGCTACCCACATTCATCACAATTTCGTATAGTGATGCACACGATTCGGGCTCAGTTCTATTACGCCCGACGTGGTTACTGGAGCGACGTGTATGACCTTCTCGACGCTGGATCTGTCCATCAACACGCCTGACACGGCGTTGGAAATCGGCGGGCAACCGGCGTCGGTTCCGTTGCAGAACACCGATCGGGTCGCCTCGCGCATGGTGGGCTACTTCGCCACCTGCATGGCCCCCTGCCGCACGCTGCCGGGCGAGCAACTGCGCGGTGACGTCACCAAACTGACCCGCAGCTGTCTTGCGCTCGCCGCCGAAATGTTCGACAAGCGCGCGGTACCCGACGAGGAACAGCTCGACGAGGTCCGCGAAGCCGCGGCGCAATGGGCACGGGAAGCCGTGCCGCTCGGCACCATCTTGCGCGCCTACCACGAAGGACTCCGGATCGCGTTCGGTCTCGTGACCGCGCGGGCCAAGGCCGATGATGTCGACGAGCTGCTCGTCGCCACCGATCTGATGCTCGAACTGCTCGAAGCGATCACCGCTGCTGTGTCGGACGCCTACGTCGACGAACAGCACCTCGTCGCGCGCGAACACCAAACTGCGGCACAGACATTGGCCTCGGCACTGTTGAGCGGACGCAGCAGCTCCGCATTGGCGCGGCAGACTGGTATCCCCATCGCCGAGTCGTACCAGGTGGTGGCCCTGTCGATTCCGGAACATCCGGACGAGCGAGACTCTCGGGTCGACGAGCAGGTCGCAGCGCGCCGCAAGTTGCGCCGGCTGCAGTCGGCGTTGGCCACCGTTTTCGACTCCCGTGTCCTGGCCCTGCTCAGCACCAAGGGCGGCACGCTGCTGATCCCGGTCGACGAGGGCGCGGTGATGCTCACCGGCGAGGTACTCGCGCTGCTCACCGAGGCCGCCGCGGTGCCGCTCACCGCGACGCCGGTCCTGGGTAACACCGAGCAGATCCCGGAGGCTGCCGAGCAGGCGCACGAGCTACTCAACCTGGTCCGGGTGGCCGGACGCGCACCCGGCCTGTACCAGATGGCCGACCTGGCTGTGGAGTACCAGCTCACGCGCGGCGGCCCCGCGACCCGGCGGATCGCCACTATTCTCGATCCACTGGACGCGCACCCCGAATTGTTCGACACGATGCGCGCCTATCTCGGCAACGACATGAACCGCCAGCTGACCGCGAAGCAGCTGTATGTCCACCCGAACACTGTCGACTATCGTCTGCGCCGTATCTCCCAGCTCACTACCATCGACCTGGCCACCTCGGCGGGCATCTCCCAGGCGGCGATCGCGCTGTTGGCCCGCGATCTCGACCGCAGCATCGCGCGCCGTCTATAGGTCCACAGCCCCAGCTCGAGACCTCGTCGCGACCTGATGCGGATTTGTGCTGGTCACACGGTCGCGAACGAGAGATCCTTAGAACTGCCGCGACATATGGATGGTGGAAATATGCGAATTGCGGAGATCTTGCGCAGAAAAGGCACCGAGGTGGCCACCGTGCCGCCCGACACGACGGTGCGCAACCTGCTGGCCGCGCTGGCCGAATACAACATCGGAGCGGTGGTGGTATCGCCGGACGGCAGCCGGATCGCCGGCATCGTCTCCGAACGCGATGTGGTCCGGAGCCTGCACGCGCGCGGCGCGGACCTGCTGGACACCCGAGTATCGGAGATCATGACCGTCGACGTGCGCACCTGCGCACCGGACGACCTGGTCGATGGACTGCGCCGCACCATGACCGAGCACCGGATCAGGCATCTGCCCGTGGTGCACGATGGGCAGTTGATCGGCATCGTCAGCATCGGTGACGTAGTCAAGAGCGCGATCTCCGAACTCGCCAACGAACGCGAACATCTCGTCGAGTACCTGCAGGGCAGATACTGAACGATCGCCACGCCCGTGACGCGTGAAAGACGTTGTGTGCGAGAAACCTTCGAACGCCCTTCGCGAAGTGCGTATCGTTGGTGGCGTCCAGCGGTTCTCGGAAGGGAGCGACACGTTGCGTTCACCTGCGTCCGGGTCGCACCTCACCCCGCCTGCGGCCACCCGGTCGCACGTACCGGCGGTGCCGGAACCGCCGATCTCCCCATCCGCCGCCGCGCGCCGGCTTTTTCCCGCCCTCGCCGAATCCACCGCGGTCTACCTCGACAGCGCCGCAACCACACAGAAGCCGCTGCCGGTCATCGAGGCCATCCACCGGTATCACAGCTCGCGCACCGCCAACGCCGGTCGCGGCACCTACCCGTGGGCAACCAGCCTGACCGGGCAGATCAGCAGGATACGGGCGCATACCGCGGCATTCATCGCCGCCGAACACCCTGACGAGGTCGTTTTCACCGGTGGCGCGACCGCCGCGCTCAACGCCGTCGCACTGTCCTGGGGCCTCGGGGCGCTGGATGACGGCGACGAAATTCTGTACAGCCCACGCGATCACGCCTCCAATGTCCACCCATGGCACCATCTGCGCCGAGTGCTGGCCCGCTTCGGTCGCCACGTCGAATTGGTCCCCTATCGGGTGACCGAACTCGGTGAGGCGGACACCGCCGACATCCTGGCCAAGCTCACCCCGCGCACCCGGTTGATCACCACCAGTCACCTGCATCACGTCTTCGGCGGACTGACCACCCTGGAGGAACTGCGCGGCAGGCTGGACCCCTCGGTGTTGCTGTGTTTCGACTGCAGCCAGAGCGGTGGGCACCTGCCGGTGGACGTGACCGAACTCGGCGCCGACTTCGCAGTGTTCGCCGCGCACAAGATGTTCGGCGCGCCGGGGACCGGAATCCTGTACTGTCGCCGTCGAATTCACGATCAACTGCTGCCCTTCCTCCCTGGTGGCAATTCCGGAGTCGAGCTCACCGACGCCGGGCTCGTCCCGACCGGTATGCCGGGTCTCCTGGAGGGCGGCACCCAGAACATCCCGGGCATCCTCGCGCTCGGCAGCGCATTGGAAGTCCTGGAGTCCTTCGATACCGGGGCGATAGCCGAGCACAATCGCGAGCTCACGCTGCGCCTGATCGCCAATCTGCGCCAGGTGCCCGGCCTGGAATTCCTGCCGGGGCCCGCGCACGCGCCGTGTGCGATCGGCTACGGGATCCTGTCGTTCACTCTCGCCGGAATCTCCGCCACCGACCTCGGATTCATCCTCAGCGAGCTAGGTTTCCTCGTACGCACCGGTGCCCACTGCACGCCGGCCGCCGCGGCCGACGATGCCGACGATTCGGTTCGGGTCAGCACGCACATCTACAACACGCTCGAGGAGATAGACCGCTTCACGGAATGTGTCATGACCATCGCCATGGAGGTTCGATGAGTATCGACGGCTCCCCGCGCTACGACCGGCGGGCCGCTTCCCGAGTGCTGGCCGGACTTGCCCAGCCCGGATTGTTCGCTACGCCCATCCCTGTCCCCGCGGCTCGCAGGATCGAATACACCTGCGCCGCACTGCGTCCCGAATCGAACAGCCATCTCACCTTTTCGCAGCGGCTGTACCTGGAGCGGTTCATGCGCCCCTGCCGTCCCTACCAGGTCACCAGCGCCACACATCGGATCGCCTGGACCGACAGCGACGGAATCCCCAACACCGGCCACTTCCGATCCGACGGGCTGGGGCCGCTCGTCCCGATCGCCATGCGCGAGACGGTGCTGACGCTCTGGCACGCGTTGGCCGCGAATTCCGCTCTCGCCGAACGCATCAGCACACTCGGCCTGCGCGAGCACGCATTGCTGGCGGCTACCACCACCGATCACGAACCCATGGACATCCTCCGCGTCGGCGTCGAAGCGACCGGGCGGGCATTGGCCCAGCACGCGCTGCTCGCCCGGCAGACGCCGTATCGCAGCGCGGCCGAATTCGCCGAAGGAATGCGCGATTCCGGGCTCTTCTCTTCGGTCGCGACCCGCTGGTACTGGGAGCTGCAAGCCTCGACCTATCGGCGCGGAATGATTCCGGTGACCCTGGCCACCCAGCCCGACGGGACCGTCCGCTACACCGCGGACAGCGTGGCGACGCTGCGCGCGATGAAGGACTCGACCATCGAGGATGCGCACAATGTCATGCGGCGTGCCACGAGGGTGGAGGGGTTGAGCGTCGAAGACGCGATCGCCAAATACCACGACGATCTCGACCTCATCTCCCGCCAGTACGCGCTGCTGCCGTCCAACACCCGGCCCGCCTGCCTTGCCGCGATGCCACACCACCTCGGCGGCGGGCACTACACCCTGTTGCCGCTGGTGGTGGACCAGTTCGTCACCGTCTTCGGCTGGCTCGCCGGGCGCTGCGAGATCACCGAGGTAAGCGTCGAACTCGATGAACTGACCGCCGATGGCGAGGCGACCGCCGAGGACCAGGTGTTCTACGTGCCGGACATGAACTGCAAACACTGTGTCCGCACGATCACCGGGGTGCTGGAGTCCATGGGGATCAAGGTCGTCGACATCGATCTGATCAGCAAACGGGTCGTCGCGGAATTCCGCAGCCCGCGTAATCGGGCCCGCGCATTCGAGGCCATACGCGACGGCGGCTACAACCCGGCCGCGGACAAGCCCGTGGCGATCGATACGTCGACAACCGCCCCGTCGGAAACCGCGGTATGACAGCGCCGCTACCGGCGCTGCCAGCAAAGATCCATCCGCTGGTGCGCGCGTTCCTCGACTCACGCGACGCCGTCGAAGACACGGTGGTCCGCTTCGGCTCCCCGGTACATCTGGTGTTCCCACAGGTCTATGCCGAGAACCTCACACGATTCCGCGCCGTCCTCGACCTGCAAGTTTCGCACTACCGAATCTGCTACGCGCACAAGGTGAACCAGTCACGCGCGTTCGTCCGGACAGCCGAGCATGCGGGCGTCGCCATCGATGTCGCCTCACCGCAGGAGCTGGGCAGCGCGATCGGAGCGGGTTTCGATGCGACGCGCATCGAGGTGACCGGGCCGAAAGGCGAAGCATTCCTGCGGCAGCTGATCGACCGCGGCGTCACCATCAATGTCGACAACCTGTGGGAGCTAGGCCGAATTGCCGAACTGGCGGGCGACCGCACGAAAGTGCCGGTACTGCTGCGTGTTTCCGGCTTCGACGCGGCATCGGCGAGCCGGTTCGGCGTACCGCTCGCGCACCTCGACCGCGCCTTCGATCTCCTGTCGGCCAGTCGCAGCCGAATCGCCTTCCTCGGCTTCGCCTTTCATATCGACTCGGGTGAGCCTGCCGAACGCATCAGAGCCATCGATGCCTGCCTGGCCTTGGTCGAACAGGCCTACGACCATGGTCTGACACCGTCGGTGCTGAATATCGGTGGCGGCTTTCGTCAGGTCTTCACCGCCGACGCGGACCGCTTCGACGGCTACGTGCTCGCGCTGCGCGAGGCACTGCTCGGCCGTGGCGCGCAGATGAGTTGGGGGAACAATACTTTCGGCTATCACGTCGACGGCGGCGCGGTGCACGGTATTCCGGTGTTCCACAAGTACGCCAATACCGTGCCCGCGACCACGATGCTCGCCGACCTGCTCGCCGCGCCACTGGAGCGCCACGGTGGGCGCACCGTGGCGCAAGTCGCCGGGGACAATATGCTCGAATTGTGGCTGGAGCCCGGCAAGGCACTTGTCGATCATGCCGGCGTGACGGTGGCGAAGGTCGAGTTCGTCAAGGAGCTGGCCGATGGCACCGTGGTTGTCAATCTCGACATCAGCCGTGATCTGGTGACGCCGGCGGATCAGGAGGTCATGGTCGACCCCATCGTGCTGTCGGGCAACGGCCACCGCCCGGACGCACACGTCGGCCACGCTACAGTGACACCACTGCGCCCTGTGGGCGACACCGCGACGACACCACCTCCAATGCCCGAATCCGGTCCGGTGGCAGTGTATTTCGCCGGTCGGCTGTGCCTTGAACGCGATCTCATCACCAATCACAAGGTATGGCTGCCGCAGCGGCCCCAGCCGGGCGACCTCGTGGTCTTCCCCAATACCGGCGCCTATCACATGGATCTGTCGGCGGCGACGGCCTCGATGCATCCGGTGCCGACCAAGCTTGCCGTCACCCACCACGCGGGCAGTTTCCAGGCGTGCCGCGACGGCGATTATGAACCGCCTGTGCCGGTCGGACTGCCGCCGCACCCGTCTGCCGCACGGGGTCCGCACCGATCGCCAGTGCTGCGCCAAGTCTCCCACGCCGACAACGATGGAGCGCCGTAATGCGCTATGACCACATCACCGAACTCATCGGGAACACTCCGCTGCTGCGCCTCGATCCAGCCGTGCACGGACTGGAGAACGTCGAGCTGTACGCGAAGCTGGAGTCGCACAATCCTTTCGGCTCGGTCAAGGACCGGGTGGCGTGGGGCATGATTCGCGACGATCTCGACGAGATCCGGGCAAACGGGCAGACCCTCATCGAGGCGTCCAGCGGCAATACCGCCAAGGCGCTGCGGATACTCGGCGCGGTGTACGGCGTCGGGCTGCGTGCGGTCACCAACCGGATCAAGGTCGCCGAGGTGCGGGATCTGTTGCAGCTGTTCGGCACCGACATCGTGGAGTTGCCCGGACTGTCCGAGTGCCCGGACCCGACTACACCGAACGACGTGTATTCGGTCATCGAGGCGACGATGGCCAAGGATCCCGACGCGTACTACCACGCCTCGCAGTACACCAACGAGAAGAACATCGAGGCCCATCACCACGGGACCGGCCGCGAAATCCACGAGGATCTCGCCGCTGACGGCATCACGCGTGTCGACTACCTCATCGGCGGTCTCGGCACCACAGGTTCCACCCGTGGCACTGCCACCTACCTGCGCAAACACAATCCCGAATTACGCACCATCGCCGTGGTTTCCGACCGCACCGACTTCATCCCCGGCATCCGCTCGGAGAGCGAAATGTGGGACGTCGGTCTGTTCCAACCCGACTTCTACGACCGTATCGTCACCGTCGACGCCCCGAGCGCCGTCGACGCGACGCTGCGCCTTGCCACCGGCTACGGCATTCTCGCGGGCCCGACCAGTGGCGCCAGTTATACCGCGGCACTCGAAACCTTGCGCATCACAGCGGCTTCCATCACCGATGGCCCCGTCATCGCCGTTTTCATCGTCTGCGATCGCCTGGAACCGTACCTGTCCTATATCAAGAAGCGCAGGCCGGATCTCTTCGACCGCACCGACCGCAGGCCGCAGCCCACCGCGACCGAATTGGCCGCGACACCGGTGCTGTCCCCCGACGAACTCGCAGATCTCGATCGCACCGCCCGACCGACCGTCGTCGACACCAGAGGGGCCATGGCCTACCGCATCGGTCACGTCCCCGGCGCCATCAACATTCGCGACGACCAACTCGACGACATGTTCACCCACGGTATTCCTTTCCCCCGCTCCCGCCCCGTCGTCTTCGTGTGCCCCGTCGGCGAGCTCTCGCTGCGCTTCGCGACCACCGCCCGCGCCGCCGGCTTCGACGCCTACAGTCTGGCCGGCGGCATCGTCGCCTGGCGCGACGCCGGTCTGCCCCTGGAGCGCGGCGCTTGAGTCCGCAGGCACCGGCGCATCACTCCGGCACTTTCCGGACACCGGGCAGCCGCGAAAGACGCGGTGGCCTCGACGCCTACTAATGTGAGACGGTGCAGACAGGGCAGGAATCAGACGACGACGCCGGTCCCCGGATCTGGGGCGGCACGACGCTCACCGAGCGCAGGCAGGCGCGGCGGGCCGCGCTGCTCGAAGCTGCGCTGGACCTGATCGGTGAATCCGGCGCTGCCGGGGTCACCATGCGCGCGGTGTGTCGGCGGGCCAATCTCACCGACCGGTACTTCTATGAGAGTTTCGCCAGCCGCGACGAACTGCTCGACCAGCTCTATCGCCAAGTGGCCGACGAGTTCCTCGAGCCGATGACCGCATTCGCCGCCACCGACAATCCGGCGCGCGACCATGCGCTTTCCGAAGTACTCGTCGATAAGGTGCTCGCGGATCCGCGCAAGTCGCGATTGTTTCTGGTCGAGCCGTATTCGAGCACCGGACTCGGCCAGACCACCATCGCGGTCATGCCGGTGTTCACCCGCCTGATGCAGGACCACTTGTTCGCCCACATCGAAGACCCGGTCCGCCGCCGCCTGGCCGCGGTCACCATGGCCAGCGGTAATGCGGGCATGTTCTCCGCATGGCTCAATGGTTCGCTGCGCGCCACCAGGGAAGAGGTCATCGACCACTGCGCCGAAACGATCGCGGCCTACCGCTGCCTCTATCGGTCTTGACGCTGTGTTCAGGAACACATAGGGCCCACCACGGACAGCGATAGACCCTCCTGGACGCAGGCAGCCAGCTGTAGGCGATAAATCCTGGAAAGCGCCGGACGGACGCATGCCCGGACGTCGCATTGCCAATACTTCCGTTTGGGTGTTTACTGGCCAGCGCAAGGTGCCGATCGTTCGCTGAGGCTCCTTCACGGATACAGGCCAGCGACCCCGAACGTCGAGAGACGCCCCGGGTCAGGACAGGTCTCCCCGGATTAAGGGGTGATCCCGATTGGCTCCCGACACCTGTCGGGTTTACGCCGTGAAGTGCCAAAGGTCTTACGAGGAGGGCTTCCACCGGCAGTTTTGCCGGGATCCCCACGCGTACTCCGCAGCGATTGCCGATACCGCGCCCGGCTTTGCCGTGCGCACAACAGCCGAAGGAGGTGAGCCGGATGCCCGGCGGAGATAATTCGAGAACCCTGTTAGCCAACTATTCACCCGGCGACACCCTCACGGCCGATTTCGGAACGGGACGAGCCCCGTAGCCTGCTGTTCGATGGTGCGCCGACCAGTCAGGGAGTGCGTGATGTCAACGGTAGAAATGATCATTCGGCTGCTCGCGGGCGTCGGCCTCGGCATGGTGATCGGCTTCGAGCGGCAGTACCGGGCCAGGGGTGCGGGCCTGCGCACCAATGCCCTCGTCTCCGCGGGCGCGACGCTGTTCGTCCTGCTGTCGGCCAATGGGTTCGAGGGCGCCACCGCCGACCCGACCCGCGTCGCGGCCCAGATCGTGTCCGGAATCGGCTTTCTGGGCGCGGGCGTCATCATCCGCGACGGATTGAACGTGCGTGGGTTGAATACCGCTGCGACACTCTGGTGTTCGGCGGCTGTCGGCGCACTGGCCGGCGCGGGGATGCTCGGCACCGCGCTGGCGGGCACCGTGGCGATCGTCGTGGTCAATATCGCCCTGCGGGCGGCCGGGCGGGCCGTGGATCGCCGGCCCGACGCATCCGATGAGCAGCCCGCTTCCTACGCCTTCGTCGCCGTGACCAACGACGAGCACGAGGCACACGTCCGCGCGCTGCTGGTGCAGGCGTTGACGCGCACCGATTTCCAGCTGGTTTCGGTGGCCAGTGCGAACACCGACGTTCCAGGCCGGGTGGAGGTACGCGCAGAGCTGACCGGTGACCAGCGCGATGACCGGCAGATGGAGTCGGCGGTGAGCAGGCTGAGCCTGGAGCCGTCGGTGACCAGCGTCGGCTGGCACATCTCGGTGCCCGAGACAGCGGGCGATGCGCGGGCATGACCCTGTTGCGTTCCTACCCCTCACGCGACACCCTCGATCGGTTATACGACTACGACACCCGATTCCGACCGCATCACTGCCGATCCCGTCGCGCGCAGCCACAACCAGGTGCCACTCGCCCTCGGGCACAGGGCTATCGGCCCGATTGGGCGCGCCAGTAGTCGAGGTTGCTTCGGGTCAGTTGGGTGTGGGCGTTATCGGGGCCGAGGACGCGTTCCTGATCGGCGAGCAGTTGTTCGTATTCGGCGATCGCGCGGGTGATGTCACCTGCTTCGCCGTGGCAGGCGGCCAGACAGTTGCGGGTGTAGAGGGTATCGGGGTGGTCAGGGCCGAAGATACGGATCTGGTCGGTGAGCAACGACTCGTATTCTGCTATTGCCCTTGATGTTTCGCCGCCCTCCCGCAACCATCGAGCGATGCTGTTGCGGGTGCGCACGGTTTGGGCGTGGTCGCGGCCGAGCAGGCGATTCAGGTCGGTGAGCAGCTGTTCGAACTCGGCTAGGGCGCGGTCGATTTCACCTGCCATCGCTCGGCTGCGGGCGAGATCATGTCGGGTACGCAGGGTTTCGGGGTCGGCGGTGCCGAGAATTTTCGACTGGTCCTCGATGATCTGCTCGAATTCGGTGATGGCGCGGCGCAGGCTACCGCGTTCGCTGCGCCAATACGCCAGACTGTTGCGCACGCGCAGGGTCCACGGATGGTCGGCGCCGCACACGCGGATGTAATCGATCACGAGCCGTTCGAGTTCGGCGACGGCGCGCTCCAAACGGCCGGTATGCCCCCGCCAGTCGGCGGTGTGGAGGCGAGTGGTGAGGGTGTCGATGTGCTGATCGCCGAGCACTCGCGCCTGATCACGGCCGAGGTTCTCGAGTTCTTCGATGGCGGTATTGATGTCGCCGCTGCGGCCGCGGCTGTTCGCAAGGCGGTTGCGCACGCGCAGGGTGTCGTGATGATCCGCGCCCATGACCGCGGTGAAGCTCGGCAGCCACGCCGACCACAGGTCGCGATTGTCGGCGGCGCGCGGCGTCTGCAGTTGCTCGAGGAAGTCGAAGGCGGCCGCGGAATTGCCGACGGCCAGGTAGTGGCGCACCGCCGCGCCGCGGGCGTAAGTGGTGGCACTCTTCGCGCCGTTGTCCTCGATCGCCGCGATGATTGCCCGGTGGCCGGCGTCGAGTTCCGCTCCGAGCCTGCGGCATTCGGCCCGCAGTCCGGCCAGCAACGCGGCATGGGTCACGCCGACCGCCTCGCGGGCGGTGCCCGGTCGGCTACGAGTGACCAACGAGCCGAGACCGACCGTGAGGTCACGCAGGCGGGCAATCTTGGTCTGGTGGCCCATCCACGTCATCGCCGCGTCGAGCAGTTCGATCGGCAGCGCAGGCCCGACGCCCGCGGCGGCGAGGACACCGAGCAGCGCGCCGATCGTCCCGGCCGTTGCCGCACCCGCGACCTGCAGGGCGGCCCCGATGCGCAAGGCCACCACATCGTCGAGGCCGACGTCGCGCACCATCGCCTGATCGGCCACCGCACCGGGGATCTCGGTCAGCAGCCGAGCCATCAGCCAGCCGGCTGTCACCGAGTCGGAATCACCACGGGTCGAAGGTGTTTCGGCCAAGAGCACATCCGTCCATGCTGTCCACTCGCGCTCGTCGAGCACCATACGACTGTCCCGCGCCGACTCCACCGTGGCGGCGATGTCCTCGGCGACCGGCTCGGAGACCACGATGCGGTGCATGTGGGCGAGCGCCGGAGCATCCTCGATCCCCATGCCCTGCCGAATACCGAGGATGACCCGCACCTGACGAAGGTCATCGCCGCGCGTCAGATCAGCGAAGACATCGATCAGCAATTGTCGGGTGCCGACTTCCGGATGGTTGAGCCCGTCGACGATCATGGTGACCCGTCTACCGTCTTTTGCCAACCGCGCCAACGGATGTCGAACCTCGATGTCGAACACGTCATGAGCGATGCCGTTGTGTTCATCGAGCTCGCGTGCGGTCCGCGCGGCCGCGGCGAACCCGGGCACCCTGGCAGTCAACTGCGCCGACAGCTCGGCGGCCACCGCGTCGACCGAACTGTTCACCGTCAAAAAGATAGCGGCAGTGATGTATTCGGGTGAGATGGGCAGAGTGTCGACGAGACTGGGCCGGATGAGCATGGCCAGCAGGGTCGACTTGCCGACACCCGGCGGGCCGATGACGCCGCGCAATCGGTTGCTGCCGGCTTCGATGATGTCGTCGAGGGTCTCCCTCACCGCGGCGGTGAGCAACAACCTACTGGTCAGCTGGTCGACGAAACCTGCGGCCGGCCGGCCGGTGACCGCATCGCGGCGGCGTGCGATATTCGGCACCAGCCACAGGCCGGGGTCACCGCCCTCGCTGACGGTGACAGTGCCCGAGGTGAAGGACAGATGTTCGGGCTGCTGCCTAATGCACACCGTCGCAATCGGGTCGACCAGATCCGACGGCAGCAGATTCTCGCCACGCAATGGCAGCCCGGAAGCGAAGGTGGACAACATCGTTCGAGTGAAGCAGCCCGCATACGCGGGGCCGTCACCCGCGGCGACCAACAGCTCCATCCGACCCGCCGCCCTGGCCAGCAATTCCGGCCATCGACGGGCCGCGCCGAAGAGGCCCTGCTCGGTCTCGCACGCATCCACCAGCACCACCAGCCCATCGAGCGCCGACCTGTTCAGTCGCTCCCGAATCTCCTGGGTGAGATGAAATGCCGTGTGGGAGTCCGGCATCGACGGCGAATCCTGACCGAGCAGAAAGAAGTCCTCGGCGCTGGTCGCCGTCCCGTGCCCGATGAACCCGATCAACAGTGTGGCCTGCTGCTGCGCTGCGGCTGCGAATGCCACTCCGACCGCCGAACTGAGCTGCGCTGCAGTCGGATTGAGCAGTGGCCCGTCGGCATCGGTCGCGGCTTGCCAACCACCGGCCGCTTTCAAACTCTCGTACAGACCGGTCGCGAGTTCGCCGGTGAACCCCAGTTCCCCCAGCGCCCCGCATTCGGATCCGACGACCAGCGCGAGCCTTCCTCCCATTCAGGCAACCTACCTTCCCTCGCGAAACGGGAACCCCGCATTGGCTGTCTTCCAACGTCGCCCTATGGTCGCTGCCGTGCCCGCAGCGCCGGTGAACCCCAACTCCCCCAGCGCAACGCACTCGGATCCGACAACCAGCGCGAGCCTTCCTCCCATTCAGGAAACCTACCGCCCTCGGGAACCCGACTACCGGACCTCATATTTTTGCGCGGACGACCACCGCGGTTTGCCCGCCGTGATAGGAACGTACTAGAACGTCACACCGTGGCGAGTGACAACCGGGGGCCGTGAAATATGGCAGCGATAGTGCTCGTGCATGGCATCGCGCAGGAACAATATGCGGCGGATGTGCTGGAGGCCCAGTGGATCCCCGCACTGGCGGGCGGAGTTCGCGCGGCCGGGCATCCCGAACTGGCCGATCGGTTGTGGCGCGGGCTGCTGCCGGGGGCCCCCGAGGTTCGGATGGCCTTCTACGGCAACGCTTTTCTGGATCCCGGCGCTCAGGGTGGCGCCGCTCCGATCAGCGATGACGATCAGGAACTCAGCGAACAGCTCGCCGCGGCTTGGCTCGCGACGGCGGCGGCGCAGGCCGGCAACTCGCGAGATCAGATGGAAGCACAGCGCTACCTCGACAACGCCGCGCTCGGCGACGTGGGCCAACAGGGAATCGGGGCGAAGGCCAGGTTCGCCACCAATGCGCTCACCAGGCTGAAGTGGTTCGCGCCCTCCGGATTCGGGCTCGCGGAAAAGTTCGTCAACCGGTCGCTGGCGCAGGTCACCCGGTACCTCTGCGACGAAGCGGTACGCAAGCATGCCCAGCAGCAGGTGCTCGACCTGATCGGACCAGAGACCAGGCTGGTCATCGGACACTCGCTCGGTTCGGTGGTCGCCTACGAGGCCCTGCACCACGCCCCGGGGCCGGTCACGCTGATCACCCTCGGTTCGCCGCTCGCCTTGCAGTCGATCATCTACCCGCGCCTGCGGCCGCAGCCGCCGACCGTTCCACCCGCGCTCGCCCGCTGGGAGAATATCGCCGACCGTGACGATATCGTCGCCGCGCACCTGGACCTGGCCCCTTTCTTCCCACCCGGCCCCGGCGGCACGGTCGTGCCGACAACACATCCCGCCATCGACAATGGCGCACAACCGCACGACGCCACGCACTATCTCACCAAGCGCTCGGTCGGCCATATCGTCGCCGAAGCGCTGAGCGAACAGCGACACCCGTAATCGACGGTCCGACGCCATTTACTCCAGGGCCGAATTCCGCTCCGACGCGTAGGCTGACAGCCCTGGTGTCTAGTCCGAGGAGTTCACCGCGATGACCGACCCCGTGCGGGGTTTGACGGGTACGCTGACGGCGGCGATTCGGGGTGCCGGAATGTTGGGGGAGGTTTTGGTGGCGATTCGCGGGGGGACGGAGCTCTATATCGCACGGGCGGAGGAGCCGATTCCGGCGGGAACCACCGTGTTGATCATCACCGTCAATCCGGGGCGCATCGTCGATGTGGTTCCGTGGATTCCGTTGCAGACGGATCTACCCGAGAAAATGTAAACAAGTAGGGAGTCGACGTGCTGGGGTATCACGTACCTGATCCGGACGAGGCGATGCTCGTCAGTGGCGCCAAGAGCAAGGACGATGTGCCGTTCGGGGTGGTGATCGGACGCGGCAAATGGGTGATGCCCTTCTTCCGCAAGGTGAGCTATCTGTCGCTGGCGATGTTCGAGGCGGAAATCAAGGAGCGCTGCGTCACCAAGCAGGCCATCCAACTCGAGGTGCGCGCGGTGATCGCGTTCAAGGTCGCCAATGACGAGAAGTCGATCGTCAATGCGGCACAACGCTTCCTGTCGGAACAAGAGCGGGAGATGTCGGTGCTCACCGGGCGCATCTTCTCCGGTCATCTGCGCTCGATCGTCGGTTCGATGACGGTCGAGGAAATCATTCGCGAACGGCAGCGCCTCGCCGACGAAGTGCTTGTCGCGTCCAAAGTCGAGATGAGCAATATCGGGTTGTGGGTGGACTCCTTCCAGATCCAGTCCATCGATGACGGCAACCTCGGCTACATCACCGCACTCGCGGCCCCGCACAACGCCGCGGTGCAGCGTGACGCGCAGATCGCGCAATCACAAGCCGCGCAACTCGCCGCGGAGGCCGAGCAGGAGTCGCTGCGCCGACGGGCCGAGTACCAGCGCGAGACCGCGATCCTGAAGGCCCAGTATCAGCGCGATATCGACAAAGCCAATGCCGAGGCGGCGCAGGCAGGGCCGCTGGCCGAGGCCAAGGCCATGCAGGAGGTGCTGACCGCGCAGGCCGAACAGGCCCGTAAGGAGGCCGAACTGCGCGAACAACAATTGCAGGCCGAGGTGGTGAAACCCGCACTCGCGGAGGCGGAACGGGTGCGCATCCTGGCCGAGGCCGAGGCCGACCGGACCAGGATCCAGGCCGATGCGGCCGCATCGAACAATCGAATCGCGTTGGACCAGTTGCTGATCGAGCAGTTGCCGGAGATCGTCAAGCAGGCGTCCAACGGACTGGCGAACGCGAACCTGACGGTCCTGAACGGGCCGGACGGCGTCGGGGAATTGGTCAACGGAATGGTCGGTCAAGGGCTCACCGTCTTCAATTCGTTACAAAAGGCGCTTTCATCCAACGACGGGGAAAATGCGAGCTAAAGTGGCCGAATAGCAACGGCGAGGAGCGGGTGTTGGTGTCCATCGGGAAATTGGTGTCGTTCGACAGCTCTCGGGGGTTCGGGTTCATTCGTCCCGATGACGGTGGACCGGATGTGTTCGTCCACGTGAACGACATCGGTCTCGACGAGGACGAGCTGCGCCAGGGTCGGGTGTTCGAATTCGAGGTGACCGAGGGCGACCGTGGACCCAAAGCGGTCAATCTGACCGTGGTCGGCGGCCAGCAGGCAGCATCGACTCCTCCCCCTCGACACAAAAAGGACCGATCATCCTCCCCCGGCCAGCTGACGGCCGCCGAGCACAAGCGCCAGATCACCGAGCTGCTCCTGGACGCGAGCCCGGCATTGACCGCGGGCGAAATCCTGACGATCCGCGATCGCCTCACCGCCTATGCCGACCAGCACGGCTGGCTCGAATGAGCTCGGACCGAACACGAAGGTAGCCGCGATGGAACTGCGGCCGATCACCGCAGCTCCAGACCTGCGCGCACCGGTTGCCCGGCCCGACATCACCGCGGCCCGGTTGCCCGAAGTTCACGATGTTGTCGGACCTGGGACCTACGATCGAGCCGGAGCCTCAGCCCGCGATAACCGATGAATCTTCGTCGGCGACGGCGTCGACATGGGTGAGGAACAAACCGAGGAGGAGCGCGTGGACCTACCGGTGATGCCACCAGTCCGGCCGATGCTGGCGAAAACAGCCCCGTCGGTACCGCGTGAGCCGGGCCTGAGCTATGAACCGAAATGGGACGGCTTTCGCTGCGTCGTTTTCCGCGACGGCGACGAGATCGAACTCGGGTCACGCAACGACCGCCCGCTGACCAGGTATTTCCCCGAGGTCGCCGAATTGCTGAAGCAGGCGCTGCCGGAGAAATGCGTGGTGGACGGCGAAATCGTCGTGGTCACAGATCAGGGCCTCGATTTCGATACGCTACAGAATCGTCTGCACCCGGCGGCCTCGCGTGTGAACAAGCTGGCCAAGGAAACACCGGCCAGTTTCGTCGCCTTCGATCTGCTTGCGCTCGGTGACAAGGATCTGACCGGCGAACCATTCGCCGAACGCAGGCGACTACTGGCGACCATTCTCGACACCGAATTCGCCAGGGTGCACCTCACCCCGATCACCGAGGACCCAGAGATCGCCGAGGACTGGTTCACCCGGTTCGAGGGCGCGGGCTTCGACGGCGTCATGGTCAAGTCGAACGATCTGGCCTACCTGCAGGACAAAAGGGTGATGCTCAAGATCAAGCACGAGCGCACCGCTGACTGTGTGGTCGCCGGCTTCCGCTGGCACAAGGACGGCGAGGGTGTCGGCTCGTTGCTGCTCGGTCTTTTCGATGACGAAGGGCACCTGCATCATGTCGGGGTGGCGAGCAGTTTCACTGCGGCCAAGCGCAAGTCGCTGGTCGAGGAGCTGAAACCGTTGCGCGAGCATGCACTGGAGAACCATCCGTGGCGGGAGTGGGCCGATGCTGCCGCGCAGGCGAAGGCCGACGGCAAGATGCCGGGCGGGGTGAGCCGATGGACCGGCGGCAAGGACCTGTCCTGGGAGGCGCTGCGCCCGGAGCTGGTCGCCGAGGTCCGCTACGAACATGTGCAGTCGGGCCGCTTGCGCCACGGCGGCCGGCTGGTTCGCTTCCGCGCCGACCGGACCCCGGAATCATGCACCTACGCCCAGCTCGACGAGGTCGCTCCCGCCGAATTGAGCACCCTCTTCACCGAAATCCAGGGAAAGTGATGAGCGCGTCCGTCGATATCGAGGTGGACGGCAGAACCGTCACCATCAGCAATCCCGACAAGATCTATTTCACCAAGCGCGGCGAAACGAAACTTGATCTGGTGCACTACTACCAGGCGGTCGCCGAACCGTTCCTGAAGGTGGTCGGCAATCGACCGCTGCTGCTCGAGCGCTATCCCGACGGCGCGTCGGGGAAATCGTGGTTCCAGAAGCGGGTTCCGAAATCCGCGCCGGATTGGCTGCACACCGTCGAGGTCTCCACACCCAACGGGACCACCAGCGACGCCCTTGTCGCGCATGATCTCGCGCATATCCTGTGGGCGGTGAACCAGGGCTGCTTGGGCTTTCACGTCTGGCCCAATCAGGTGGACGATCTGAAGATCGCCGACGAACTGCGCATCGACCTGGACCCCTCCCCCGGTATCACCTTCGACGATCTCAAGCATGCCGCCGTGCTGACCCGCGAACTGTTCACCGAACTCGGCATCGAATCCTCGATCAAGACCTCCGGTTCTCGCGGTCTGCACATTTATGTTGCGCTGGAACCGAATTGGGATGGCTACCAGGTTCGCGCCGCCGCTGTGGCCTTGGCTCGCGAGCTCGAGCGCCGCCATCCCGACGAGATCACCGCGCAATGGTGGAAAGAGGAACGCGGCAGTCGCGTGTTCATCGACTTCAACCAGAACGCCCCGCACAAAACGGTTTTCGGCGCCTGGTGCGTGCGTCCGAAGGTCGGTGCCCAGGTGTCGACGCCGATCGCCTGGTCCGAACTCGACACCATCGTCCCCGACGAACTCACCATCGCCACCGTGCCCGCGCGGTTGGCCGCGCTCGGCGATCCGTGGGCCGACCGTGCCCCGCAATCGATCGAATCGCTGCTGACGATGTCCGAACGCGATATGGCCGCAGGCCTGATGGACGCGCCGTGGCCGCCGCAGTATCCGAAGATGCCCAACGAGCCGCCCCGCGTGCAGCCGAGCCGGGCCAAGAAGGCCGACTAACAGCTACCGCGGCGCTACTCCGTCCACAGCACCCACACCTTGCTCTCGCACGCCAGCGCATGACCGTCCGCGGTGCGTGCACTCTTGGTTGTGCCGGAAACTTCGCATTTCGTCCCGGCCTGCTGCACGGCCGTCGCGATGGTGTAAGGCCCTGCCCACTGGTAGCCACCACTCGCCGGAGTGGCCAGGCATAGCAGGGTGTTCCCGTCCGCGCCTGTACCGATGAGCGCGGGGTCCGAACATGCCGTGCCCTTCTTCGGAGTGACCAGGTTGGTCGACGCGGAGGTCGTGGTCACCGGCGGCGGCGCGACCGTGGTCGGCGCCACCGTCGTCACGACGACGGGCGGCGCGGCAACGGTCGATACCTCGGTGACCTTGTTCGCGCGCGACACGGAATCGGTCCATGCCGTTCCGGACAACGCCACGAATCCCGCGAGCGCCGTCGCCTCGGCCACCCCGATCAGCAGCGCGGACACCGCCATCGCCTTGCCACGTGGATGACTGAAGGCGATGAAACCGAACACAATCGCCACCGGAAACAACCCCAGCAACGCGGCAACCAGCGCGACGATCGCATACGGGTTCACGATGGGCGGAATCTCCACCCGCAACCGACCCGTCCGGCGACGACCGGGCTGCGGCGCCTCCGACCAGCGTCCCTCGGCGTCCGCCTCGGGCCAACGCTCCTCGGATTCCGATTCCTGTTGCCAGTTCTCCTCGTGCTGCGCCTCTGGCCAGCGCTCGATCTCACGGCGTTCCATCCGTGCCATGCCAGGTCCGTCCCTCTCCACACCACAACCGCGCAGGAGCCTCGGACTGCCCGGACCCGCCCCGATATCGACACAGAATAGGGGCGAACAGCCGCAGGATCATCCGAAACGTCCAATCGGCCGTCATCAAAGCGTAATAACGAAGCCGGAGCAACATTTCGCAGCGGTGGGAACAGTACGACTTCCGCTGCGCCCGCCCCGGAATAACGAACCAGCAAACACCCCTCGCGGATCGCGCAGCCGAGGTCCATGCTGATCACAAGGTGAAATCGCTGATCATGTGCTGACTCGAAACCAGGAGGAGACATGTTCGGTAGTACGGATTCGACCCAAGGGCGGCCGTGGCACGCTCATGCGGGCGATCTGCTCGGCGACGACTACAACGTGCCCGGCCTGATCCTGTGCGCTCTCGGCATCGTGGCGATGGCGTGCACCCTCACCGCAGCCGGATACGGGTTCACCGGCTGGACGCAGATCGGCGCGATCGCAACCGCCATGCTGTGGATAGTGGGCATCGGCGCGCTGGTCGTCGAGCATCGGCGCGAGGAAGTGATCGAGCTGAAGTACGGCAGACAGGGGCACGCGCCAGGACATGTCCGGCACGTTCCCTACGGCGCCGCGCCACGCGGCACCACGACATCGGGCGAGCCGGCCCGTGAGCTGACCTAGCACCTCGAACGGGCCGCCTCCGCGCTCACCGGCGCGGGTCCACTTTCGGCATCGTTTCGGTCATCAACGTCATCAGCATGTCCGCGAGCAACACGTGCACCTGTTCGCGGGTGAGTGTGCCTCGGGTGATCCACTCCCGTCCGGCCACCTTCACCAGACCACCGAAGGCACGGACCATCGCGCGCAATTCCGCACTGTGTGTCGAATCGGCGCGTCCGACCATCAGCAGCATGCGCTCGGCGGCCGCGTCGTCGGCTTGGTCGAGGATGTGCTGCACCTCGGGGTCGTTGCCGACGCCCTCGTGACTTGTCACCTTCACCCAGGTGCTGCCGTGTTCGGAGATCACGTCCAGCAGCCAATGCACGCTGGCGTCGACTCGCTCGCGATCGGTGCCGCTCGGCGTCACCATGTCGTCGAGCCGCGGCAAGGTGACCATCCGGCGCACCACGGCGAGGTAGAGGTCGCGCTTGTTGCCGAAGTAGTGATTGATCAGGCCGCGCGCCACACCTGCGCGCTGAGCCAGCTCGGCGGTCGAGACTGCCGCGTAGGGACGCTCACCGAACATGTCGATCGCGCAGGCGAGGATTTGCGCGCGCCGTTCATCGGGTTCCAGCCTGCGCCTGCGCGGCTGCGCCTCGTCGGAGGACGCGGCCGCCGACGAAGCCGCCTCACCCCTGACTTCAGAGAGACCGGGCAATGAGATCCTTCATCACCTCGTTGCTGCCCGCGAGGATGCGCAGGACGCGGGCGCCGGTGTAGAGCTGGGAAATCGGATACTCCGTCATGTAGCCGTAGCCGCCGAACAGTTGCAGGCAGCGGTCAACCACGATACCCAGCTGATCGGTGAGCCAGTACTTGGACATCGCAGCAGTGGGAATGTCCAACTCGCCGCGCAGGTGCTTGACGATGCAATCGTCGAGGAAGGTGCGACTCACCGTGGCGATGGTCGCGCACTCTGCCAGTTCGAACTTGGTGTTCTGCATCGCGAACAGCGGCTTGCCGAATGCCTCACGGCCTTTGGTGTAGTCAACGGTCAGCTGGACGGCCTTCTCCATCATGGCTACCGCGATGATCGCGGTCACCAGTCGCTCCTGGGCGAGCAGCTGCATCATTTGATAGAAGCCTTGGCCCTCGGCCTCCCCGAGCAGGTTCGAGGCGGGCACCCGCAAGCCGTCGAAGAACAGCTCGGCGGTGTCCTGGGCCTTGCCGCCGATCTTGTTCAGGATGCGACCCCGCTTGAATCCCGGGGTGTCGTCGCCGACCTCGGCGAAAATCAGCGAAACGCCTGCGGCGCCCTTGGTCGGGTCGGTTTTCACGGCGATAATGATGCCGTCGCACAACCAGCCGTTGGTGATGAAGATCTTCGAGCCTGTGATGACGTACTCGTCGCCTTCACGGACCGCCCTGGTCTTGATGTTCTGCAGGTCCGAGCCGGTGCCCGGTTCGGTCATACCGATCGACAGCACCATCTCGCCGCTTGCGGCCTTCGGCAGCACCCGCCGCTTCAGTTCCTCGGACCCGAACTCGTTGAGGTAGGGCGCGATGATCGAGCTGTGCACGGGCATGCCGAGCGCGCCGTCTCCTGCGGACGCCTGCTCCTCGATGACGGCCGCGTCGTGCGCGAAAGTGCCTCCACCGCCGCCGTATTCACTCGGCAGCGCGGTGCACAGCAGACCGAGTTCGCCTGCGCGGTTGTACAGCGCGCGATCGGGATGCCCCTGAGCGACGAACTTCTCCTCATGCGGGACGACTTCTTTTTCGAAGAAGTTCTTGGCCAGGTCTCGTACCGCTTCGACCTCGTCATCACTCCACGCGGCGCGTGCCATCGTCCGATCCTTTGCTCGCCTCGGGCCGGCCTCGCCGCCGGCTCGTCGACATCAGATTCCACCACTATTGGCATGATGTCAACAAGGCGTGTACACGTCGGCCCAATAGTGGAAATATCGACGAACCCGCGTCGAATCTCCGTGCCGCAGGTGCGCTCAGTATCCGTGCCCGGCAACAGCGGGGTTGGCCTGGGGAACTTCGGCCGCCAGATTACTGCCATCTCTCGAGACACCGTACGTGCGCATCACGTAGTTCATGCTGGCGGCGACGTTGGCGACCGGATCTCTGATGAAGTTGGAGGTCCCGGGGACATGGTTTTCACGGAATGTGCTCGGAATGCACTGAGCGAGACCCTCAGAGGGGTGACCAGCGTCGGCATTGCTGTCCTCCAGGTTGATGGCGTTGGGGTTGTTGCTCGATTCGCGTTCGATCAGGACCAGATAGCCCTTCCGCCAATTCTCGCGAGCCACCGGATCGGTGATCCCGAGCGCATCGAGCGCACCCTCAATGGCCTGGTTGACCGTAGTGGTGCCCGTGTACTTCGCGTAGTCGGAAGCCGACGGGGCCCTGTACGGACCGTACGAGGAACCCCGTCGACCACCACCGGAACGACCGGAATAGCTCGGCACGTAGCCAGGCTTCGAGGCATACGTGGATGTCGCCTTTTCGATTTCCTTCTTATGGTCGTCAACCTGCTTGTTCGCCCCTTCCACCTTCTTGCGCACACTCTCTGACGCATTCAAGGCGGCGGTGATGAGCGGTGCTTCCTGAGACGCGGTGAGATACTCCTGCTTCTCGCGCAGCGCAGGAGCGGCCGCCAAGACGTTGGCCAGGCCCTTGGCCTCGTCTTTGATACTGGTGAATGTCTGGCTCGAGACGTCGAAAACGCCATATGAGGACATGTCGATGCCCTCGTCCTGCTTCTTTATGTCGGACTTGATCGCGCGAACCTCATCCAGGCGCGACGAATAGGAGTCGACCATGACAGACTTGTTCTGCGTATCGACAAGCTTCTTGTCGGACAGGAGCTTCATCAGGTTCGGCGGATCCGCCGAAGATCCGGTCGCCAACTGATCTGCCGACGTTTGAATCACCACCCGCGCAGTCGTAACAACCTCGATGAGGCCCGCTGTCGCGCCCGCGGGAGGTTCTATACCCTCCGGCATCCATCGCTTGGCCTTGGCGGTCACCTCGTCACCCGACCACTGTCGACGCGGACACCACATGTTATCGGGCACACGAACAGTGGCATCGCATCCTCACTCACCGGGCGGTTTGGGGGCCGC
Source organism: Nocardia sp. CWNU-33 (assembly GCF_046764895.1). Lineage (NCBI taxonomy): Bacteria > Bacillati > Actinomycetota > Actinomycetes > Mycobacteriales > Nocardiaceae > Nocardia > Nocardia sp. CWNU-33. The sequence continues at coordinate 100,486 of NZ_JBKOQN010000017.1, read as the reverse complement.
ACACGTACGGCCCGGCACCAACGACAGATTGGAGTATGACGTAACAGCGGGTCGACAATCGTTCCCCTACATTGGGAACACCGCCCGCGCTACAGCCACACGGTCTGCTGGGAGCCCGGTCAGGTTGCGGGCTGTTGTGACTGGTTGACTGCCGCCAAGGACGTGAAGATCGGGATGTCCGGGTCTGCCGAGATGCCCTGGCGGCGCAGGAAGCCGTCGATGAGGCCCCAGACGAATTCGGTAGCCTGCTCGACGAATTCGACCGTCGTCGTGGGGCGCGGGACCTCCGAATCTCCGAGCCACAGATCGGTGATCGAGACGACGACTCCGACGACCGCGCGAGCCAAGTATTCGATGCCGGTCGCGTCGATCTGGATGGATTCGGCTACCTCACGCGCCTGCGCGGCGAAGCGGCCCGCCGCGGCGCGACCGAGGTCGAATTGGAGCACCGAACCATCGGCGTGTTGCGTGACGTGCGCTTGCCCGAGGAATCGAAAAACGTTGGGGTGCTGGAGAATACTGTCGGCGTAACCGGCGAGGACGCGGTGCAGCGCAGTGCGCGGCGGCTGCAGCATGAGGGTGAGATCATTGCCTGCGGCAGCGCCTGCTGCCTTGGCCATCCGATTGCCGATCTCGGTGTAGAGATCAGCCTTGTCGGCGAATTGGCGATACAGCCGAGGTTTGGTGATGCGGGCCTCGCGGGCGATGTCGTCCATGCTCGGCCGCGGACCATCCCTGTCGATCACCCGGATGGCGGCGTCGACGATTTCCTCGCGGGTGATCGTCCTCGCTGCGGATCTGGTGTCGGATCGGGGCACATCCGGGAGCCTACACGTACCGGTAGTACGCATGCGGCGTGGCGACGTATGCGGGCGCAATCCACCATTGACCTGCAGTACACGTGATCTACTTCATATCCACGCACGCTATGGCCCATTGATTTCCGATGCCTCGTACTGCCAGTATCGGAGCACGTACCGGCGGTACACCAGCATCTGCGACAGCTCATCGATCGAGGCGCGAACATGACCGAACAGCCCGACAGCACCGATCTCCGACGACCGGACCGGCAGTCGACCGTGCCTGTCGAGGGCACCGAGCTGGCTGTCTTCGAATGGGGCGATCCCGCCGCCGAACCATTGGTCCTCGTGCACGGCATCACCGACACCCATCGCGTCTGGGCCGAAGTGGCGACACTGCTCGCCGACAGCTTCCGCGTGATCACCTACGACCTACGCGGCCACGGTCGGTCGGCGAAACCCACGGCAACATCGGACTATCGACTGAACCGACTCGCAGCGGACTTCTACGCCGTGATCGACGCGGTCAGCCCGCGCGGGCCGGTGCATGTCTGCGGCCACGGCTGGGGCGCGGTGCAGGCCTGGGAAGCAGTATGCGATCCGCGGGCGAACACCCGCGTCGCCTCGTTCACCGCGATCTCCGGCCCCAATCTCGACCATGTCGGAATGCTGTTGCGCGACATCGCCTCTCCGTCGCACCACCTGCGCAGACTGGCCACCGACCCGACGTGGTGGCTGCGCAGCGCCGGGTCGGCGCCCGCCGCAGCGCAACGGATCGCCTATCCGCCCCGGGTCCGCTCCTGGCTCATCGAGCGGCTCGGCGGCGTCCCGCGCGCGTACGCGCCGATCGCCGCCACCTGGCGCGCCGACCTGCTCGCAGGCAGTCGCATCGTACGGGCCAACCTGCTGCACCATCTGCTGCGACCAAGGCCGCGGCAGACAGCGGTGCCGGTCCAGATGGTGGTCGACACCACCGATGTATTCGTCCCGCCATTCCTCTACGACAGCAGCGCACCTTGGGTGGATCGCCTGTGGCGCTGCGCGATTCCCGCCGACCACTGGCTACCGGTAACCGAGCCGCTGCTCGTCGCGGAGGCCATCGCCAACTTCGTCGAAGACCTGCACACCTCCGACGCGACGATCCATCGCCGATGAGCCGCCGCTCGCCACAGCCGCGACCCGACAACAAAAGAGCACCCTGGTCTAGATAGCACTTGCCCAGGACCCGGCGGGGCGGACCGGCGTGCTCGAGCTCATCGACGGAATGGACGATCTCGACGATTTCCTCGCCGCATTGACCCCGGAGACACCGCGTGTCGTATGGGAGGCATTCACCGAGGTGCGTGCCGAGATTCCGGCGGCCCTGCCGACTCGACTCGCCGAGCGCGCAACCGAGTGCGGTCGGGTGGCGGCGGCTCAGGTGCTGCGCGGGTAGCCCACCGAGGATGGCCGCCGGGGTGCGGCAGGCGGGCTGCGGCCGCGATGCGACAATGAATGCGTCAACCGCCCCAGTTCACGAAGGATAAACCCGCATTCCGATGGCCGAGAACACCGCGTCGACCTCGCCCGATACCCAGGCCATCGACCCGGCCGAACTGGCCATTTGCCTGCGTGTGCTGGAACAGGCCGGGCAGCTGGACAAAGACGATCCCCATTCGATCGCCGTGCAGCGCGCCGTGGGGCACATGTTCAAGAAGCTCAAGCTCCGCCGTCGCAGCGAGGCAAGGGACGCGGTTGCGGCCGCGGATCGCTCGGTGGTCGCGGCGACGGCAACCGGGTCGCCCAATCGGATCGATGACGAGACCGCGGGCATCCCGCTGACCTCGAACGCCGCGGGCGCGAGCGCGGGCACCCTGCTCCGGCCGCGCCCCTGCTACATGTGCAAGCAGCGCTACACCCGCGTCGACGCCTTCTACCACCAGCTCTGCCCGGAGTGCGCGGCCGGCAGCCATGCCAAGCGAGACGCGAGGACCGATCTGACCGGCCGTCGCGCGCTGCTGACCGGCGGTCGCGCCAAGATCGGCATGTACATCGCGCTACGACTGCTGCGCGACGGCGCACACACCACCATCACCACACGTTTCCCCAACGATGCCATCCGCCGCTTCGCCGCCATGGACGACAGCGCGGACTGGCTGCATCGACTGCGGATCGTCGGCATCGACCTGCGTGACCCCGCCCAAGTAGTCGCTCTCGCCGACGATGTCGCCGCACAGGGCCCGCTCGATATTCTCATCAACAATGCCGCGCAGACCGTGCGCCGCTCCCCCGGCGCCTACAGCGCACTCGTCGATGCCGAATCCGGTCCGCTGCCCGCGGGCGCGCTGCCGGACATGGTGAGCTTCGGCAAAACGATGCAGGCGCATCCGACCGCGCTGACTGCCTCGCTCACGCCGAGTCTGACCGCCACGGACGTCGCCGAACTGGCGTTGGTCGCGGGATCGGCGACACCAGAACGCATTTCGCGCGGCGTTGCGATCGACGCGGGCGGTCTGGTGCCGGATCTGGCGCACACCAACAGCTGGGTGCAGACCGTCGCCGAGGTCGATCCGACCGAACTGCTCGAGGTACAGCTGTGCAACTCGGTCGCGCCGTTCATTCTGGTGTCCCGGCTACGTCCCGCCATGGCCGCGTCGCCGGCGCGACGCAAGTACGTCGTCAACGTTTCCGCCATGGAGGGCCAGTTCTCCCGCGCGTACAAGGGCCCCGGCCATCCGCACACCAATATGGCCAAGGCCGCGCTGAATATGCTCACCCGCACCAGCGCCAAGGAAATGCTCGAGGAAGATTCGATCCTGATGACCGCCGTCGACACCGGCTGGATCACCGACGAGCGCCCGCACTACACGAAGGTCCGCCTGGCCGAGGAAGGTTTCCACGCCCCGCTCGACCTGGTCGACGGGGCAGCTCGGGTCTACGATCCGATCGTCCAGGGTGAAAGCGGCACCGACCTGTACGGCTGCTTCCTCAAGGACTACCAACCGTCGCCCTGGTGAATCGCCGCCGCGTGACCTCCGACGCGGGCAGAATCGCATCGAGACCGATCCGACAACCCCAAAGGGCACCATGGCGAATCACGGCGGGCTCGGCGCGCTGGTGCGCGACCGGTTGCCACTGCTGCGCTGGTCGAACATCCGCTTCGTGCTGGGCGGGTTGAGTCTGCTGCGCACGGGGCAGGTCGGCGACGGTCGCGAGGCCGCGCTACGCGACTACGTGCTCACCAACGCGACGGCGGGTGATCCGGAGAGCGTGCTCGCCACCATCGATGATTTCGCCCGCAATCGCAGCATGCCGATGAATATCGGAGACGAAAAAGGGCTGCTTTTGGATGCGGCGGTCCGGCGGGCCGCCCCGACACTGCTGCTCGAACTGGGCACCTACTGCGGCTACAGCGCGGTGCGCGCGGGGCGGCTGATACCCGCGGACGCGCGGCTGGTGTCAGTGGAGGCCAGCCCCGCCAATGCCGAGATCGCCCGCGCTGTCATCGAACACGCCGGATTGACGGATCGGGTCAGCGTGGTGGTCGGCAAGATCGGCGACGGCGGCACAACGGTGCAGCGGCTGCTCGACGAGTACGGATTCGCCGTCAGCGCACTGGATTTCGTGTTCATCGATCATTGGAAGACCGCATATCTGCCGGACCTGAAAACGATCATCGCAGCGAATTGGCTGCATCCGGGGACGATCGTGGTGGCCGATAACGTCAAAGTGCCCGGCGCACCGTGTTATCGGCGCTACCTGCGTGAGCAGGAGGGCACCTCCTGGCGCACCATCGAACACAAGACTCACGTCGAATACCAGTCGCTGCTAACCGACCTGGTGCTCGAGTCCGAATATCTGGGCTGAACGCCGTCACCGGGCAGGTGCCGTGCCGGCAGGCGAACTGTGCGCTGCCGCTGCGCGCCTGCACCGCACCGCCTGAACGACTACGCTGAAAACGTGCTGTATCGGCTGCTGGCCGACGTTACCGCCGCCGTGCACTTCGCGTTCGTGGCCTACGTGGTGGTCGGCGGATTTCTCGCGTGGCGCTGGCCGCGCACCATCTGGCTGCACTTGATCGCATTCGGATGGGGCTTCGGCACCGTCCTGTTCGGAGTCGATTGTCCGCTGACCTATCTGGAGAATTGGGCGCGCCACCGGGCCGGTGTGGCCGGGCTCCCGTCGAGTGGGTTCATCGACCACTACCTGACCGGAGTGATCTACCCGGAGAGCGCGCTCGGGTTGGTGCGGGTGCTGGTTGCGGTGTGTGTCGCGGTGTCGTGGTCCGGATTCGCGTGGTTGTCGCGGCAGCGGGCGGGCAGCCGCGTACGAACTTCCGGATAGCCATGATCGCATCGGCCCGACACCCGGAATGGACTCGTCCCGAAGGGTTTCACGCCACCGGGTGGTGGCGTGCCAAGCTCGCTGTGATCAGGTCGGCCACCTCGGCGACCTTCTCGTCCACATAGAAATGCCCACCCGCGAACACCGCACGCTCGAACCTTCCCGCGGTGTGATCGCGCCATTCGTCGGCCTGCGCCGGGACCACCGTGGGATCCTCGGTGCTCACCAGCGCGGCGATATCCCCGGCGAGTGGCTCATCCGCGCAGTAGACGTAGGTCTCCACCGCCTGATAGTCGCTGCGGACAGCAGGCAACACCAGCTCGGCGAGACCGGGGTCGTCGCGCAGTATCCGCACCGATGCCGGGTCGGTCGCCAACCGCTCCAGATCACCGATCAGCTCGTCGTCCGACGCGAGGTGCAGACGCCCCGGTTCCAGGTAAGTCGGCGCGGGACGACCGGAGACGAACAGCGTGGTCACCGGCTGGCCTGCGCGCTCGAGCAGGCGAGCCGTTTCGAATGCCACCGTCGCTCCCATACTGTGGCCGAACAGCGCCAATCGCTCGACCGGCCCTTGACGCAAGATCTCCTCGGCGATCCGACTCGTCAGCGTCTCCATATCCGAGATCAGGGGTTCGCCGAGCCGATCCTGCCGACCCGGATACTGCACGGCGGCAACGGCAATACCGGGGCCGAGCTTCGCGGCCAACGTCCGGTACGCGGTAACGGACCCGCCGCCCGGCGGCATGCAGACCAGTTGGTGTCGCGCCGCGGCGTCGGCCCGCAGCACTCGCAACCAGTCCGTGGCCGCGATGGTTCGGCGCACGTCGATCTCCTTCTCGGTCGGAACAGCTCGTGAGCGGACATTCCTTTGTAGCAAGTTCGCGCCGCGGTGTGGGCCGATGTGGCCGCCCCTGGTCGGGTGTGGCGGGTTATTCTTGCCGCTCCGGTGAGCTGTTCGTATCGACGAGGCGGTAGGCATGACGGAGTGGACGACAGAGCAGGACAGTGGATCGACCACCATCGAGATTCGGGTGCCTGCACTGCTCGAGCAACTGGTGATGCTGCGGGCCCTCGCCGAAACCGTCGCTCTTATCGCGGATTTCGGGCTCGATGAGGTCACCGACATTCGGCTGGCACTCGACGAGATCGCCACGGAGCTGATTCTCGACGCCGTTGCGGACACGACCATCGATTGCCGGTTCACCTATCGCGAGTCCGCGATGCTCGTGCGGGTCTCCTCCGTCGCCGCGTCGAATACTGTACCGGGCCAGGGTAGTTTCGGATGGCATATTGTGCGTACACTCACCGACACCGTGCACGCCGTACAGGCCCCGCTCGACGCCGCCACCGGCGGCTATCCGACGATTGTCGATTTCCACTGGGTGCGGGGCGGCTCCGATGGTCGATGAGCAGGTCTCGTCACCGGCGCCGCGACCGCAGCGAGCTCGCCCAGGCACAGATCCCTATGACAACATCGAACCACTGATCACCGAACTCGCCGCTGTTCACGCAGACGATCCACACCGAGAGGTGTTGCGCCAGCGGGTAATCGAGCGTTGCCTGCCGCTCGCCGAGAACATCGCGCGCAAATTCAGCGGCCGTGGCGAGAATTTCGACGACTTGCTGCAGATCGCCAGAGTCGGCCTGGTGCAAACCATCGACAGGTTCGACCCCGCCTTCGGTGCGTCGTTCCTGTCCTTCGCCGTGCCGACCATCATGGGCGAAGTACGACGACACTTTCGCGATCACACCTGGGCCTTACGAGTTCCCCGGCGGCTCAAGGAAATTCAACAGGCGATCGGCCCGGCCACCGAGGAGCTGGCGCAGCGACTCGGCCGCATACCGAGGGCAAGGGAGATCGCCGAGGAAATCGGCGCCGACCTGACCGAGGTCACCCAGGCGCTCATCGCACGCAACGCCTACCAGACCGCACCCCTCGACCCCTCGCCCAGCGGCGGCGATGACAGCCCTACGACCTCGGTACTGGACACCTACGGCGCCGACGAACCGAGCTATCGCACGGTCGAGGACTATTTGGCGGTCGAACCGCTCATTGCCGCGCTGCCCGAGCAGCAGCGTCAGGTATTGATCATGCGTTTCTTCAAGTCCATGTCCCAGGCCCAGATCGCCGAACAGCTGGGCTGCTCCCAGATGAACGTCTCCCGCATCCTGTCCAAAACCCTCAACACGTTGCGCGAGCAGGCATTACGTGACTGACCGAGCACCGCGCTGCCCTCAGAGCCGGGTATAGTTCTCGTTGTCCTGCTCGAACGCGGTGAGGATGTCCGGCGTCAGTGTCGGACGAGTGTCGGCGATGGCCGCAAGGTAGTCCGCGGTGCTCGCGGGTTCACCACTACCACTGAGCATCTCACGTTCGAATGCAGTCTGGGCGCTCTTGCGTGCCGCGAACTCGATATCGGCGGGAGTGAAAAGTGCACTCGCGCTGACTAATCGGTCGAGGTCGATGCGATTGCTGGCAGGCCCGAGATACCGAAGCCAAATTGCATTGCGGGCAGGCACATCCGGCGGACCGATCGGGATCACGTAGTCGAAACGACCCGGCCGCAGGAGGGCCGAGTCCAACGAACGCACGGAGTTCGTCGCGCACACCAGCAGGCGACTGTCCTTCTCCCGGAAGGCCGGAATCAACTTGAGCAGCTCATTGGTGACACCGTGCGCGGCGCTGGTTGCCGCACCCGAGCGGGCAACGGCGATCTCCTCGACTTCGTCGATGAAGAGCAAAAGTTCGTCGAGTTCCGCGATCTCGTCGAACGTTTCTCGCAGTGAGGCCGCCAAGCCGCCCGACGCGGCCGCGGCCAACCTCGAGGGGAACAGCTCGACGAACGGCCAGCCCAGGCGCGAGGCCACTGCTTTCGCGAAACTCGTCTTGCCGGTGCCGGGTGGCCCGAACAAAATCACGCTCTTGGGCGTCTGCACACCATGACGTTCGGCGATGTCCCTATTCGCAAGCGGCAGCACGATCCGGCGTTCAATGACGTCCTTCTCCCGGTCCATGCCTGCCATCGACTGCCACAGCCCCGGGGGCAGCAGTCGCCCACCCAACTCGGTGAGCAGGCTGCTCTGCTCAGGACCGAGGCGCTCGCGCATCTCGTAGTAGACCAAACCGTCGCGGCGCAGGTATCCGGAGTTTTCGAAGGCGACAGCGCCCGTCGCCCCCGCGGGGAGCAGGGCGCAGATCCGCCGGACACCGGCGGTCCGCAGTCGCCGCTCGAGTTCGGCGAGCAAAGCGCTGCCGATACCGCGTTCCCTCCAGCGCGACCCCAGCGCAACCAACAGCACCCAGGCACGCTCGCCCTGTACCTCGGCAACCGCCATCCCGACCATCTCGGTACCGACCTCGGCAACCACCGCCGACAGCCCCTTCCGCGCCGCCGCCATCACCTCCGCAACGGCGAAGACGGGTTCGGCCGACCCGGGATTTCGACTCTGATCCCAGATCTGGATCGCCTGATCCAGGTCGTCATCGCGAAAGTCGCGCAATCGCCACACCGGCATGCACACCTCGACTCGGGTCCGGGTGCCCCACTTGTTTCCAGTGAACACCCATCGACGACACCCCGACAAGGACCCCCTCCGCCGCTGCGTTGCGGCCGGACGCCAGTGGCAGTTGGATGCCACCCCAACAACAGGTGTCCTCGTTGTGGTGTAGAGGCCATGCGTGTGGCACGTCATCGCCGATTCCGCCACAAAGCTGCTGCGTTTTGCGCGCAGATTCCGGACAGTCGAGTACCGTATTCTGAATCCGCGAGGTGATCATGGCAGCGCCCCTGAGATCATCATCCAGGCACGCGAAGTCGTTGGGGGCCAACGAGACCACAACCGTGTGCTGTGACAGTATGGGCACTCGTGAGTCGTAAAGCCGCTGCAGCTAGAGTGTTCGATCCGGTGAACGCGCACGAACGGCTGCTGCACGACTACGAATCCGGCATCGGTGTCCCCGGCTCCAGCATTGCGCCGCCCTTTGTTCCCGGCAGATATCTCGCCGCCACCCTGCCGGTCTGGGCGCTGGCCGCCGGATCGGTCGCGGCGCTGAACACCGCGGCGAACCGCATCAGGGTCGCGCATGGCCTGCACCCGGTGGCGTATCGGCTGGACCCGGACCGCATCACCGCTGCATTCTCCAGCGAACGCTTGTTGCGCATCGATGGACAGCCGCCGACGATGTTCGCGGAGCTGTCCGGCTTCTTCCCCACTTTCGACGGCTGGGTCCGCACCCACGCCAACTACTCGCACCACCACGTCGGGCTGCTCGCCGCACTGGGTCTGCCCACCGACGTCCCGATCGATCTGGCCGTCGCGCAGATGGCGATGAGCCGCGCCTCCGATATCGAGGAGCGGGCCGCCGAGGTGGGCGCGATCGCCGTGCGGGTCCGCACAGAACAGGAATGGGCCGAGAGCCCGCAGGGACAGGCCGCCGCGGCCGGACCATTGGTCGCGATCGACTTGCGCGACGACCGTGGCGAGTCCGGATTGCCCATCGGCGCAACGCCTTTGCAGCCACTGCGCGGCGTCCGTGTGCTCGATCTGACCCGCGTGATCGCCGGACCCGTGGCGACCCGCACGCTGGCGCTGCTCGGCGCCGAGGTGCTGCGTGTCGATCCGCCGCTGCTGCCCGAGATCCCGTGGCAGTTCGCCGACACCTGCCAGGGCAAACACTCCACCCTGCTCGACGTGCGCGGCAAGCTCGCTGTGCTCGATGACCTGCTGGCCTCTGCCGACGTGCTGATCACCGGATACCGGCCCGGCACACTCGAACAGGCGGGGCTCCGTGCGGCCGCGCGCCCCGGACTGGTGCACGGCCGGGTCAGTGCGTGGGGCGAATCCGGTCCTTGGGGCAACCGCCGCGGTTTCGACAGCATTGTGCAAGCCGCAGTGGGTATTTCGATCATCGAGGGCGCTGCGGCAGTCCCCGGCGCACTGCCTGCGCAGGCCCTCGACCACGCCTCCGGCTACCTGCTCGCCGCCGGCGTCATCGACGCGCTCGTCGCACGAGCCTCCGACGGTATCGGCCGCGATGTCCGAGTTGCCCTCGCGCGTACCGGTTCCTGGCTGCTCGACGCACCGGACCGCATGCCGAGCCATCCACCAGCCGCCGCGCCCAACCCCGCCGCAACCGTGATGCACGGAAATGTGGTCACCGCCGCGCCCGCGCTGCCCGAGTATCCCGATTACGCCTGGCCTGCTCCCGCCTACGGTGCGGGGGCGGCCGCGTGGCCCGTGCGCACGCGCTGACCGAGCCCGGCGGCGCTTCGGTCCTGCTGGCGGCGCGCGAAGCGTTCCTGCACGGCGTACATGTCACAGCGGCCATCGCCGCTATTGCCGCACTGGCGATTTCGGTGATCGCGATGGTTCGGCTGCGTCACATTCCGCCCGTACACTCGAACAGGACTGACCGGTCAGGTGCGCAGATCCTGGGCTAGCACCGCAATGGCTTCGGTGAGCCGAGCGCCGTCGGGCAGATTCTTGCCACGGGTGATCATCCACAGCACACCTAACCCCTGGGTGAGAACGAAATACAGCTCCGCGATCGCCCGAGCGACGTCCTGATCCAGTTCGGGATGTGCCTCCTGGAGCGCACGCGTGATGTCGGCGTAAGCACCGGTGAGGCTGTCGGTCATGAATTCCTGCGACTCTGGTGAGCGCGTGACGCGCAACAGGTTCTCCAGACTGGCCAGCATCCCCTCACGATTGTTCTCGAACACCTCCGCCATGCCGTCCCACATCTGAGCGAACGCCTCTAGCAGCGGTTTGCCGCTCGTGGCGCCGATCAGCGCCTCCATGCTGTCGCCGATGTCACTGCCGAGCGCCTCCGTCAGCGCCTCGGTGATCAGCCGCTCCTTGGAGCCGAAGTGGTAGCCGATCGCGGCCAGACTCACCCCCGCCGCCGAAGCGATATCCCGCGCGGTGGTCTTCGCAACACCGCGTTCCAAGATGGCCTTACGTGCTCCCGCCAGTAGATCTTCTCGATTTCCCATGCCTCTCACCATACAACGTCTAAGACACACGTACTAGACAGCCGTGCCAAAGATGTGTTAGACATTCGTCTGACACAAATGTCCTTAGAAGGGATCGGGATTATGAGCACCACCCGCACACTCCACGTCCTCGTCAGCGGTGGCGGAATCGCAGGCAACGCGGTGGCACTGCAATTGCTGCGCGCGGGCATCCGCACCACCATTGTGGAGCGGGCCCCCGAGCCGCGACCCGGCGGCCAGGCCGTCGACCTTCGCGGACCCAGCCGCGAGGTGGCCGAGCGAATGGGATTGATGCCGGGCATCCGCAAATACCAGCTCGATGAGCGCGGCATGGCCTATGTCGACAGGAACGGCCAGGAATACGCCAGGATGCCCGCCGAAATGTTCGACGGCAAAGGCCCGGTCGCCGAAATCGAGATCACTCGCGGCGATCTGAACCAGGTGCTGCTCACCGAACTCGCCACTGCGGGAGGCGAACTCGACTACCGCTACGCGGAGTGGATCGAGGGCCTGGAGCAGAACGACACGGGCGTCGAGGTCACCTTCGGGTCGGGCGCCACCGAACGCTTCGATCTAGTCATCGGCGCGGACGGTGTGCACTCGGCAACACGTGGGCTGGCATTCGGTCCGGAAGAACAGTTCGCGACATACCTCGGCGGCTACATGTCCTTCTTCACCATGCCGACGCCCGCCGGTTCCGAGCCCGGCTGGTTCAAGATGCACACGGTCCCCCGCGCCGCGGTCGCGATCCGTCCCGACGCTGAGCCCACCACCTCGAAGGCGATCATCACCCTGCGCACCGACGCCGATCCGGCACTGCGTCGCGATGTCGGCGCGCAGCAGCAGCTCATCCGGGGCATGCTCGCCGAGGCAGGCTGGGAGGCCCCGGCGGTGCTCGCCGCGATGGCAACAACGCCGGACTTCTATTTCGACGAGCTGGCTCGCGTCGATATGCCGACCCTGGCGGCAGGACGGGTCACGCTACTCGGTGACGCCGGCTTCTGCGGCTCCCCGATGACCGGCATGGGCACCGCGATGGCCATCGTCGGCGCCTACGTGCTCGCCGGCGAAATCGCCGCCACCCCAGACGATCTCACCGGCGCGCTGGCCCGATACGAGAACATCGTCACGCCGTTTCTCGCCAAGGCCAAGGACCTGCCCGGCGGCGGCATCAAGATCATGCTGCCCAACTCGCGCCTTGGCACCCGGATGGTCCGCGCCAGCATGAAGCTGATGACCTCACGACTGTTCCGACCGGTGATGATGAAGATGATGACCGACACCGACGACTACGAGCTGCCCACATACTGAGCCTCGACCCGGACGGTGCGACGCCGCTCGCTACGCTCGCAGTGTGCGGCAGCAGATCATCATGGACGTCGATACCGGGATCGATGATTCCCTCGCGCTGCTCTATTTGCTGGCTTCCCCGGAGGCCGACATCGTCGGCATCGCCGCTACCGCAGGCAATGTGCCCGCACCGCGGGTGGCGGCGAACAATCTCGCGTGGCTGGATGTGTGCCGAGCGCCCGACATCGAAGTCGCGCTCGGCGCTGCTGAGCCCCTGGCCATCCCACTGCGCACCACCGAGGACACGCACGGGCCGCATGGGGTCGGCTACGCGGAACTGCCGGAATCCGCACGTTCGCTTTCGCACCGGTCGGCCGCCCAGATGTGGGTCGAGCTGGTACGCGAGCGCCCCGGGCAGATCGTCGGCCTGTGCACCGGACCGCTGACCAATCTCGCGCTGGCCCTCCGCGGCGAGCCCGAGTTGCCCCGACTGCTGCAACGACTGGTCATCATGGGCGGCGCGTTCAACCACCCCGGCAACACGACGCCGACCAACGAATGGAACGTGCACGTCGACCCGGAGGCGGCCAAGGAGGTCTTCGATGCCTTCTCGGCCGCGCCGCCCGACCGCCGACCGATCGTGTGCGCGCTCGATGTCACCGAGACCATCGAGATGTATCCCGTCCACCTTGCGCTGCTGGCCGAACGCGCGGGCAGCCTGCCGGTCGAGCAAGTGTCGGACACCGATTCGCCCGAGGCTCGCTCCGGCACGAGCAACCCCATCGTCCGCCACCTGACCGACGCGGTGCGCTTCTACTTCGACTTCCACCGCACCTATGACCAGGGGTACCTGGCACATATGCACGACCCGTTCGCGGCGGCGATCGCCCTCGACCCCGTGCTCGCCGCCACCCGTCCGGCAACGGTCGATGTCGAATTGATCGGAACGCTCACCCGGGCAACCACGGTGGCCGATTGGGCCGGGATGTGGGGCCGGGAACCCAACGCCGACATCGTGATCGGCACCGATCCCGCGGCATTCTTCGAACGAATGATCACCAGGATCGGCGACTTTGCCCGAGCCGTTTACCCGCCAACGACACCTGAGGATGCGTGATGATCGGCGACAGCAACGACGACAATTCCTATCTCGCCGATTTCTGCACCCGGCTGTACCTGCCCGGAATCATCGACGTGCACACACATTTCATGCCGGAGCAGGTGATGCGCAAGGTGTGGGCATACTTCGATTCCGCGGGTCCGTTGACCGGCAAACCATGGCCGATCGCCTACCGCGACGACGAGCAGGTCCGACTCAAAACGTTGCGCGGCTTCGGTGTTCGCGCCTTTACCTCGCTGGTGTACCCACACAAACCGGATATGGCGGCGTGGCTCAATGAATGGACCGCCGACTTCGCCGAACGGACCCCGGACTGCTTGCACACCGCGACCTTCTACCCCGAACACCACGCCGCGAGCTACGTCGAGGCGGCCATCGAGCGCGGCGTCCGGGTATTCAAGGTGCACATCCAGGTCGGCGACTTTCATCCCGCCGATCCCTTGCTCAATCCGGTTTGGGGGCTGATCGAGGACGCACAGATCCCGGTCCTGATCCATTGCGGTTCCGGGCCCGCGCCCGGGGGATACACCGGACCCGAACCCATAGCCACACTGCTGCAACGTTTCCCGCGGCTGCAGCTGATCATCGCCCACATGGGCACACCAGAGTATTCCGAATTCCTTGATCTGGCACAGGATTACGCTGGCATCCGCCTCGACACCACCATGGTGTGGACCGATTTCAGCGAGGCCGATTCACCCTTCCCCACCACCGAACGCGGCAGGCTGCACGACTTCGGTGACCGCATCCTCTTCGGCAGTGACTTCCCGAATATCCCCTACCCTTACGGTCATTCGATCTATGCGCTGGAGCGGCTCGAACTCGGCGACACCTGGCTGCAGCAGGTCTGCTATCGAAACGCGGGCCTGCTCTTCGGGATCGAATGACCGTCGAAGTCGTCAGGCAGATGCGACGGTGAACCTGGTCCTGGAGTGCGCCGGACGCTCGGCCTCATCGAGTAGCGCGACCGCGAAATCCTCCATGGAGATCGTCGAGATCCCCTCCGCGCCTGCGAGCAGTTCGTCGGCGCCGAGCCGGTAGGCGCCGGTTCGCTGCCCCGGCACCAGTTCGGCGGGCGGGCTCACGTAGGTCCAGTCCGCGTCGGCGTCGGCGCGGCAGATCGCCAGCTGATCGGCGCACGCCTGCGCGATCGGCTGCAGCTCGGCCGGGAAATCGGGGATCTCGTGCAGCATCGCACCATCGGCGCCCGGCACGGTCAGGGTGGATGCGCCCCCGACGACCAGCAATCGAACGCCAGTCCGCGCCGAACCGGCCAACAGCACTGTGGTGAGCGCGGGCAGTTCGTGTTCACGACCCGACGCCGGTCGCGTCGCGGTGATAATCACATCCGCTGCGGCACCGAGCATCTCGACGTCGGCCGGATTCGAGGCATCGCCGGTGCGGAGCTCCGCTCCGGAAGGCACCGCTGCCGCGCGCGCAGGGTCACGAACCACCGCGACAACCTCATGACCTCGCGCGAGCGCCTCGGCCACCACCCGGCTACCCACGTCACCCGCCGCGCCGAACACTGTGATGCGCATGATGTCTGCCTCCTCCGGGCCATTGCCCGCCGGGATTACTTAGCCCTAAGAAATATAGCTTAGCGATAAGCAAAATCTCTATGAGATAACTCACCGCTGAGGTATTCGCTAGGCTGAAGAGGTGGCCGATCATGTCGAACATGTGCTCATGCAGTGGCAAGCACAACGCCCTGACCTGGACGTCTCCCCGATGGCAGTCTTCGGACGGCTCAGCAGGATTTCCCAATTGGCCGGCGCCGAACTGCGCAAAACCTTTGCCGCACACGGACTCGACGCCGCATCGTTCGATGTGCTCGCCACGCTGCGCCGCAACGATCCCCCACACTGCCTGACCCCCACCGAGCTCATGCGCTCCGCCATGGTGACCTCCGGCGCCATCACCCAACGCCTGGACCGCCTAGAGGAACGCGGCCTGGTGAGCCGCGCCCGCAACGAGCACGACGGCCGTGGCATCCTGGTGACACTCACCGAGGCCGGGCGCGAACTCATCGACGCCGCGCTCCCCGACCACCTGGCGACCGAAAAACGACTACTGACGCCGCTGTCCGACGCCCAACGCGATGCGCTCGCCGAAACGCTGCACACACTGCTCGAAACCTTCGGCGATACCGCCTGATTCGGCACGCGCCACCGGGTTCACGGTGGTGGCCGGATTGCTCAGTCGGCCAAGTCGATCCGAATCGTCAGCAGGTTGGTGCCGAAGGCGCGGACCATCGTGCTGTTCATGCGCGGCAGCGTGGCAAGTCGAGCAACGGCGTCATCCTCGGGCATCAGGTGTGCGATGCCGTCGTGCCAATGGTTCTTGATGCGCACGCGCACAGCGGGTTTCGCCTTGATGTTACGGACATAGTCGGATTGGTCGCCATGATTGGAGACCATCCAGAAGGTCGCGCCCACCTTCTTCCCGCCCACCGGCGTACGGCGTGGCGCACCAGACTTGCGTCCGGTTGTCTCCAGCAGGATCTGGTCCCGCATCCGGGTGGTGATCGGGTTGGCGAGGCGACGGTGGAAGGCGTGATCGAGCCGAAGACGCCACGAATTCGAAGTCTGGGAAGTCATGATTCGAGCATTGTCGAGACTGACAGTCTCGTCAAGCTAGAATATTTGCATGCCCGAAACGACAAGCACCCGCACGCACACCGGATCGCGCCGCAATGAAGCGGCACGCGAGGCGATCCTCACCGCGGCCGCCGAACTGTTGTCCGAGCACGGGAGTTCGGGCGTCACCATCAACCGCATCGCCGCGCACGCCGGGGTCGGCAGGCAGACCATCTATCGCTGGTGGTCCTCCAAGGACGCGGTGTTGCTCGACGCGCTGGTCCATTCGGCCCAGCAGGCGGTGCCGATGCCGGATACCGGCACCCTCGGCAGCGATCTCGATCTCTTCCTGCGCGAGACCTTCGCCACGGCCGGGATCGAGCGCAACCGCCAGGCTTTGATCGCGGCAGTCATTGCCGCCCAGGATGATTCAGATATCGAACAGTCGCTGCACGAGTTCCTGGCCCGCCGCCGCGCCGTCCTCGCCGAGGTGATCGAACGCAGCAAGTCCCGCGGTGACATCCCCCCGCACGCCGCTGTCGAGCCGGTCGTAGAACAAGCTTTCGGTGTGCTCTGGTACCGAATCCTGTTCCAGCCGACCGCGCTACACGCCGCGGCGGCGAGCGAACTCGCCACCGCGCTGACCACCCAGCTGCGTGCAGAGCGGGGTTTGGTTCACTCAGAGGCATGAGCGATCTTTTCGTCAAGATCTGCGGCCTGCGCACCGAACAGGATGTGGACACCGCGGTGGCGGCCGGGGCCGACGCGATCGGCTTCGTTTTCGCGGCGAGTCCACGCCAGGTCGACGCAGCGACCGCCCGCCGACTCGCGCAGCGCGTGCCCGCGCAGGTGCTGACCGTCGGGGTCTTCCGCGGCCAGTCCGTCGACGAGGTCGTGCAGGCGACCCGAGACAGCGGAATCCGCGCCGTCCAATTTCACGGCGACGAGGGCCCGGAGTACTACGCGGCGCTGCGCGCGCCCGGCCGCACCCTCATCCGCGCCACCGCCGCCACCCAGGTGCCCGTCCGATGCGGTGAGCTCGGCGAAGACCTCCTGCTCCTCGACGCACCGGATCCGGGCTCGGGTCGGCCGTGGAACTGGGCCTCACCGGAGTTCACAGTGCCGACCGGCCGGTGGCTCCTGGCAGGCGGCTTGCACCCCGGCAACGTCCGTCATGCCGCCGAAGCGACCGGAGCGTGGGGTGTCGACGTGTCGAGCGGGGTGGAAAGCGAGCGGGGCGTGAAATCCCCGGACCTGATCCGCGCCTTCCTCACAGCGGCGCGCGGGTAGCCAGGCTCAGGCCTGCCCAGCAGTGGGCTGCACTGCCGGCGAGGGTGCACGTCTACTTCACCGATCTGCGTGGTCATGTCTTATCGGGCCATCGGCAGAGTCACCGCTCTGCACGGCGCGGATGCTTACGACTTCGATATCACGCGCCCAACAGCCAACCGCCACATGGTATTCGGCTACGGTTAGGTGCGCGACTCGCCGATGCGGCTGCCGAAAGAGTCTCTGGCCTCTTGTTCGCCGTCCACCGGTCTGCGAAAGTGATTGCCCGTCAGCACGAAAGCGGAAGTGGGCGAACTCGACGGTGATGTCGCTGCTGTGGATCATGTTGCCTTACAGCGCCTTTCTCTCTTTCGCCGTAGGCCACCTATGGCGATACCGACGCGACCGATTCCGCTCCTACCTCGCGAACCAGGACATGGACCGCGCACAACGCCTCGGATCGATCGTGTTTCCCCTCGGTTTCGGCATCGTGGTTGCGGCACGCATTACCGACATGATCTCCGCCGGAGCACACAGCCGCCCCGAAGGCACCATTTATGTCGCCATCCTCGTCGTCGAAATGATTGCGGGCGTGCTGGCGGCGACGGGCGCGGTGTTGCTGTTCGTTCCCGATCTGATCGCCAGCCCCGCTCGGCCCGCGATCACCTGGGTGGACCGCATGACAGTGCCGGTCTTGGTCGCGGGCCTATTGTCCGGCGTGATGATCAGATTCGACCCGAACTCCTCCGACAACGGATACCGGACCGCCGAATCGCTGTTCGCCTGGTTCCGCTCGCTGTTCACGCTCCATCCGAACCCCGAGGCGATGCAGCACGCGCCGCTGATCTATCAGGCTCGCGGCCTTATCCTGTTGCTGCTCATCGCGATGTGGCCTTACACCCGCCTCGCCGGGATCTTCGCGGGCCCGGTCATTCGGTTGTCCCTGCGCAGCAGGCACCAGTTCCGGCCACCTTTCGGGACACGAACAGCACCGGACCATTGAGCACCCGCATCGGCCGGCACGGATGCCATTGCACCGCAGCAGAACCATGCTCAGCCGTGACGTCTGTCGCCCATCACCAGTTCACCGAGTTGTGCTTCGGATTCGGGCGAGAACGAGTCCTGCCGGGCCCGATATGCGGCAACGGCTTGTCTGGTGTCCTCGGTGACCAGGTCGGCGTTGATCTGGGCCGTGGTGGCCGCGCCTGCCGCCGCCGCGGCACCCACCTGGGCGGTCAAGTCGGTGACGTTGCCTGCTACCCACACCCCGGGCGTTTCGGTGCGGCCGGTGGGGTCGGCGGGCAGAAATTCACCCATTCCCGACGGATGCTGCGACGGATGCAGTCCGAGCGAGGCGAGCATGGCCACCCGCGCAACCATCCGCGATTGGACCGCCAGCGCGGTTCGACGGACCACGGTGCCGTCGCTCAGTCGCACTCCCGTGAGGCGGTCCTCGACGACTTCCAAGGCGGCGACCTCGCCCTGCACCACCCTGATGCCGCGGGCCGCAAGTTGCTCGGCCTCCGAGCCGGTCGGCGGCAGCATGGTGTGCGAGAAGAATGTGACCTCGGCGCTCCATTGACGAAACAGCAAGGCCTGATGCACCGCCATCGGACCGCAGGCAAGCACACCGATGGCCTGGTCGCGGACCTCCCAGCCGTGACAGTGCACCACATCCCGGCCCCACCGCTCACGCAGGCCGGGTAGGTCGGGAAGCTCGTCGACCAGCCCGGTGGTCACCAGCGGCCGCGCCCGCACAGACCTACCGTCGGTCAGCGCCACCAGGAACCCCTCGGCCGCACGGCCGACCGCGCCGGCTTCTCCGGCGACGACATGTCCGCCATAACCGCGGACCTCGGCCCGACCGCGCTCCAACAATTCGCCCGGCGCAATCCCCTCCCGCGCCAACAGCCCGTGCACGCCCGCGGCCGGTGCGTTGCGCGGGGTGCCCGCATCGATCGCCACCACCGTCCGCCGTGCTCGGGCGAGCATAAGTGCTGCACTCAACCCCGCAGCGCCACCGCCGACAATCACCACGTCATAGCCATCACTCAGCCGACGGTCACCATGACCACCTCCTCGGTTCCACCATGGGAAACAACACACGATTTCGGCAAGATTGTTTGCCAATATGGCAAACTGGAGGACATGGACGACGACCTCGATCACGCACTCGACGCAGTCGGCCCCCGGCTACGTGCATTACGCCGGCAACGCGACATCACCCTGGCCGACCTGTCGACCGCGACCGGCATCTCGGTGAGCACCTTGTCCCGACTGGAATCCGGCAGCAGGCGACCGACCCTCGAACTCCTGCTGCCCTTGGCCAGAGCGCACGGCGTCACGCTCGACGAACTCGTCGACGCGCCACCCACCGGCGACCCCCGCATCCACCTGCGTCCGGTCACCCGCCACGGCATGACCATGCTGCCGCTGACCCGCCGGGCAGGCGGCATCCAGGCCTACAAGCTGGTGATCCCCGGCGGCAGGCACCGCATCGAGCCCGACCCACAGACCCACGAGGGTTACGAATGGCTCTACGTCCTCAACGGACGGCTGCGGGCAATCCTCGGTGAACACGATCTGGTACTCACACCCGGCGAAGCGGCCGAACTCGACACCCGCGTACCGCACTGGTTCGGCGCCGCCGACGCCGAACCTGTCGAGTTCCTCAGCCTGTTCGGCAAGCAGGGTGAACGCGCACACCTTCGGGCCGGCCCGAAGGCAACCCGCCGAGCCGAACAGCCCGACTGACGAATGACACGCACCTCGCACCGACGGCAGTGCCGCACCCGCCTCGAACGGTAGGCTCGGCCAGATGCATGTCGTCGTCATCGGTTCGGGGATCTCGGGTCTCTCGACAGCGGCCGAGCTGCTCCGCGCCGAGCACGAGGTCACCGTCGTGAGCGCGGAACCGATCAGCGCCACGACGTCGTTTCTTGCTGCGGCCGTATGGTTTCCGACTGCGGCGGGTCCGGCCGAGCGTGTCGGCGCGTGGAGCATGCAGACATTCGCTCATCTGGAAGCCCGCGCCGCCGCCGGTACGCCCGGGGTACGCATGTGCGAATCGCTGGCGCTGTATCGGAGCGAACCCCCGACGCCCATCTGGTCGGGCACCGTGCGCGCCTTCCGCGCCGCCGACAACGACGAGCTCCCGCCCGGCTATGGGTTCGGGTTCGGATTCGCCGTTCCGCTCGTCGAGATGCCCGTGTTTCTGCCGCATCTTCACGACGAAGTCGGCGCGGCAGGGGCGCGGTGGATCCGGCGCTTGGTGCGCCGACTCGATGATGTCACCGACCTGGCACCCGACGTCGTGGTCAACTGTGCCGGATTGCGTGCAGGAGAACTGGTCGACGATCCGACCATCTATCCGATTCGCGGGCAAATCGTTCGCGTAACCAACCCCGGGCTGACCGTATCGGTCCGCGACGAAGCGCATCCACTCGGTCGTGCGTACGTCCACCCGCGCGAAAACGACTGCATCCTCGGCGGCTCCCTCGATGCGGACGAGTGGGACCTGACTCCGAATCCCGCACTGACACAGTCGATCCTGGACAGGTGCCGCGATCTCGCCCCGCAACTGGCCGACAGTCGGGTGATCGAAACGCTTGTCGGCTTGCGGCCGGGCCGCGGCGAGGTTCGACTCGAGCTGGACCGCTCTACCCCAACACCCGTGATCCACAATTACGGTCACGGCGGATCCGGCATCACCATCGGTTACGGCTGCGCACGCGAGGTCGCGGCGATCGTCGACGGCCTCTGACCACACATCCTCGGCGAGGAATACTGTGGGCACCCACGGCGACCCCACCCGGCCACGAGCGCCATCGAGAACCGCACCTCGTCGTACGGCTGTCCGATCGTCTGGCAGTATCCTAGGACGCGACCGAGCACGTGCCGACCCGTCGACCCTCAGCTGTCGAAGGCGTCGAGTATCTCTTCGGCGGCCAGCGCTGCGGTAAGAGTGCCGTCGCGGACCTGTTTCTCCACTTGGGCCCGAATGGCTTTCACGTTCGGGTTGTCCGCGAGGCGGCGCAACAACTGGTCATGAACCATGGTCCAGGTCCAGTCGATCTGCTGGCGGCGGCGCTTCTCGTCGAATTCCCCTGCGTCGGTGAGAACTCGGCGGTGTTCGAGGACAGTGTCCCAGAACTTGTCCAGGCCATGGCCTTCCAGACCACTCATGGTGAGAACCGGTGGGCGCCACAGCGCGTCGTGCGGGTGGATGAGGCGCAGCGCGCCCGCCAGTTCGCGAGCGGCGGCCTTGGCTTCGAGTTCGTGTTTGCCGTCGGCTTTGTTCACCGCGACCAGGTCGGCGAGTTCGAGGACACCTTTCTTGATGCCCTGCAACTGATCTCCGGTCCTGGCCAGGGTCAGGAAGCAGAAGACGTCGACCATATTGGCGACCGTCACCTCGGACTGGCCGACGCCAACGGTCTCGACCAGGATCACGTCGTATCCTGCGGCTTCGAGCAGGACGATGGTTTCGCGCGTCGCCTTGGCGACGCCGCCGAGGGTGCCCGCCGTCGGTGACGGGCGGATATAGGCATTGCGCTCCAACGACAGTCGTGCCATGCGGGTCTTGTCGCCGAGGATGGAGCCGCCGGTCCGGGTGGAGGACGGGTCGACCGCCAGTACCGCGACGCGGTGCCCCTTGCCGATCAGATCCATGCCGAGCGCGTCGATGAAGGTCGACTTGCCGACACCCGGAACACCGGTGATACCGACACGATTCGACACCACGACGTTCTCGGAGCCGGCCTCGGGAGTCAGCAGCAGCAGCAGTTGCTGCGCCAGGGCCCGATGATCGGCCCGTGTCGATTCGACCAACGTGATCGCCCGCGCCACGGCGGCCCGCTCGTTGTTGCGGACCGCCTCGGCGAGTGCGTCGACGTCGATGACGCGTCTGCTCATTCGGCGCTGGTGGAGTCCACAGCGCCGCTACCGATCTCGTGTCCGAGCTCGGTAGCGAGCTTCTTCAACAGACCGATCGCCGCGTCGGCGATGACGGTGCCCGGCGGGAAGATGGCCGCCGCGCCTGCCTCGTACAGCTCGTCGAAGTCGCCGGGCGGGATGACGCCGCCGACGATGACCATGATGTCGGGCCGCCCGACATCGGCCAGTGCCTGCCGCAGGGCGGGCACCAGCGTGAGGTGGCCTGCCGCGAGCGAGGACACACCGACCACATGCACGTCGTTGTCGGCCGCCTGCTGCGCCACCTCTTCCGGAGTCTGGAACAGCGGACCCACATCGACGTCGAAGCCGAGGTCGGCGAAGGCCGTTGCGATCACCTTCTGACCTCGGTCGTGCCCGTCCTGGCCCATTTTCGCGACCAGGATGCGGGGGCGACGGCCTTCCGCCTCGGCGAACTCCTCGACCAGATCGATCGCCTTGCTGATGTTGGTCACCTTCCCAGCCTCGTCGCGGTACACACCAGAGAGCGTACGGATTTCGGCCTGGTGGCGACCGTACACCTGCTCCAGTGCGTCGGAGATTTCGCCGACGGTGGCCTTGGCGCGCGCCGCGTCGATGGCCAGCGCGAGCAGGTTGTTCTCCATGCCGCCCTCGGAGGAGGCTGCCGCACGGGTCAATTCGGCCAGCGCCCGCTGGACCTCCGCCGAATCGCGTTCGGCGCGTAGCCGTTGCAGCTTCTCGATCTGCTCGGCGCGCACCCGCGAGTTCTCGACCTTGAGCACCTCGACCTGCTGGTCCTCTTCGACCTGGTACTTGTTGACACCGATCACCGGCTGCTGGCCGGTGTCGATACGCGCCTGGGTGCGGGCGGCGGCTTCCTCGATGCGCAGCTTCGGGATGCCCTCGCCGATGGCCTGCGCCATGCCGCCGTGTGCTTCCACTTCGGCGATATGGGCACGGGCCCGGTTGGCCAGCTGATGGGTGAGCCACTCGACGTAGTACGAGCCGCCCCACGGGTCGATCGGCCGGGTCGTGTTGGACTCCTGCTGAATCAGCAGCTGGGTGTTGCGTGCGATGCGGGCGGAGAAGTCCGTCGGCAGCGCGAGCGCCTCGTCGAGGGCATTGGTGTGCAGCGACTGAGTGTGCCCCTGGGTCGCGGCCATCGCCTCGATGCAGGTACGCGCCACATTGTTGTAGGCGTCCTGCGCGGTGAGCGACCAGCCCGAGGTCTGCGAATGGGTGCGCAACGACAGCGATTTCGCGCTCTTCGGCTCGAACTTCGCGACCAGCTCGCTCCACAGCAGACGTCCGGCCCGCAGCTTGGCGACCTCCATGAAGAAGTTCATGCCGATGGCCCAGAAGAACGACAGCCGCGGCGCGAACTTGTCGACCTCCATGCCCGCCGCGATTCCGGCGCGGATGTACTCGACACCGTCGGCGAGGGTGTAGGCCAACTCCAGGTCGGCGGTCGCGCCCGCTTCCTGAATGTGGTAGCCGGAGATGGAGATCGAGTTGAACTTCGGCATCTTCGCGCTCGTATAGGCGAAGATGTCGGAGATGATCCGCATCGAGGGCTTGGGTGGATAGATGTAGGTATTGCGGACCATGAACTCCTTCAGAATGTCGTTCTGAATGGTTCCGGCCAGCTGTTCCGGTGTCACGCCCTGTTCTTCCGCCGCCACGACATACAGCGCGAGGATCGGCAGCACCGCACCGTTCATGGTCATCGAGACGCTGACCTGGTCGAGCGGAATGTGATCGAACAGCTGACGCATGTCGAGGATGGAATCGATGGCGACGCCCGCCATTCCGACGTCACCCTGGACGCGTGGATGGTCGGAGTCGTAGCCACGGTGGGTCGCCAGGTCGAAGGCGACCGACAACCCCTTCTGCCCGGCCTGCAGGTTGCGGCGGTAGAAGGCATTCGAGTCGGCGGCGGTGGAGAAGCCTGCATACTGCCGAATGGTCCAAGGCTGGTTGACGTACATCGTCGGGTACGGGCCGCGTAGGAACGGTGCGATACCAGGCACGCTGTCGAGCGGATACCCTTCCGCCGCAACGGCATCCCGATCGGCTTTGGTGAACACCGGTGGTACCTCGATGCCTTCCGGCGTCGACCACACCAGCTGCTCGGGGGCGTAGTTGTTCGCCTCGGCCGCCCCCTGAACGAAGGCATCGACCTGCGGGGCGACCACCGCGGCGGGTTCCGCGGGATGCTCGGCCAGCGGCACATCGGCGAAACTGCCGATCGCGTGCTTGATTTCGCGAGTGGTCATCAGGCTCCTACTTTCTCCAGCAGGCCGGATAGGGCAGCGACCGCGTCGATACGGGCCGCGAGGTAACCGTCCGGGCGCTGCGCGCCGCTCAGTTCCGCGACTGCCTGCTGCGAGCCTGCCAGTAACACCGTCTCGACGCCGGCCGCACGCAATGCCTCGACCGCCGCGCCCGCATCGGTGCCGTAGCGCTTGTCCGAACCACACAGCACCGCAATCGTGGCACCGGAATCCGTTGCCGCCGTACCGATTCCGTCTGCTGCCAGCGGACCGGGATTGATCGACTCGATGCCGCCGGAGGCCAGCAGGTTGGCGATGAAGGTGACCCGCACATTGTGCTCGGCCACCGAGCCGAGCGGCACGAGCAGCGCACGCGGTCGGGAGCCCTCGGCCGCCAGGTAAGCGTCCGAGCGATTGCGCAGCGCCTCGAACCTGGCTCCGTAGCGGGCGATCGGCGATTCCTGACGCGCGGCCTCCGACAGCGGCTGCTCGGCCAGGTTCGGGAACTCGTTCACCCCGGTGACAGCGGTCTTGCGGTGCGCGACATCGGAATCCCGTGCCGCCCTTGTCGCGGCGATCCGCTCGGCGAGCAGACCGGAGTCCAGCGCGGTCCGGTAGCCGCCCGCGGCCTCGAGTTCCTGCATGAACTCCCACGCCTTCGCGGCGAGCGCGGCGGTAAGATCTTCGACGTACCAGGAACCGGCGCCCGGATCCTGCACATGACCGATGCGTGATTCCTCGAGCAACAGCAGCTGCGTGTTGCGAGCCATGCGGTCGGCGAACGGCTTGGAGACGCCGAGCTCGCCCGCGGGCAGGGCCGAATCGAACGGCAGCACCGTCACCGTGTCCGCACCACCGACACCCGCGCCGAACGCCGCGAGCGTGGTGCGCAGCATATTCACCCACGGGTCGCGCTGGGTCATCATCGCCGCGGAGGTCACGGCATGCTGGGGCGCACCACCGAAGGCGGGCTCGCCGCAGACATGCGCGACACGGGCCCAGAGCTGGCGGGCCGCACGGAGTTTCGCAATGGTGGCGAACTGGTCGTCGGTCGCGGCGAAGCGGAACTCGAGCTGACCCAGCGCATCCGCGATGTCCTGCGTCTCGGTGAGGGCACGCAGATACTCCACACCGGCTGCCACCGCGGCGCCGAGTTCCTGAGCGTCCGAGGCGCCCGCATCGTGGAAGACGGTGCCGTCCACGGTGATTGCGCGGACGGTCTCGGCCCGAGCGATTGCCTGCCCGGCCAGGCCGAGCGCCTCGGCCAGGTCGACATCGGCGGTCGACGCGAAACGGCTGGTGAGCGGGGCCGCCCCGAGTCCGACCTGGATGTCCGCGCGCGCGGACAGCGCGTAGCCATCGAGAACAGTGAAGATCTGCGTGGCAGCGGCGGTAGCCGCATCACCGGCGTCCAACGTCAGCGGAGCCAGCTCGAACAGCATCCCCGACAGGGCCGCGGGCAGTTCGGCCACCGGCACGCCACGCTCAGCGACGCCGAGCCACACCGCGCTGATGCCATTCGCCAGACCGAACATGATCTCGCGGTTCGCCGCCGCGGCATCGTGTGCGCCTACGTAGGCGCTCACGTACCAGCCACGGTTCACGTCACGGGTCGCATCCCGGCCACGCACGAACGGGAAGGCACCGGGCAGCGGCTGTTCGGGCCGCTCGTCACGGCGGGTGTAGAGCGGGTTGACCGTCAGCCCGTCGTAGGTGGTTTCCGCGAGCAGCCGCTCGGGGTCGTCGGGAAGATCGGCGGGGTCGATCTTGCGGGCCTTCGCCAGCACCCCGGCCACGCCCTTGCGCCATGCGGCGTATTCGGGCACCGGATCCGCCGTCGGATCTGAAGCAATCGCCATAACTGCTTTTCCTCTTCCACTCGATTACGGGCGCACCCATTGTGTGCGCCCGATACCGTCGTATTCGCCCAGCTCAGCGAGCACTTAGGTTAACGAGCATTCGTCCCGTTTCCTTTGATGCTAGCGGGAGGTATCCGGTCGGTTGAGCGTGGCTGCCACTACCAACCGGTAACCTCGCACGGGTGACCAGATTGATCCGTGACCCGCGTATCGTCGCGCTGCTCGTCGGTAGCGGCGTGCTATTCGTCGCGGCGATGCTGGTCCCGCTACCGAGCCCGCAGCAGATGCAGCAATGGGCGAGCACGGTCGGTCCGCTCTTTCCACTGCTGTTCTTCGTGGTGCACGCACTGGTCACCGTAGCGCCGGTGCCGCGCACGGTGTTGACGGTGAGCGCCGGGGTGCTCTTCGGTCCCGCACTCGGCATCGCGCTCGCGGTCTCGGCCACCACCGTCAGCGCCGCCCTGGCGATCCTGCTCGTGCGCGCGCTCGATCGGGACCGAGTGGCTGCGCACCTCACCCACCCGGCCGTGCGCGCCATCGACGATCGTCTGGAACGCCGCGGCTGGCTGGCCGTCGGTTCGCTGCGGCTGATCGCGTTCGCACCGTTCTCCGTGATCAACTATTGCTGCGGGCTGTCCTCGATCCGGTTCTGGCCCTACCTGGTCGCCACCGTCGCCGGCATCCTGCCCGGCACCGTGGGCACCGTCATCCTCGGCGACGCGCTCACCGGCGGCACCCATCCCGCCATGTTCGTGGTGTCGGCCGTCTGTATTGCCGTCGGGATCGTCGGCCTCGTCATCGATGCGCGATGGCCGCAGACCCACGAATCCGCCCCCGCAGCGGCTGCCACCACGCAGGTCTCGGTGTCCGAGTAGGGCACCGACGACGGCACAGCGCGTCAGTCCACGGTCAGCTCGATCGGCACCGCGAACACGTCCACCATCGCTCCGTTGCGCAGCACCGTCACCGGTAACGAGACCCCGATCGCTTCGGCGAACAGTTGACGTTGAATGCCTTGCGCATCACGCACTTCCGAGCGCGCCACGCTGAGCACCAGATCACCGCGGCGCAATCCGGCATGGTCGGCGGGACCGCCGCGTACCACCTCCACAACGCGCACGCCCGCAGGCTGCCCGGTACGCGCGGCGACATTCGCCGGCAGCGGCGCGGGCACCCCGACCAGACCGAGGTAGGCCCGGCGCACCCGCCCCTCGCTGAGCAAGGTGCTGATGATGCGCCGGGTCGTCGTGTTGATCGGAATCGCAAGGCCGAGGCCGACGCCCGCCACCGCGGTATTCACCCCGACCACTCGACCCGACGAATCTGCCAGCGCACCACCGGAATTGCCGGGATTCAGTGCGGCGTCGGTCTGGATCACGTCCTCGATCACCCGCCCCGCCCGCCGCGACGCGACCGGCACGGCACGGCCGAGCGCACTGATCACGCCCGCGGTGACCGAGCCCGCCAACCCCAGGGGACTTCCTACCGCAACCACCAGCTGGCCGACGACCAGCTTGTCGGCGTCGCCGAGAACGACCGCGCCGGGCGCTCCGCCACGGGCCCGCAGCACCGCGAGATCCGACAGCGGATCGATGCCGACAACGTCGATCCGCGATTCCACTCCGTCGGCGAAGACCACCTCGCCATTACTGGCCGAGCCGACTACGTGCGCGTTGGTCAAGAGGAAGCCGTCGTCGGTGAACACCACCGCCGACCCGGACCCCCGCCGCGTCCGCACGCTCGCCACGTGCGGCGTCACCGATGCCGCGACCGCGATCACTGTCCGCGAATAGGCGTCCATCGCAGCATTTTCCGCCCGTTCTGCCGAGGACCGAATCGACTCGTCGTCCACGACGGCCCCCATCCTGCTGCCCGACTCATAACCTGCCCTCACCAGGATGCGCCTTTCGCAGCCGATTGCGCACCCTGTTCGCCGCCGGCGCAAATCGGGGCCGCCGGACGAGGTCAACGCCGATCCGTGCAACACGCGGCGAAACCCTGCTCGGCACGCTCGAGCAGGGGTGCGGTCAGCGGCGGGCCCTGTGTCGTTGTGCCCGCGCTTGCACCATATGGCGCAAGTCATCGTCGATGCCAGGGTGACTCCGCCGCGCCCTCGTGCTGCGGATCGGGATCCGATTACGCCGACGGCACACGGTCCAGGAAGCCGTATACACCGACAATGCGCCCGTCCGGTGCCAGCGTGATCACATCCGACCCGGCGACCGGCGCGCTCCCGTCGGCCACCGAGACCAACTCCCACGAGAACCGAGCGGTGTCATGATGCCCGTCCACAGCGCCGACCACACGGAACTCGAAACCGGGGAACTGCTGCTGCACGCCCCCGATCGCCGCGGCCAGATCCCCATGCCCGCTGACGTCGGCAAGCGGATCGGTGTAGGACCCGTCCTCGGTCCATGCGGCGGCGACCGCCGCGGCGCGTGCCTCGTCGTCGGTGGCATTCCACGCCGTGAAATACCGGCCCACCGCATCCTCATACTGCGACATGCTGAATTCTCCTCTGTCGTAACGGTTTTGGTCCTCCAGTTCGATTGCTCGAACCGGATGCCTCAACCATGCCCGGTTCCGGTCGGCGAGTCGATTACGCCGGAGGTAATGATTCAGCGCGCGCCCGGGTAGGTGCGGCAGACACTGGCAGACACCGCCATCGAGCACGACATTGTCGTATCCGATGGCGGTGTCGCGCAGGTGATCTCAGCGTTCGGCTACCAGCTCCGGGTCCGGCTCACGATCGTCGGCCTCCGCCATCACCGCTTCGCCGCGGGCGACCATGCCCGCCTCATCGGAGAGTTTCAGGTGCGGAATGAACAACGCGAGCAGCAAGGCGAGCAACGCGCCGGGGATCAGGTACCAGAAGCCGGGTACGAGCGCGTCGACGTACGCACCGACGATCGCGTCGTGCAGGTTGTCCGGCAAGTGCTTGACCACCGACGGCACCAGCGCGCCCGGATCGAGTTTCGACGCCGCCGCCTCCGGCCCGTGCGCTACGAACACCTCGGTGAGGCCGGCGGTCAGCCGACTGGTGAAGATGGAGCCGAAGATCGCTACCCCGAGCGCCCCGCCCATTTCCCGGAAGTAGTTGTTGGCACTGGTTGCGGTGCCGATCTGATTGGGCGCCACGGCATTCTGTACGACGAGCACGATGATCTGCATGAGCAAGCCGAGTCCGGCGCCCATCACGAACAGCATCGCCGAAACAACCCACATCGCGGTATTCGCGTCCAAGCGGGTCAACCACAGCATGTCGAGGGCGATCAGCGCCGCACCCAGCGGCGGGTAGGCCCGGTATCGGCCGGTCCTGGTAATCGCGGCCATCGACGTCATCAGGGTGAGCATCAGCCCGACCATCATCGGTATCAACAGCAGGCCGGAGACCGACGCGGAGGCGCCGGTAGCCATCTGCAGGTAGGTCGGGATGAAGGCGAGCGCCGCGAACATCACGAGACCGACCAGGAATCCGATCACCGAGGTCAGCACGAAGGTCCGGTTACGGAACAGCCATAGCGGCAGCATCGGCTCCTCGGCGCGCGCCTCCACCATCACGAACGCAGCGACCACGACCACGAGCGCGGCCATCATCGTCACGATCACCGTCGAACCCCAGGCGTACTGCTTGCCACCCCAATCGGTGATCAGGATCAGCAGCGTGGTCGCCGACGACATCAACACGACACCGAGATAGTCGGGCCGGCTTTCGGGCCGGTGGCTGGGGATGTTCAGATAGCGGAATGCGATGACCAGCGCCGCGATTCCGATCGGCACGTTGATCCAGAAGCACCAGCGCCAGTCGATATGGTCGGCGAAGAGGCCGCCGAGCAGCGGGCCCGCGACCGAAGTGATGCCGAACACAGCGCCCATCGGAGCCATGTACTTGCCACGATCCTTGGCAGGCACGACATCCGCGATGATGGCCTGCGCCAGGATCATCAGGCCGCCACCACCGACACCCTGCAGCCCGCGGAAAACGATGAACTCCCAGAAGCCCGTCGAGGCGGCCGCACCGATCGAGGCGGCGGTGAACGCTGTGATCGCGAACAGAAAAAGCCAACGCCTGCCGAACATATCGCCGAATTTGCCGTAGATCGGCATCACGATGGTGGTGGCGAGCAGATACGACGTGGCGGTCCAGGCCATGTGGGAGATGCCGCCCAGATCGCCGACGATGGTCGGCATCGCGGTGCCGACGATCATCTGATCGAGGCTGGCCAGGAACATCCCCGCGATCAGCGCGGAGAAGATCAGCCAGATCCGCTTCTGGGTCAGGACAATGGGGGTAGGCGGCGAATCAGCAGCCGTCGTGGTCATCGACATGTCTCCTTTTCGAGCCGGCCGGCTGGTCGAACAACCGAGCAGCCATTGCACAGTGATCGCGTATTGCAGTCGCCAGTGACCCGGTTGGGTCATCAGCCAAGGACATCACCGCCCTGGAGGTGATGGTCGTCACGAGTCCCGCTGTGAGCGCGGCGAATTCGGGTGTTGCCGCAGCACCCATCCGCGCCGTCAGAAGTTCGCCGATGGCGGCCTCCAGCCGGACACCGGAGGCGACGAAGGCCGCTAACACCCTCGGCTCGGTCTTGATGATCTCTGTCACCAACGAGATTCCTTCGCGCACTTCGCTTTCCGGCTCGAATCCCCAGGCGAACAGCCAGGTGAGATCGTCGATGAGGACGCCGGTCGGACCGCCCGCGATGAACTGCTCCCGCAGTTCCGGTGTGCCGATCTCGCCGACCGGGCCGACCACCGCGTCCATCTTCGTCTCGTAGTAGTTGAAGAACGTGCGCGGCGAGACCCCGACCGCCTTCGCAATGCCATCGACGGTCGTCGCGTCGAGCCCATGCTCGACCGCCAAACGCCGCGCGGCGAGGCTGAGGTCGAGGAGGGTCCTGCGCTTCTTCTGCTCGCGCAGACCCATCGGTGGCGCGTCGCGCTTCGCCTGAGACATGTCAGAGAATTTAGCATGATCTGCAATATTTCACAAACTGCAATATTGATCCGACAGGCAACCGACCATGCCGCGAGCGGCCATCGACAGGTCGGAGCAGATACCGTGGCAGGAAAGACAGTCCCGCGAGAATGTGGTGCGGTAGTGAAACTGTTGCTCACCGGAGCGTTCGGCAATATCGGCTCACATGTGCTCGCCGAGCTGCTGCGGCGCAAACATGAGGTCCGTTGCTTGGCCGCGCGCACGCCCGCGGACGAGCGACGTGCGGCGCGATTCGTGTCCGTCACCGATGTCCGCTGGGTAGACATCCGTGACGCGGACGCGGTCGCCGATGCGGTGGCCGGTGTCGAGGTGGTGCTGCATTTCGCGGCAGTGATTCCACCGGCCAGCGATGACGATCCCGAGTACGCCAGGCAGGTCAATGTCGAGGGCACCGCCAACGTGATCGCCGCCTGCCGCGCACAGTCGAAATCGCCCCGGCTGATCTTCGCGTCTACCTTCGACGTGCACGGTCGCACGCTGGACAAGCCGCCGCCGCGCCACGTCGAGGATCCGCTACGGGCCACCGATGCCTACAGCCGACACAAGATCGAGGGCGAGGCGCTGGTGCGGCGCAGCGGACTGACCTGGTTCATCCCGCGTTTCGCCGACGTGCCGATCATCGGCGTGCGCAGGGCAGAGCCGATCATGTTCGAGATCGGCCTCGACAACCGGATCGAGGTGCTCCACCCCGCAGACGCCGCGTTGGCCATGGCCAACGCATTGGAGACCGAACTGGTCTGGGGCACAACGATGTTTATCGGCGGCGGCACCGCGTGCCAGGTCACCTACCGACAGTACGTCGCCGGTGTCCTCCGTGCGTTGGGGCTGCGGATGTTGCCGGAGTCGGCGTTCAGCGACAAGACCTACGCCACCGACTGGCTCGACACCGAGGCGAGCCAGCGGATGCTCTGGTATCAGCGCTGCGACTTCGACACCATCACCGCCGATATCGCCGCGACACTCGGCTGGAAGCGCCACTTGATGCCGCTGAGTCGCCCGTTCGCCGAACGCGCGATGCTCCGACTATCGCCGTACTACGCCGAGGCCGCGGGCGGCTCGTGAGGGAGTCCGTCAACGACCGGACTGTGCGGCCATAGCAGGTTTGCGCTGCAACCCCTTTCGGTCGTAGAAGCGCGTGACCACAGCGCCCCCCAACAGCCCGATGGCCAAGCCGAGCATCGCCATCCCGGTGCCTCGGTACAACCCGGCCGCACCGTTGGCGTTGAAGTACAGAATCGACCGGACGCCGAGGAAGACCTGGTGCATCGGCTCGAAAGTAGCCAGCCAGGCGAAGTATTCCGGTGTGGCTTCGATGGGGACGGTGCCACCGGAAGACGGCAGGCCCAGGACGATGAACAAGATGAGGTTGACCAGCAGGCCCGCGGTGCCGAAAGCGGCGAGCACCGACAGCGCGGTGACGCCGACGGCCATAATCGCGAGCACGCAGTAGAGGAACAGGGCCAACGGGTGGTCCAGCGGCACATCCAACAGCGTGGCGACGCCGAGGAAAAGTGCCGAGACAATGGGTGCGGTGATGGCCAGGATCGCCCACTTCAGCAGCAGGGTTCGGAACCGGGATATCGGGGCCGACGGATAGTGCACATACCACGGCCCGTATTCGGTCGGCGCGAATCCCAATGCGGAATCGGTCATCGAGTGGATCGTCATCGCGCCGGTGAAGCCCGCGAGCAAGACCAGCAGCGTGTAGAAGAACGCGGACAGACCCTGTCCGGTGCCGTCGGGCAGCGGACGATACGGCGCGACCACCACCTCGATCGGATGGGCGAGCATCAGTTGGCTGGCGCCCGCAAGCTCGGTCCCGGGCGTGCCTGGACTCGGCTGCAACTTGGCGTGCACGGTATTGATGAGCTGCTTGCCGACTGTTTCGTCGACCCGGCTCAATGCTTCGTCGGCAATGCGCTGCATGACCGCGGTGGCGAAGCTGCCGGCGCGCGGGTTCGTGTGCACGGTGATCACGGGCTGCTCGACGGCTCCCGGCACGACACCGGCGGCGCCGAGAATTGCCAGCCGTTTGGTGAAATCACTGGGTATGACGATGGCGCCGTAAGCATGCCCCTGCCGTAGCTGCCGCTGGGCTTCGGCGAATCCGACGACATGCAGGTCGATCTTGTCGGATGGCAGGTTCGCGACCAGTGCCTCGGTGATCTGGTTGCCCACGTTGGCCGGCTTGTCACCGAGGACGTCGCCGTCGTCCTGATTGACGAGCGCGACCGGGAAATCGTGCAGGTTCTTCGTGGGATTGACCACGTACGCGAGATACATCGTCGCCAACAGCGCCATGAGCAGCGTGACCACGGCGATCGGGGCGATCCAGCCCCGCAGCCGCAGGTGGCGGACAGGTCGATCGGCAGGCTCGTCAGTAGTCATGGGCGAACCGTAATCCGTGCCGGCCACCGGTGCCTGCCTACCCTTCGAGTCCCCCTTACCGATGACTGCACGACCGACAGTCTGTTGTCCTGGCGGTTACACAATTGTGAACGGAATATCCAAATTGTCATATCAATGGCTGGTATCCGCGTACGCTGCGAGGATGCCGGCCGCTCCACAAGAGCGGCAGCGCAGACGCTGTCATAGCCTGACAAACACAATCGGCTCTCTTGGTCGTACACACTGATCGGCCCTGCTGGAGTCTCGGTCGGTACCGAGCAGGTGCTGGCAACAGTGATACCGCGGCCGAGTGCGATGCACTCCCACCCGGTGTCCTGCTACCCGGTCTGGTTTTTGTCACCCGCAAGACAGGCGGTCGATTCGATGACCCCACTCCACATTTCCCTGGTCACTGTCGTGACTACGTTCGCAACCGTAGTCGTTTGGCACCCGTCCCTGCTCCATCGACCGCTCATTTTCCTGCCATCTTCGCCGCCGCCTCGCCGAGACAAAAGTCCTCGTCGTGATAACAAATCGTCGATTCCCGCGGTACGGGCGAATGCCCACACCGCCCCCGAAACCTCCCTCACAATCGACCAAGCGCACACGGTGATGCAGCAGCACATGAATTGCCGGACTCGTCGCTGTGCCCGCAAAGCGGCCGCATTTGCCGTCCTCGTCGACGCCGATCACATCACGCCCGACCGCTCATACTTCCGATCCCGATCGTGACGCCGAGCCGACGCCCGTCACCAGCTGCGAACGGATAACAATTCTTCGATTCCGCGACGACACCGCGCGCGAAATACGCCCCGCTGCGTGCGCGGAAAAGTAGCGTGTTGTCAGCGATCGCAACATCCGCATACATATCTGCCGTGGGAGTCCCTGGGAATGTCCACACCGAGCGCTTCAACTTCTCCTGAAGGGGTCGCCGTGCGTCACGCCTACACCACTCACGCTGCCATCGGGATCGCGCTGATCCTCATCGCCGCCTCCGCATGGTTCGGCGTCATCACGAGCTGAACGTTCAGCGCAACCATCCCTTCCGTTTGATATAGACCAACGGAATCACCGCCGCCACCAGGGTCATCACTGTGGTGGCCAGGAGGCCGTGCTGCCATTCCAGTTCCGGCATCCAGGTGAAATTCATGCCGTAGAACGTCGCGATCAGCGTCGGCGGCAGAAAGACGGCGGTAATGATCGTGAACACCTTGACGATCTGATTCTGCTTCACATCCAGCCAGGTCATCACCGACTGTTGCAGATAGCGCACCTTGTCGTGCTCGAAACCCGCGTGTTGCTTTACGCCGTCCATATCGGCGATCAGGATGGCGATCAAGCTTTCGAGGTCGCCGACACGCGTGTCGGCCATCAGGTGGCGGGCAGCGCGGGCCAGTTGCAGTTGGGTCTCCTGGACGCGCGAGACAATCTGCTCGGCCGCGTTCATCCGGGACATAGTGCCGCGCATGTCCGCAACGCCGATCTCGCGGCCGCGGCGGTCGTAGCCGTTGGTGGCCATTTCGATGTCGTCGTTCATCGCTTCGAGTGCGTCGCTTGCGTAGTGGATCACCCGCTCCGATTCCTCGTTCAGCGCCCATAGCAGCGCGTACATCACGCCGTGCGGGGAGCCGGTAAGCGCCGGATTGCGGCGCATCTTGGCGACGGCCTTATCGAACAGGGTGAAGGGACCGTCCGGTTGCAACGTCACCAGGAAGTCGCTGCCGAGGGCGAACATGATCGTGTCGCGTTCGATGGTTTCGCCACGTTTGTGGTTGACGACGACCGGCAAGTAGACGAAATCGTCCGTCTCCCATACTCGATTCCTCGCCGTCGCGAAATCGACACCGAGCCGCTCCCGCAGCACCGCCGCGGTGTCGGAGTCGGTGGCGGAGAGTGGAATCCAGTGCTGCTGTAGAACTTCGGTGTCGAATCGGTCGGTGAGCACGGCCGCGGCGGTCGTTGTCATCGGCTACTGACCGTAGGAGGAGTGTGCGGGTGAGACCGACGACGCGCCGACCGACTGTTGCACATGCACATAGTGCATCGTCAGCAGGGCCGCACTGATCAGCAGATAGAGGCCGATCGTGAACCAGATCGCCTGGCGCTCCAGATTCGGTGCGCGATGTGGTGGTTCGACCTTGTCGAACAGGGTAGCCATGGTAGGGCTCCAATACTTGCCGTCGTCTTGATGTGGCTGCGCGCAGCATCGAGCCGCACCCGGGTATCGGCCGACCACAGCGAGATTCGCCAGGCCGTACCGAACGCAATAGACCGGGCGCTCGGAAGGTCCGAGGCACCGGCCTGTCGGGTCGAGAGGTTTGCTGGATGTGTGTCGCTGCCGACGACTCGCGGCCACGGACGACGCGCACAGGTCAACGACGAGCGGGCACAACCCGTTTCGCGAGAGCAGCCCGGCTGTAAACGTCGATACTGTCATCCGGCATCTGCCGCTCACCCCGCTTCGTGTGGTTGATCCCGGCGCACGAATTGCGCCACCATTCATTAGAAACCCGAACATGCGTGTCCGTCAATCAGTTGCGCAAGTGTTCACCAGCGCGACAGAATCCCCGGCCGCACAATGCGAGTGTCGTACCCATGGGTCTGTTTTCGGCGTTCTCGGAGTATCAGGGGATCCTGTCTGTCAGCCGGCTATCTCGCTGACTTCGTTGTGCGGATGCAGCGTGCGGAACTTGCTGCCGTGGAAGACAAGTGGGTCGACCTCGCCGGGGGCGGCGAGGCGGTTGATGCGGAGCAGAACTACGGCGTGGTCGCCCGCGGGCACCTGGACCTCGACGACGCCTTCGATCCAGGCGGAGGCGCCGTCGACGAAAATCGCGTCGGTAGCGCCACGGTAGAGGTCGACATTGTGGAAGCGATTGCCATTGCGGGTGCTCAGTGCTCGGGCCGCGTCTTCCTGATGGGTGCCGAGCAGGCTCAGGCCGAGGTGGGTCGCGCGGCTCAGCTTCGGCCAGGTCGCCGAACTGTTCTGCACGCAGAACGAAACCAGGGGCGGGTCGAGCGAGACAGGGACGAAGGTGCTCACTGCCAGGCCGTGCCGGACGCCATCTATCTCGGCGCATACCGCGACCACGCCGCTGGGGAAGCTGGCGAAGGCGCGGCGCAGGCCCGCGCCGTCGGCGGGAAACTCGAAGAGGTCATGCATGATTCGCGGTCCTTGTGCCTAGTGCCTGCGCGACGGCACGCCACCGATCGGCGTAGCGCTCGATCACACCGTCTTCCTGGAATGTGCGGTCCGAGAGGTAGAGGCCTGGCAGGGCCGCTGTCGCGCCGAGTTCGACGAGTACCGGCTTCAGCAGCAGATCCGGCGCCAGCGCATGGACGGGACCTGCGCCAAGCATGACCGGGACAGCGACGACATCGGCTAGTCCGGTGCCGCCGTCGAATTGTTCGAGGAACAGCTTCAGCAGGCCGGTGTAGGTGGCCTTGAAGGTGGGGCTGGCGAACACGACCAGCTCCGAGGCCGCGACGGCGCGTACCGCCGCGGCGACCGCGGGGTCGCCCCACGACAGCAGGCCCGCACCGAAGGAGACGAGGTCGATCACCACGGGCTCGGTGTCCGGGCGCAGCCTCTTCGCGACGAGGGCGGCCGCGGTCAGGGTTCGAGAGGCGGGTTTGGGGTTTCCGACGACGACCGTCACTGTCACTTTCGTATCCTTGTCTCGCTCTGGCACTTTCGGCTGATGGTTGGGGTCAGATCACCCCGTGCAGCGGTGGTGGCTTGTCGTGCAGCAATGCTCGGCCGATGTGCTGGTACTTCCACCGAATCGGGTCGTGCAGCGTGTGCGTGCGCGCATTGCGCCAGAAGTGGTGCAGATTCAGATCCGTTGCGACGCTGCGTGTTCCACCCACCTCGAACAGCGCAGCCGACACTTCGTTGGCGGCTCGGTCGGACAGCACATCGGCCGTGGCGACCGCGAGCGACGCGTGCGCCACCACTTCGGGTGCATCGCCGCCCGACACACCGTCGGTCGCGGCATCGACAGTGGTCATAGCTGCTGCTCCAATGTTGTCGGGGGAACCCGTCGATCGGAGGCCGGGCACGGCCGAGCACCCGGCGCTCCTTCTACTCCAGCACCGTTATCCGGTCGGCACGAGGGTTTGAATCTTTGCGATCGGATCGGTGTCCCGGCGGATCGGTCCGGCGGTGGCCAGGGTGTTCGAGAAGCTCGGCCTGCACAGACTTCGCAATATTGCGATCACCGAGAATCAATGGGTGAACTGGAATTCCGAGTTTTCGAATGCAATGGTTACGGTTCATCGGGGTCGACGGAGATGGCCTTTGCCATTTGCACCAGCGCTCCATGCAGCGCTGTCGCCACCCCTCCTGCCTTTTCTCCCCGCAACACGACCTCGGTGAACCCTTCGACCAATGCCGTGCCGGGGTCGAGCAAGCCGTGACCGAAACTTCCTCCACCACGCAAACTCTCGGTGATCAGTGTTCGCTGCGCTTCTTGGTGCGCACGGAAATTGCCGGCGGTATCGAGTGCTCGACCGAATTCGCGAACGATCGTCACGTACACCGGCCGCTCGTCGTAATCGTGCCGATCGGCGCGAGTCCGGGTTGCCGAGGCCACCGCCCCGGCCGCACGGATCGGATTCGCGACGGAGACCCTGTCGAGGACGATCCAGTTCGCTGGGGGCCCCGGTTGCTCCCCCTCAGAAACTTGCTCCCGCACCAGGCGTGACGGCGTGCCGTCATGCGTTTCGGTGATCTCGATGCCGCGCAGTGGAATCGGATATTTCGCAAGCATGTCGTCGACAGCAACCGCGATTTCGCGAATGGTGGGTTCAGAGATGCCGGCCGTGTCGAACCCGATGATCTCCAGATCGTGTTTAGCCGCCATCTCGCGGGCGATTCGCATCGCGTCATCGGTCCCGGCGCTGGTCGGTCGTCGCGATATCACGGAATCGTGGTGACGAGATCTGGCCCGCCAACGACGCCGTGGCGCGGGCACAACGGTCGCGCCGGTGCTCGGCTTAGGGGGCGCAGACACGTCAGTGGCATCAGTATTCGGTAGGTCGAGCGCATGCCGGACTCCGGCATCAGGGCTCGGCAGGCGCGGCGCAGACACGTCGGACCCACCACCAGTCGACACACCAAACGCAGACACAGCTCCAGCATCGACACTCGGTACGACAGGCCCAACACCAGCACTCACCACACCCGACACAGGCACATCGGACCCACCACCAGTCGACACACCAAACGCAGACACAGCTCCAGCATCGACACTCGGTACGACAGGCCCAACACCAGCACTCACCACACCCGACACAGGCACATCGGACCCACCACCAGTCGACACA
>NZ_JBKOQN010000017.1:0-61248 GCF_046764895.1 Nocardia sp. CWNU-33 | reverse complement strand
ACACCAAACGCAGACACAGCGACGCCCGTGGCGCTCGGCGTGCGTGGCGCGGACGGTCGAGAGGATGCAACGGACGCGGGTCGGCAGGATGAGCTCGCAGGTGCAACCGGTGGCCTGCGTGACCAGGGCGTGGGGCCCGGCTTGCGGACGACGGGGATGCCCGCCGACGGACCATTGACTTTCGAGACCACCGCACTCGTGTCGGTGACGGGCGGCAGTGCCACGTCATGGGCACCCGAGATCGGCGAGCCCGGGAGGTGATCGCGCCGGCCACTGTCCATGAGCGCTTCGGCGCTCGCAATGGCAGCCTTCAGTTCACCGACGGTTCGAGACGCCGCCGAGATGAGGTGCTCCAGCGTCGACACCATCGCGCGAAGTTCGCCCGAGTCGATCGGCAATGGCTGACTCACCGATATCTCCTGCTGGTCGTTCCGGCGGTCAGGTCGTGCCGTGTAGTCGGGGTGCACCAGCCTTCCGATCTCACGTTGGCGCGTCAGCCGATTGTCGCGCAACCGAAGCTCGGTGAACTCCGTCCGGTACCTCCGATGTTGGGAAGGCTCGACAATGTGAGGTCAGTGGCGAAACGGGTTCGATCGAAGCACACCTCCTCGTGGGAACGCCCTAGGATTCACCCATGTCATTCACCGTTCCCGACCTTTCCGGCGACCGGTCCGAGCAGTACCGCCAGCTCGTCGAGCAGGCCGAAGCGCTGGTCACCGGTGAGCCCGACCGCATCGCCAACGCGGCCAACCTGTCGTCGCTGGTATTCCACGCGCTACCCGATCTGAATTGGGTCGGCTTCTATTTCTATGACGGGCGAGAACTCGTTGTCGGGCCGTTCCAAGGCAAACCGGCGTGCGTCCGAATTGCACTCGCCAAAGGCGTGTGCGGAACCGCCGCCGATACGCGAGAAACCCAACTCGTGCCCGACGTGCATGCCTTTCCCGGGCATATCGCGTGCGACGGTGACACCCGATCGGAAATCGTCGTGCCGCTCGTTCGCGATGGCGAACTCATCGGAGTCTTCGATCTCGACAGCCCGATTCCGGCCCGTTTCGATGCGATCGATCAATACGGACTGGAAGCCGTCGCGCACGTCTTTCTGGCCGCCATCTAGACCGAACGCACCGGCCTTGTACCGGGGCCATATCGCGTCGGGAACGCGGTCGATCAGTTGCGCAAGTATTCGCATCGTGCGACGCTACCCACACGGTGGAGGCGGAAGTGACCGAGCACGGCGAATCGCCGGGTCCCATCCCGGCAGATCGACTACACGACGCGGCAGCAGTTTTCGGCATGCTCGCCGCTACCGCCCGCCTTCAGATCCTGTGGCTGCTCAGTCAGGACGAGCGCGACGTCGGAACCCTGGCCGCCGAAATCGGGCAAACCGTCCCCGCGGTGAGTCAACACCTGGCGAAGCTCAAGCTGGCAGGTCTGGTTCACGCTCGAAAGTCCGGCCGCCACAATGTGTACGCCATCGCCCACCCGGACATCGCCGACATCGTCCGTCTCGCCTTCCGCCATCACCTCCGCGGCACTGCGATGCCGGGGACGATCGAGCCCTGAGCTGCGGCGGCGGTGGCAACCGGGCTACTTGGGCTGCAACAGGTTGTAGACGGTGGCGTTGCCTACCGAGGTCGGCGTGAAAGTAGCCCCGACCCATTCCGCGATGTCAGCGTGCCTGCTGCTCTGTGATCCGCCCCGGCCCGAGGTCTGCCCCTCGCCCAACGCTGCCTCTTGGTTCGATGCGGGGCCCTGGTCCATCGTTTGCCCTGCACCGAGTGCAGACCCTTGGCCCTGCGCCGGATCTCGGCCGGCTGCCGGCCGCTGATCCGGTGCCGGTTGCTGCCCTGGCTCGGTTCGGAAGTTCCGAGGCGGCATCACGATGTAGTAGGTGACCTCGCCCTTCTTCACATAGTCCTGGAACTCGCCGAGCGTCGGTGTGGGGTCGTTCTTGAAGCCACCGATGGCCATTACCGCAGTGTCGCTGGATAATTCGAGCGCGGCCGCGGGCGAGGAGCGATCGATGGCCGCGGACCATCGCGTCGTGGTGGCTCGCAGCATCGCGTCCAATTGTGGGCTCGCCGCGTCTGCACCCGAGTAGCCGCCGGAACCCCTCCGTCCCGGCTCGGCAGGGCCGACGACGGGGCTGCCACCGGTGTGCGCCTGCCCCAACGTTGCCGCCGCGTATGCCGACGTGCCGCCGAGCCCTGCGAGGACACCAAAGGCGATCAGCACGGTCGAGAAGCGGCGCAGCCCAGACCACGAGGTGGCGACAACGCCGACGGCGGCAACAATCGTAGCGGCGAGAACCGCCCATCGCAGTAACGGCAACCAATCCGAATTGCGCTGTAGCAGTATGAAACCCCAGCCACCACTCGCGAGAATCAGTGCCGCGGAGCCGTACCGACCGAGGGTGCGATCGCGCAGCCGCCACATTTCGAGCACACCGAGCCCGAACAGTCCGGCGATCGCGGGCGCTATCGCGAGGGTGTAGTAGGCGTGCATGCCACCGTTCATGTAGCTGAAGACGATGCCGTCCACTACCAACCAAACGCCGAAGACGACCGCACCCGCTCGGACGAGATCGGTGCGCGGACGACGACCACGGGCCATCAACACCAATACGCAGGCGAGCAGCGCCGCGGGAATGAGCCAGCTGATCTCGAATCCGATTTCACCGGTGAACAGTCGGGCGCCGCCCGCGTGCGAGCCGACGCCGCCGAATCCGGAGCCCCCGCGCCCGGGATAGGCCTCCTGCGGCTCGACACCAGCAGGCATACCAGCTCGCCCGGCTCCGCCGTCGCGGCCCTGGATACGTTGCAACCCGTTGTAGCCGAACACCAGGTCCATGAAGGTGTCATCCGTGGAACCAGCCATGTAGGGGCGAGAATCCTTGGGCCACAACATCGTCAACGCGACATACCACCCGGACGACGCAACGAGCGTGGCGGCAGCACCGAGCAGGTGCAGTATTCGCTTGCCGAGAGTGGTCGGCGCGGCGAGCAGATAGGCAATCCCCAATGCGGGCAACACCATCAGGCCCTCGAGCATCTTCGCAAGAAAGGCGAAGCCGAGCGCAACCCCGGCAAGGGCAAGCCACCCGGCGCCTGCCCGCGACAGGGCCCGAATCGTGCAGTAGGCGCCCGCTGTCATCAGCAGCACCATGACGGCGTCCGGATTGTTGAACCGAAACATCATGGCGGCCACCGGCATCAACGCGAGCGACGCTCCCGCAAGCAGTCCGGCTCCGCGCCCGCTCACCCGAGCGACCGCGCCGTACAGCAGCGCCACCGCGGCCACCGCCATCAATGCCTGCGGCACCAACATGCTCGCGCTGGAGAATCCGAACAGCTGCCCGGACAACCCCATCACCCACTGCGACACCGGTGGTTTGTCAACGGTGATGAAGTTGCCACGGTCCAACGACCCGAACAGCAGCGACTTCCAATTCTCGGCCCCGGCCTGCGCCGACGCCGCATAGAACCCATTCCCCATGCCGTTGACGGTGATGTTCCATAGGTACACGACGCCGGTCCCCACCAGCAGCGTCGCCAACCCGAGGCATTCCCATGCCCGATCGGACAACCCGGAGTGCCTGCGGTCCCCCGGCGACGATCTCAGCTCCGCTGTCTCCACCAAACTCGCACCATCGGCATTGATCGACGTCTCAGCGGCATTGGTCACAGCGGAATTCTCGGCACCCCAGGATCACGTCCGCTGTGTACCGGCTGTCAGTTTCCTGTGAGTGTCACCGCCGCCACCTCGGTGACGCCTGCCGGATCAGCAACAGGCAACGCCCGGAGTTCCGTTCGGAACTCCGGGTCGTCTCCTGCGCTGTCTGTCGCTACGCGGCTAGACCGGCTGCACTACCTCGACTTTTCGTGCGGTGATCTGGATCCCCGGCTCGCCCGCGATGCGTTCGACCGTCGCACCTGCGACCGGCAGATCCTCGACGAGCTGCCGTCCGTCCTCCAGATCGAGACCGTAACCAGCGATGTAGGTACGGAAGAACGGCAGGCAGGCACGCGCCATCGGACGCGGCAGCCGCCACCGATCGACGAACCCTTGGGCATCCTCGAAGGTGCAGCCACGGTCGGCCTCGATGATCAGCAGCAGACCGCCCGGACGCAGCACCCGGATCATTTCCGACAGGCCCTTGCGCTGATCCGGCCAATGCTTGATCGACCCGGAACTGAGGACGGCGTCGAAGCTGTTGTCCGCGAACGGCAGATCCATCGCCGAACCCTGCCGGAACTGGATGCGACCGCCGAGCGGCGCCCCGCGCTTCTGGGCGCGCCGGACCTGCTGCGGCGACAGATCGATGCCGCTGAGCTGCAAGTGCTTGCCGGCAGTAGCCAGGCCGACCGCGAGTTGTCCACCGCCGCAACCGACATCGAGGACCTGTGCCTTGTCCTTCAATTCGGCGGCGACGTCGTCGAACAGTGTCGGGGTCATATCACGGACCGCGTCGGAGATGAAGTTGTCGTAGAACCAGGAGTCGATCGGGTTGTAGCGCTTGGTCTTATCCAACAGAACGGTCATGGTTTTCTCCTAAACGCGGGTAGCGAACTTGATCTTCTTGGCAAGGGTGGGGAGTTCCTGCTGCGCGATGATCGCTTCCTGGACCCGCTCCCGGCTGGAGCGCACGAATTCCATCGCCTCCTTCACCGCGACATCGATATCCATCACAGTGGGAATGTCCAGTACCTTCATGATCGATTCCAGCCGCTGCTCCGGGGTGCCGCGCACGGTCACCACGGGCTGGCCGAGTTCACTGATCGCATGCAGCAGCTTCTGATCGGAAAGGGCGCGGTAGCGCTCGTCGACCGGGCGATGGCCGTCCGGATCCATCGGCACCTCCACCGGGAGGTGGAAGAAGATGTCGTAGTTCTGCCTGGCGCGCTGTCTTGCCATGTCCCCGTAGGCATTCAGATAGCGGCGATAAAACGGTCGACCGGGCAGGGTGATGGTGTTCTTCAGCACCTTGTGCCATCGCGCCGAACCGGGATTGGGGCCGGTGATCAGCCGGGTGGTGCCATAGATCCACTCGTTGAGCACGGAGCCGTCGGCGATGAATCCGCCCTCGGCA
Organism: Nocardia sp. CWNU-33; assembly: GCF_046764895.1. Lineage (NCBI taxonomy): Bacteria > Bacillati > Actinomycetota > Actinomycetes > Mycobacteriales > Nocardiaceae > Nocardia > Nocardia sp. CWNU-33. The sequence goes on along the minus strand of NZ_JBKOQN010000017.1, from coordinate 56,156 downwards.
TCCAGGATGGCCTCGGCCTGGATCCGCAGTTCCAGGCGCCGGAAGCCGAGCGCCATGAGTTCGGTGGTGCTCAGATCCTGGAACCGCATACCCGGATACAGTTCGGTGACCACCTCGCGTGCCGACGAGGCGTCGACCCGGGGAATGCCGGTCAGCAAGGATAGCGCGGTCGAAGTGGTGGTCTTCCCGGTGGAATAGGTTCCGGAGATCACGATGCGCCGATAATTGATTCCCGACATGGGATGCCTTTCTCGGAGAACAGGTTCCGCGAACTACGCGGGAAGTCGGTGGGCCAGGTCGTATCGGATCTCGCAACCCGCGAAATCCGCTTCCCAGGTGGATATTCGCCAATCGCCGCCGCCGAAGGTGAGAATCATCGACCGCACCATCTGTGTCGATGCCGAGCCGGGCTCGTAGGGCGGCGGCGCAGCCGCGGCCCGGGCGGTCATCCGTCGCATCCACAGCGTTTCGCTGTCCTTGCGGGCGATATTGTCCAGTTCGTAGAGCAGGACTTGGGACAGCTGCGCCAGGATCACCGTCGCGTCGACCAGCGTGACCGATGGCTGATAGGCATCGGCGACGCCGCGCCCGCCTCCTGGCGAATCCTGCTCCACCAGTTCGAATTCGGCGCCGGCCCGGCTTTCCGCATTGGCTATCACGACATTGCGCAGGTATTGACCGCGCTGATAGACCGCGCCGTGAAAATATCCGTGTCCTTCCTCGAGCACGGTGCGTGGCTCCATGGTTCGTAATCGCGGTGTGACCGGTAGCGTGACAGTCGCTTCCAACGCCATGGCGGCACCCAGCTCGCTGGTGACGGTGATCGAGGAATCCCCGACCGCGGTGACGGTTGCGACGATCCGGAACTGGTCGAGCGATTCGGTCGCCGCAGTGCCGCTGCTGAATTGGATGTAGGACAGCCACGACGACCGGATTTCGCCCACGGTCAGTCCGCAGAACTCCCGCAGAATGACCTCGAGCAGGCGATAGCCGAAGATCGAGCAATCGATGCTGCTGAGATGCGGCTCCAGCACCCGGGAGCTCTTCTGCGACCAGTCGAGCGGATAGGTCACGCCGGCCGAGGCCGTGAGTCGTGGCCGGCCTGCCGGGTCGTGGTCCAACGCGATATCGAAGATGTGGTGGGCAATTCGCTTGTAGCCCTCGCCGAAGAAGCGGCCCTCCCGGTGGCCCAACACGGCGTCGATGGTGTCGAATGCGATCAGTTCGGTGGACATGCCGCGTCCTTTCAGGCCGCGACCGGCTCGTCGCCGGGCGTCTCGAATTGGCTGACAATTTTGGTCCCGAGACCGCGCAGCGACAGGCCCCTGCTGATCTCGAGCGCGGAAATCTTGAGGTCGAGCGCCTTTTCGGTGCGGGCGCCGAATTCCATCGCCATCAACGAGTCCATACCGAGGTCGGTGACCGGCTCGTCGATATTGATGGTGTCGGTCTCCACGCCGAGCACCACTGCGAGTTGGTCGGCGAGCCGCTGCGCGATGAAATCGACCCGCTGCTCGGTCGGCAAGGCGAGGATCTCGGTACGCAGCGTGCCGCCCGATGCGCCACCGACGCCGATCTCGGCGAGCAGTTGGCGGAAACGGTGGGTGTCGGTGGACGGCCGAGCGCCGCGTGACCACACCTCCCAATCGATATCGGCCACCGCGGCCTGTGCGGTGTCGAGTGACAGACATTCACGCAGCAGCGTGGTTGCCCTGTCCATGTCGATGGGGAGGAAGCCGAGCATCTTGACGTACTCGACCAGGGCCTCGGTGGTGTCGGCCATACCGCCGCCACTCATGAAGCCCCAGTTCACCGACAGCGCGGCCGCGCCTCGGCCGCGCCGGTTGGCCGCAAGCGCGTCGAGCGCGGCATTGGCTGCGGCGTAACCGATCTGCGGCGTGATGCAGCCGAGTGCGCTGATCGAGGAGTACAGCACGAATATGTCGAGCTCGACACCGACCGCATCGGTGGCCCGGTCGAGATTCTCGGCGCCGCGCACCTTGGCGAACAGGTCATCGACGGACTCGCGCGTGATCTGCGGAATGGGCAGATTGTTGACCACCCCGGCGGCGTGGAAGATGCCGCGCAACGGCCCGGCCGCGCCGTCGATCCTGGCAATGAGACCGACTGTGGCGTCATAGTCGGAAATGTCGAGGCGCTCCTCGATCACTTCGACCCCTGCTTCGGTGAATTCGGCGATCTGGGCGCGGGCCTGTGGGCCGGCCGCACCACCGCGCCCCGCGAGCACCAGCCTGCGTGCCCCCTCCCGAACCAGCCAGCGGGCCGTGGCAAGACCGAAGCCGCCGAATCCTCCCGTCACGAGATAGCTTGCGGCAGGGTCGATCCGCGGATATTCCAGCTTCGGCCGCACCGGCGGTTGATCCTCGCGGAAGTCCACTACCACCCTGCCGACCTGATCCGCCCTCGCTACCGACTCGAACGCGGCGACGAGTTCCGCCAGCGGATAGGCGGTGTAGGGCAGGTATTGGTAGGTGCCGTCGCGCAGGGCTTGCTGAGTGATCCGCATCGGCCTGCGCAGAATCTCCGGATCGTGCGCGAGCGCCCGATCCATGTCGACAGCGATAAAGGTGAGGTTGCGGTCGAACGGCCCGAGATCGATGACGCCGCCGGTGTATATATCAGCTTTGCCGATATCGATGATCCGGCCGAATTCCGCTGCGACACGGAAGTTCTGCTGCAGGATCTCCCCCGGCGCCGAGCTGTAGACCACGTCCACGCCACGCCCGCCGGTCAGTTGCGCGATGTCGTCGACGAAATCGGCCGACCGCGAGTTCAGCACCTCGTGCGCACCCACCGACCGCACATGCTCGCGTCGTTCCGGCGTGCCCGCCGTCGCGATCACCCGTGCGCCGATATTCAATGCGACCTGTACCGCGGCCATGCCCATGCCGCCCGCAGCGCCATGAATCAGCACGGTCTCACCCGGTTGCAGCTTGGCCAGCGTGCGCAGACCGAATTCGGCTGTCAGGAAAGGCAATCCAGAACCGCAGGTCAACGGGTCGTAGTATTCGCCGGGCGCAAGCGGATGCGGCAGCGTCGCGCCCGCGTCGGCGGGCATCGTGACGTACTTGCGCAGGATGTCGCCCGCACACACCATCATCCGGTCGCCGACGGCGATATCGGTGACGTCCGGCCCGATCCGTTCGACCAGACCGGAGCCCTCCATACCCACTGTCATTCCGAAATAGGTTTCGCCGAGCTCCTTTTCGGTGAGAACGCCGATGATTTTCATGGCGTCCTTGTAGTTCAGTCCGACGGCATCCATCCGGATCTCGATCTCGCCGGGTCCGGGCGCGACCCGGTCGGTTTCACGCAGCGCCAGATCCGACATCAGCCGGGACCTGGGGATCTCCACCTCGAAGGATTGCTCGGGCTTCGACAGCGGTCCGGTCTGCTCGCGCTGCTCGAGGTAGGACGCGAGGTTCTGCTCGAGCCGCACGGCCCAGTACGCGTCACCGCGCACCGCGATCTCATCGACGATGTCCTCCGCCAGAATCAGATCCGCGGCAGGCTGCCCTGCGGTTCCGTCCAGATCGATCAGTCGCCACCGCGCTACTGGCTGCTCGTTGAGCAGTGCCCGGCGCGCGCCGATCAACGCGCCGTGGCGGATTCGGGCCGAGGAGTCTGCGGGCGTGCACAGTGCCTGTTCGGTGACCAGGACACCGCGAATTTGTACCGCCTCGTCGTCGATGCGCAGATCCTCGACGGCGTTCGCGATTCGGGCCAGCCAGTAAACGTTCTGAGCGGCGGCAAATTCGGTGTCGAAGACAACGACCACCCGGATCCGTGGTCCGGCGATTGCCCCGTCGGTGCGCAGCGCAAGTCGCAGTTGTTCGTCGGTACCGTCGCCGGCAGGGTCGGTGATCACAACGGTCCGATCGGACCGATCCCCCAGCAGCGCGACCGCGCGATCGGCGGCGTCGGGGCCGACACAGACGGTGACGACGACCTCATCGGATTCGGGCTGTTCGACGGGTAGCTCCGGCTCGATTATCTCCCAGATCGGTTGGTAGAAAACCTGTTCCAATTGATGTGAAATATCGACCGCCGCGCTGACCGGACGGAACTCGACTCCGGTCATCCGCATCGCGACCTCGCCGTGCTCGCCGACGATCACGATATCGGCGCGCAGCGGATCGCTGCCATGCCTGGTCACCACCACCCTGGCGCGCTCGGGCAGCTCGCCGAGCCACCGCACGCCCGCGATCGAGGCAGGCACGATGGCGACATCGGAATCCGCCGCCGGACCGGCGGCCAGTGCGGCAACGCACTGCAATGCCGCATCGACGATGGCCGGGTGGGCAAGATGCCGGTGGGCGACCTCGATGGGCGCCAGTGACGCGACGACAGCGTCTCTACCGACGACGGCCGACACGATGCGCTGGAAGGCGGGCCCGTAGTCGAGCCCGCGAGAAGCCAGAGCGCGGTAGAGATCCGGACCCGCGATGACCATAGCGTCCGCCGGTGCGCCGATGCTCTCGAGCGCCGGCTCGAAATCGGCCTCGATCAGTCGGCCGTGGGCGTTCAATGTCCAGTTCACGGTATCGGCCGAACGCGAGCGGATCATGAAGCGGCGCGTCGATTCCTCGACGGTCACCCGCAGCACCGGCACATCGTGCTCGTCGATCACCAGCGGCGCGACGAATTCCACCGACTCCAGTCCTGCACTCGTGCGGCCGGTGCGCTCGATCGCGGCGCTGAGCGCGGCATCCAGATAGGCGGCACCCGGCAGCACCACGTAACCATCCACGACATGGTCGGCCAGCCAGGGTAGTCGCGAAACCGAAAGCTGCACTTCCCATTCCGACGACACCGCCGAGGTTGGGTCACCGAGTAACGCACGACTGTCCGGTGTGCCGAGCCGATCGAGCAACGTGACCGGCTCGTCGTGCCAGATGCGCTTGCGCTGCCACGGGTAGGCGGGCAGATCGACGTGCCCGACCACCGAGGCGGACCGGCCCGGGATCGACGAACCGTCCAGCGAGCCCGCGACATACAGATCGGCCACCGCGCGCAGCACATGCCGGCGGTCGCGCCGGTCACGCGCCAGCGTGGTCACCGAGGCGCCGACCACGCCGCGCTGGATCAGCATCTCCCGGATGTTGCCGCTGAGCACCGGGTGCGGCCCGACCTCGAGAAACACCCGATGCCCAGCGTCGACCAACGCACCGATGGCGTCGGCGAACCGGACGGGCTCACGAACATTGCGGCACCAGTAATCGCCTATCCAGGTGTCGCCCGTGATCTCGTCCGCCGTCACGGTGGAATAGGTGGTGACCTTCGCATCCCGCGGTGCGAGCGAGGCCAATTCGGCACGCAGCTCGTCGAGGATCGGGTCCATGAGGTGGCTGTGATAGGGCACCTCGACCCGCAGGGTCCGTGCGAAGACGCCGGTGGAGGCCAGCATGTCGCGCAGCATCTCCAGGTCCTGGCTGTCGCCTGCGAGGGTGATCGAGCCGGGACTGTTGACCGCGGCGATCGAGATGCCCTCGGTGCGCGCGAGCAGCTCGCGCGCGTCGGCCTCGGACATACCGACGGCGAGCATGCCGCCGGTGCCCGCCGTCGCGGCCTGCAAGCGGGATCGGTGATAGCTGACGGTCACCGCGTCGCGCAGCGACAGCGCACCGGAGACGTATGCGGCGGCGACTTCACCGACGCTGTGACCGACTACCACCGACGGATAGATGCCGTAGTCGGCGAGTTCGGCGGCCAGCGCCGCCTGCAACAGAAAGTTGGCGGGCTGGGCGTACGCGGTCTGCATAATGCGCGAATCGGCCTCGGCGGCGAGCATCTCGTCGAGGATCGACCAGCCCGCCACCGCGACGAACTCACGATCGATCTCGCGCGCCACCCTCGCGAAAGTGCATTCGGTGGTGAGCAATTCACGGCCCATCCCCCACCACTGCGGACCCATGCCACTGAACACGAAGACCGGCTCGACCTCCCCGTCGCCGATGATCCGGCTCGGTGCGCGACCCTCGCCCGCGGCAAAAGCGGTCAGCTGGGCGCGCAGATCCTCGGCGTTCTCGTAGGCGAACCCGACGCGCAGCGGGTGATGGGCGCGGCGGGTCCATGCCGCCGCCGTCACCGTCTCGATGGGCTGCTCGGCCAGCGCCGACGCCACCTCGCCCGCGAGCGTCCGCACGGCGGCCTCGCCACGTCCGGAGACCGGCAGCACGCGCAGTACCGGACGCTCGTCCTCGGGTGCGGCTACCGGCTGCGGCGCCTCACCGAGCACGACGTGTGCATTGGTGCCGCCATACCCGAATCCGTTGACCGCGACGATGCCCTTCCCGGGTGCCGCGGGCAACGGCTCGGCAGCCAGCGGCACGCGCAGCTGTAGCTCGCCGAAGGGGATATCCGGGTTCGGCGTATCGAGCGAGCATTGCGGCGCCACGGTGCGGTGGTGCAGCGTCAGCGCCGCCTTGATGAGGCTCGCAACGCCGGCTGCCGCCTCGGTGTGCCCGAAGTTGTTCTTCACCGAGCCGACCGGCACCGGTTCGCTGCGGCCGTCCACCGCGCCGTATACCGCCCCCAGCGCCGTCAATTCGATCGGGTCGCCCACTGCGGTGCCGGTGCCGTGCGCTTCCAGATAGCTCACCTCCTGCCCCGCGATGCCGGCGTCCTCGCGGACCTGCCGCGCAAGTTGTTCCTGGGCAATGGGATTCGGCACCGGGATGGCGATCGTGCGACCGTCCTGGTTGACCCCCGTCGCGCGGATGACCGCGTAGATGCGGTCGTTATCGCGTTGAGCCGCATCCAACGACTTCAGCAGCACCGCGCCCGCGCCCTCCGCACGGCCGTACCCGTCGGCGGCCGCGTCGAAGGTCTTGCAGCGGCCGTCGACGGCGAGGAAGCGACCTTTGCACATGGAGATGAACGTCTCCGGTTGCAGCATGGTGTTGGCGCCGCCGGCCAGTGCCATCTCGCATTCACCGTTCGTGATCGCCTGGACCGCCAAGTGCGTGGCGACCAGTGACGATGAGCACGCCGTGTCTACCGTCAGGCTGGGTCCGTGCAGGTCGAGCAGATATGAGATGCGGTTCGACAGCAGGGTGTGCGAGGCGCTCATCGCGGTGTGATTCGTGATGGCCTCTCGCACCAGCGGGCCACTGCGGCCGAGCACGTTGTCGAGAATGAATCCGCCGATATAGACGCCGACGGAATGGCCGGACACCCGCCCGGCCATCCCCGCGTCGTCGAGCGCCTCCCAGGTCACCTCCAGCAGCAGCCGCTGCTGCGGGTCCAGGATGGCGGCCTCCCGATGGGCGATGCCGAAGAAATCGGCATCGAAATCCCATAGTGGTTGGGTGAGGAAGCCACCGCGCCTGGTGTACATCCGGCCTGGCGCGTCCGGGTCCGGGTCATAGTACTTCTCGATACTCCAGCGATCCACCGGGATATCGACGATGCCGTCACCCTTTGCGAGGAGAAAATTCCAGTAGCTCTCCGGGTCGAATACGCCGCCGGGAAATCGGCAGCCGATACCCACAATTGCAATGTCGACCATTATCACTCCTGGTCTACGGAAATTAGATATGCCGAACCCCACCCGCAGCATAAATATCGATCGAGCCTCTTCGCTCGCGATACCCATAATATTCACGGGGTGGATCAGCCGTCAATCTTGTTGCATTAGAAGCGTTTCAGCTTGCGCAAGATCGATACGAGCGGCGCATTCGACAACATCCCGCTTCGCATTTTCGGATGAATTGCACTCAGGTTCATGAGCACGGCATAACGCAGGCCGTTATCGCGCCATTTGGCAAGCTGCTCGATCACTTCGTCCGGTGTCCCGGTCAGGCAGAATTCACGCACCAGCGACCGCGGGACTTTTTCTATGTATTCGAGCACGGTCGGTTCGTCCAAGGTCTGCGGAATGAGGTCCTGCAGCCCGGCGAAATCCGCGCCCATCGGATGGGTGGCGCCGTGCCTTGTCCACATCTCGCCAGGGGCACACAAGGTGAGCGCCCGCGCCCCGACACTGTCGGTCAACTCGTCGACATCGGACTGTCGCGCACCGGTGAGCACGCTGAACACCGCGGCGGCGTCGACCGCCATCGGATCACGGCCTGCATCGGATGCCGCGCTGCGAACCTGCTCGAGCCGCTGCTGGTAATCCTGTGGCTGTTGCGCGAAGCCAGGGAACCACACGTCGGCGTATCGTCCTGCGGCGCGCAACATTCGGGGGCCGCCCGCCGCGACCCAGATCTCGGGCCGGGTGCCGCGATACGGCGGAATATCGAAGACGGCATCCCGCAACGGGAAGTGCGCCGACTCCCGAGTGACCAAGCTGCCGTGCGAATCCCACAGCGCCCGGATGGTCGCCAGCGCTTCCTCGAAGCGCGCCACCGGCGCTTTCCAGTCCACACCGTAGGGCTCGTTGTTGTCGCGGATGCCGGTGCCGATGCCGAGAATCGCCCGGCCCCTGCTCAATTGGTGCAGCGTCGCCGCGGCTTGTGCGGTCACCGCCGGATTGCGTCTGCCCGCATCGGTGACGCCGACCCCGAGCCGCATCCGCGCCAGCCGGTTGTGCGCGGCGAGATAGCCGAGCGCGGTCCATGGTTCATAGATCCCGTCGGCGTGCGGTGCAAGCCTGGTGATGCCGACGTGCCTCGGGTTCCAGATCGATGCGGGCAGGATGGAGGGCAGATGGTCGGTCACCCACAGCGAGTCCGCGCCGCCTGCCATCGCCAAGGAGCGGCTGCCGCGGAACTGTAGGTCGGGCGAAAACCGGGTGTAGACACCCGAATCCATGACGCCGGTGCGAAATTTCGCCATGTCGTGTCCTGTTCGATCATTTGGCTACTGGCTCGAGATCGACGCTGGTCTCGGAGATTTCGATGCGTTCGTGCAGAGTCGCGAGGTGTCGCGGCGCCCACCAGTTGGCGGCGCCCATCAGCCGCATCAGCGCGGGCGCGAGCACGCCGCGGATCAAGGTGGCGTCCGACAGCACCGCCAGCGTCAATCCGAGGCCGAACAATTGGATGAACGACACGTGCGAGGTCACCATCCCAGCGAAGGCGATGGCCATCAGGCAGGCGGCGGCCGTGAAGATGCGCGCGGTCCGCGCCACGCCCATGGCCACGGCATGCGTGTTGTCGCCGAACGACAGCCAGTCCTCACGGATGCGCGAGAGCAGGAACACCTCGTAGTCCATCGACACACCGAAAGCGATGCAGAACATCAGAATCGGCATGGTCGGCACGAGATAGCCGGTCGGAGCGAAACCGAAGAGTCCGGCCAGATGCCCTTCCTGGAAGATCCATACCATCGCGCCGAAGGTCGCCGACAACGACAGTGTGTTGAGCACCAGCGCTTTGACCGGCAGCACGACGCTGCCGGTGAAGAGGAACAGCACCACGAACGTGGACAGCGCGATCAGCGCAATCGCCAGCGGAACCTTCGCACCGAGAGCATGCAGCGAATCGACATTCTCCGCCGCGGCGCCGCCGAAGCGGGCCGGACCCGGGGCGCCCACCACTCGAATCCGGTCCAACTGGTCGATGCCCGCAGGCGAATAGGGATCGAGCCGAGTGCCGATCCGGAGATAGGTGCCCGCGTCATCGGCCATATCGGGCAACGCGGAGGCCAGGCGCGCGCCGCCGATGTAGGTACCGGCGGCCGAGACCACCGAGGTGACACCGTCGACACGCGACAGCTGCGCGGCGTAGACACCGATCGATTCGATGGGCCCGTGGTAGTCGGGCAGCGCAACGAGCACGCCCGCCATGGCATTTTCACGGAAGTCGGTGCGCAGCGCATCGCCGACCTCGTGGCTGGATGCCCCGGCAATCACCCGGTCGTCGGCAGATCCGAATCGGATCGACACGAACGGCGCGCCGAGCACCAGCAGCACGGCGATCACGGCCGCTGCGGCAACCACGGGATAACGCATCACCACGGTCACCGCGCGGTACCAACGACTCGCGGCCGGATCGACGGCGACCGGCGGCAGGCGACGCAACAGGCGACGCAACGGGATTCGCAGATCGAACAGGTTCACCCGTGGTCCGATTACCGCCAGCGCTGCGGGCACGAGCAGCAACGTGGTGAACACAGCCGCCGCGAGCACAGCCAACCCGGCGTAGGCCAGCGAACGCAGGAAATACAGCGGGAACACCAGCAACGTGGACAGCGACAGCGCCACGACGAGGCCGGAGAACAATACGGTGCGGCCCGCCGTCTGTACGGTACGCAGCACGGCCGCCGTCGTGTCGCGGCCACCGGCGAGTTCCTCACGGAATCTGCTGACCATGAACAGGCTCGAATCGATCGCGACCGCGAAACCCAGTGCGCTCATCATGTTCAACGCGAAGATCGACACATCACCGATCTCGGAGAGCAGCCGCAGAATCGGCAGCGTCGCGAAGATGTTGAAGACACCGACAGCGAGCGGAATCATCGACGCGATCACGCTGCCGAACACCAGCATCAGCACCAACCCGGTCAGCGGCACGGCAATTGCCTCGGTGACCAGGAGATCCTTGATGATCTGGTGGCTCATTTGGTCGAGTGCGACCGCCTGGCCGCCTGCTCGGACCGTGACGCCGTCGGTTTCGCCGGCGAGCTGTTCGGCGATCCTGCCCGCCCGCTTCGGCGCGACGGTGTCGTCGCCGTTGACGTGGGCAAGTACCAGGCCGCTGCGGTCATCGGTGCTGCGCAACGCCTGCCTCAGGTCGACGGGTAGTTCCCAGTACGACTGCACGGCGTCGATGTCGCCGCACCCGCGCAGGTCCTTCGATAGTCGTTCGCCGACCGACCGTGCCGCGGGGCCATCGATGCCCTCCGGTGCGCTGACCAAGAGCACGATATTCGGCGCTGCGCCCGGAAAACTGCGATTCAGCAGTGCCGCGACTTGCGCCGACTCGGTGTTCGGCGGTACGAAGCCACCTGATTTCAAGTGCGCAGGCGCATTCCAGCCGAGTGCAACACAGACAATTCCGATCAACAAGGCCCCATAGAGAATTGACCGCGGCCGACGTGACGCAAAGTGTGCGACACCAACAAGCATGACGATTACCTCGTTAGATCTCGGGGCGTTCCGGCGAATTGCGCTCGGGTGTTTATTCGGCGGTAGCGGATGCGGAATCGATGTAGCTGGCCAGTGCACGCCATTCTTTGGCGTTCTTGCTGGCAAGCTCGGTGATGACCGGCACGGTGTGCGGTGGCACGGCGGCGATCAGGGTGGTCCAGACGTCACGCTGGATCGAGTGGGTGTGCAGCCAGCGCAACAGATCCCGGCCCTGTTGGTTCAGCCGCATGGCGGGATCTCGGGTGAGCTGTTGCAACAGCAGCGAGGCGTCATCAGGTTGTTCGGAACTGCCGACGCCGACCGGACAATCCATCTCACGCAATCGCTTTCGGATGGCGTGGGCAGTGCTGATCGACACCTCCGCGGCCGCGGCCAAGGCGCGCAACGGCATATCGGGCGAGCCGGCGAGCAACTCGGCCACCCGCCGCCTGCGTTGCGTCCGATCCAGTGGTCTGCGGCGTCCGTCTGCGCCGACACGAACGTTCGACTGCGGAATTTCCGCACTCGAACGCTTTCGAATGGCGGCGATCGTCTTCCCCGACAGACCGGTGCTGGCCGCGATCGCCCGGTCCGACAGCTCCGGCATCGAATCAATGATGCGCTCGGCCGCCGCCTTTCGATCCGAGAGCGTCAGCGGCAGCCCGTGCGTCGTGTTCAGCTCGACGCCGCGAAGAAAGGCCTCGGCCTGACTGCCGTCGAAGAATTCGACCTCGATCCTGTCCTGCTGGCGCAATCGCGCAGCCCGCAACCGGTGCATCCCGTCGATGACACGCATTGTGTTGCGGTGCACCAGGATTGGCGGCAGTTCGGCCTCGCTCTCAGCGAGCCTGGCGATATGCTTGCGGTCCTCGCCATTGGAACGGGGCGAGTCCGCGGGCAACAACTGATCGATCGAAACCAGATAACGCGCGCTGGTCGAGATTGGAACTACATCACCGGCGGTAAAACTTCGCTCAGCGGACATTCGAAACCCCCAGGGGTGTCACCCAGAAACGGCACGGTCATCGATGACCAGACGGTCTCGAAACCGTCTAGGCTCCGACCGATCGGTCACAGCGTATGTGCGCGGGGTGTTCGATACTAGGCTTTCCAAGAAGAGTGGGGAGAGTGCGAAACTATGACAGTCATTGCCGACCCCGGTCGTACGGCACTGCTGATCGCGGGCACTGTGGTGGCGGAACGCGAGGGGCTACAACGCCTTTCGATCAATGCGGTGGTCGCGGAGGCCGGGATGGCGAAAGGGACTTTCTACCGCCACTTCGTCAATCGCCGCAGTTATGTCATCGCACTACACCGCCGATTCTTCGACTCCCTCTCGCAGAAGGTGATGGCCGCCCTGGTCGGCATCCCGCCGGGGCTGGAGCGGGTCGGTCTGAGTCTCGACGCCTTTCTCGATGCCTGCCTCGACGCGCGTGGCACCGAGGCGTTCATGGTGCAGGCGCGCACCGATCCGGATCTGCGCGAGGAGATCCGCAGACGCCACGAAATCTTCGTCGCGGTGGGGCAACCGGATATGGTCGCGGTGGGCTGGCCGGACCCGAACGCCGCGTCTCAGCTCAAAGTGGCCATGGTCGCGGAGATCTGCATCGCCGAACTCGATGTCCGCCGTCCCCGCCGCGACCTGCGCCGCGCCGCGGTCCAGATGCTCACCGCGAACATGGAGTCCATCGGATAGTTCTGTCCCGCAGGCGCGGCGGGGGCATGCCCTCAGCGCTCTTCGTACCGAATGTCGTAGGCGGCGGCAATCGGATTGATCTTCGCCGGGTCGAGTTCGCCATCGGTCAGCACCGCGGGCCCGGCCTCGAAAAGGTCCTCGAGGTAGTGTTCCCAGCCGCCCGGCGAGGAGATCTGCAGAACGCGCGGCGGCGGCGTCGAGACGCAGCGCAGTGCATGCGGAATGCCGCGCGGCAACAGCGTGAAGGTGCCTTTGCCCGCGATGTAGGTGCGGTCGTCGTAGTCGATACCGAGTTCGCCTTCGAGGACGTAGATGCCCTCGTCGGCCGCGTGATGGATGTGGCGCGGAATGTCCCTGGCGACAATCACTTCGAGCAGGGAGAAACGGCCCTCGGTGTCGGCGGTCATCGCCTTCACGGCGAACGCCGGCGGCATCGGCACGCGCCCCGGTCGCACCTGGGTGGGTTCGAGAAAGATGAAACGGTCTTCTGACATGGAAAGCTGTCCTCCACTGTGAGATACTGGAATCGGAATCCGATTCCGTTTCAATTAACACCGAGGAGTGCAGACGTTGTCAACCCCATCGACGTCCGGCCGAAAAGACGCACAGCGCAACCGGTTACGCCTACTCGAGACCGCCAGGGCGTTGTTCGCCGAGCGCGGCGACGACGTGCAGATGCCGGAGTTGGCGCGGGCAGCGGGGGTCGGGGTCGGCACCGTTTACCGGCACTTCCCCACTCGGCAGGCCCTCGTCGAAGCCGCCGCCGAGCACCGGTTCGGCGAGCTGGCCGAATACGCGCGCACCGAATGCCGCAGGCAGCCCGAGCTCGGCCGCGGGCTCGAGCTGTATCTGACCAGGGTCGGGGAGGTGCTGGCAGGCGACCGCGGACTCTCGGCCGCCATCGAAGCCGCCCGCGGGACATCGGGGACCGAACCGCGCGGCACCGCCCTGAACGAACTCGAGGCGGCCATACAGGTATTGATCGCCGACGGCCGGGCCACGGGAACGCTGCGCGCCGACGCCACGGTCGCCGATGTCTACATGCTCGTCGGCGCGTTGTCCGCAACCATCCGCACCGGCAGTGGCGATTGGCCCCGATTCATCGAGCTCGCCATGAACGGCTTGCGTACGTCGTGAATCATCCACCGTGACAACAAAAACCGCCCCGGAGTCCGGACGGACGCCAGGGCGGTCGGCAGGCGGAGCTACTGCTGCGGGTTGTTACCCGGCTGCTGCCACGGACGACCATGGGGATCGTCGGGCCGGTATTGCTGCGAGGGTTGCGGTGGCTGCTGCTGATCCGGCGGGAACGCTTCGTGCACGGGAATCACCGGTTGATGCGGAGAAGGTTCGTAGGAGCGCCGCGGTGCGGGCGTAGCGCCTTCGACCGGCGTGCGGGCATCGGCCTCCGCAGCGCGGACCGCGCGTTCGATAGCCGGATCGCGGGCCGTGTCGAACCACCCCGCGACGTCGGAATCGTCCTCCGGCTTGCTCGCCACATCATCGACCGGCGCGGGCTCGTAGCGAAAGACGCCGTCCTCGCCCTTCGTGGCGAAGTTCTGCGCGAATCCTTCGAGCGCCTTTCCGAAATCGCTCGGCACCAGCCACACCTTGTTCGCATCGCCGCGCGCGACCAGCGGCAGCGTCTGCATGTATTGGTAGGCAAGCAGTTCCGGTGTCGGCTTACCGGATTTGATAGCGGCGAAGACCTTTTCGATGGCCTTCGCCTGACCCTGCGCCTGCAGGTAGGAGGCCGCGCGTTCACCCTGGGCACGCAGAATACGGCTCTGCCGTTCGCCCTCGGCCGCGAGGATCGCCGACTGCTTGGCGCCCTCGGCGGAGAGAATCGCGGCCTGCTTGGTGCCCTCGGCCGTCTTGATCTGCGACTCCCGCGTGCCCTCTGCGGTGAGGATCATCGCGCGCTTCTCCCGGTCGGCCTTCATCTGCTTTTCCATCGACTCCTGGATCGACGGCGGCGGATCGATGCTCTTGAGCTCCACCCGCGCGACGCGCAGACCCCAGCGCCCGGTCGCCTCGTCCAGCACGCCGCGCAACTGCCCGTTGATCTGGTCACGCGAGGTCAACGTCTGTTCCAGCGTCATGCCACCGACCACATTGCGCAGCGTCGTCACGGTCAGCTGCTCGACCGCCGCGATGTAGTTGCTGATCTCGTATACCGCCGCCTGCGGGCTGGTCACCTGGAAGTACACGACGGTGTCGATATGCAGTGTCAGGTTGTCTTCGGTGATCACCGGCTGCGGCGGGAACGACACGACCCGCTCGCGCAGGTCCACCTTCGCCCTGATCCGATCGGCGAAAGGCACCAGGAACGTCAGCTGGCCGGACACAGTCCGCGAGTACCGTCCGAGCCGCTCGATGACGGCCGCCTCGGCCTGCGGCACCAGCGCGATCGACTTGAAGACGACCACCACGACCAGCAGCACAAGAACGGCGGCAACGATCAGTACAGCCATTACGGCCCCTTCCAGACGACGGCGGTCGCGCCGTCGATCTTCATGACGAACACCTTGGTCCCCTCCGGATATTCTTCGGTCGGATCCAGCGGCCGGGCAGTCCACACCTCACCACCCAGTTTCACCTGCCCGCTGTGCTCGGTCACCGCGTCGAGCACCAGTGCCGACTTGCCGGGCAGCGCGTCCACATTGGTCGGCGTCAGCGGCGGCTTTCCGTAGTGCCGCAACAGAACCGGCCGCACCCCCAGCATCAGGACGATCGAAACCACCGCGAAGACGATCGCGTCCACGAGCACCGATGTGTCTGCGGCAAAGCTGATTCCGGCGGTGAGGAGCGCGCCGCTACCCAACATCAGCAGAGTGAGGTCTCCGGTGAGCATCTCCGCCGCCGCGAGCAGAATCCCCGCGACCAGCCAAACAATTGCGGCCACAAAACCACTGTAGTGGTCCGGACCTCATCTGGGGCGCGACAGACACAAGATCAGCCCTCCGCCACCGGGCGGGCCGGGCACGGTAGCTTCGGGCGGGTGAGTTCGCGTGACATGTATGGCAACGACATCTTCGGCGGGCACTCGCGCAAGCAGAAGCGGGCAGTGCCGCAGGTGACGGCGCAGCGAGACCTCGTCGTCGAAGACGCGGCCACCGGCTTCTGCGGCGCCGTGGTCGGATTCGATCGCAGCTACGACGGTGAATTCGTGAAGCTGGAAGACGGGCGCGGAGCGGTGCGGCTGTTCGCGCTGCGCGAGGCCGCGTTCCTCATCGACGGCCAACCGGTCACGCTGGTCAGGCCGGCCGCTGCCGCTGCGAAAAAGGACACTCGCTCGGCATCCGGCTCCACGCGGGTCGAAGGATTGCGCGCCCGAGTCGCCCGGACCAGCCGGATCTGGGTGGAGGGCGTGCACGACGCGGCCCTCGTCGAACGAGTCTGGGGCCACGACCTACGCGTCGAGGGCGTGGTCGTGGAACATCTGGAGGGCCTGGACAACCTGGCCGAGCGGCTCGTCGAATTCGACCCGGCCCCCGGCCGCAAAGTCGGCGTGCTGGTCGACCACCTGGTCACCGGCTCGAAGGAAACCCAACTGACCACCGGCCTCGGCCCGCATGTCCTCGTCACCGGCCACCCCTTCATCGATGTCTGGCAGGCGGTTCGCCCCGCCGCCGTCGGAATCGAGGCGTGGCCGGAGGTGCCACGCAGCGAAGACTGGAAAACCGGCATCTGCCGCCGCCTCGGCTGGGGCACTCCACAGGAGGGCTGGCGACGCGTCTATAACGCCGTCGAATCCTTCCGTGACCTCGAAGCTCCGATCATCGGCGCGGTGGAGCGGCTCATCGATTTCGTCACCGAGCCCGAGCAGTAACCTGCACGTCCGAATTATCCGGTTTCGCGGAACCTCTCGTGTTGGCAGCCGACACGGCCGGGACGCCGAACGAATCCCGCCGCCGCATTCTGCAAGACTCGACGAGTGACCGACCATCGTGATGTGGACGCAACCCGGCTCGCTACCGACTCGCTCGCGCAAGGCGATCCGACCGGATGGTTCGAGCAACTGTACGCCGCCGCGGAGGTGGGGTCGGCGATTGTACCGTGGGATGCCGATGAACCGAATCCACTGCTGGTCGACTGGGCCGAGCGGCACGAGCCCGCCGGTGTCGGCGGACGGGCGCTGGTGGTCGGCAGCGGGCTGGGCAGGGATGCGGAACATGTTGTGCGACTGGGCTTCCGCACCACCGCGTTCGATATTTCGGAAACCGCGATTCGGACGACCCGCGAGCGCTTCCCGAACTCACCGGTGGATTATGTGGTCGCCGATCTGCTCGATCCGCCCGCCGAGTGGTGCGGCGCGTTCGACCTCGTGGTGGAGTCCATCACCGTGCAGTCGATGCCACTGTCGGTCCGGACCCAGGCGATCGCCCGAGTCGCGGACATGGTGGCGCCGGGTGGTGAACTGCTGGTGATCTCCGGCATCCGGGTGGAGGGCGAGCATGTGGATGGCCCGCCATGGCCGCTGACCCGCGCGGAAATCGAATCGTTCGCGGTCGGCGGGCTGGAACCCATGCGTGTCGAGCAGGTATCCCTGCCGACCAGACCCGAGGCGTACCGGTGGCGCGCGGTGTTCCGGAGGGCCTGACACCGATGAGTTAACCATGCGCATTTCGAATCAGTCGGGCCATCGATGCACGCAGCTCACCGGGGTACCAGGGATGGATGCCCTCGGGTAGCGATCACCCTTTATGCTCGATGATTATGTGCTCTCCTAGTGCCACGCTGACGGTGTGGGCCGGCTCATGGCTGGCCGGATGCAGCGCGCCCGACGACATCCTGGAGGCCTTGTACGCCTGGGCGCCGCAGCACACCATTGCCGCAGGCGACCCGGCGACCGGCGGCCGCAACGACCTGCCGTGGACCTCGCGGGGCAACCTGCCCGGCACCGGAGTCATGGCCTTGCTCAAGGTGATTCGCGAGACCATGGCGCAGCCGGGCGCACAGCTACGGCTGGTGCTTCCGGTGCCGGGCGACGTGCGCGGGCTGCCCGCCGGCACCGTGTTCGCCGCCGACGCGGTCGACACCGGTGAGGGCTTGCTCATCGGCGTCCCAGGAACCGATGGCACCGGCTTGATCCCGCAGTGGGCCGACGACGACACCCTGCAGTGGACCGTCTACAGCACCCCCATCCCGCCCGCACCCGGCCCTGACATGTCGCTCGGCGAGGCCGAATACGCGATGCGCGAAGCCGTCCGCGACGCCGCCGACGCGCTGATGCAGCTGCACACCACCTCCGTCAACGCCGCCGAATCCGACCCACGCGAACTCATCGAGGCCGAGCTCGCCGACTACTCCAAACACGACTACCCCGAGTCGATTCCATTGCGTGCCAGGCGAATCCTGAACAGCGCCGACCACGTAGCCGCCATCCTCACCGTGGCACAACGGGAACCGGCATCCTCCCCCACGTCGGCAACGGCCATCGGCGCGCAAGAAGACCTGCTACGCCCACTCTGGGACGCCATCCGCGCCGCCCGCCTCGTCGCCGTGCACGCAGCGGCACGTGGCACGTCCTGAGTCACGCGAAACCATCGATCCGATCGCTCACCAGGTGGTGGCCCCATCTGGTTGAATGGGGGCCGATCAACCCGGCTCTCCGACGCAGGGCGGTGCGCAATGCTCCTCACACAGCGCAGTTCCGCGGTCCTGGCCGCCGCGCTGATCTGCCTCGGTCTCCCTGCGGCGGTTCCCGCCTCGGCAATCGTGGGTGGCAGCGCCGCAGCGGCGACGGCGTACCCGTGGCTCGCCGCGATCGGCAGCCCACTCTTCCTCACCCGCGCGTCGGGACAGTTCTGCGCCGGCGCGCTCGTCGCACCGGATCGGGTGGTCACCGCGGCACATTGCGTTCAGCTCGCGCAGCTGCTCCCTCAGGCGCTCACCGTCACCTTCGGCCGCACCGACCTGCGCTCGAGTGACGGAGACACCGTGCGAGTCAGAGATATTCGCATCCACCCCGGCTTCCACGACACCGACTTCGACGGCGAAACCGTCCACCACAACAACGTCGCAATCCTCACCCTGGACCGGCCACGACCGGGACCGTTCGTAGAATTCGCTGCCCAGCGAGCCGATTTCGGCACGATCCTCGGGTGGGGCGCAACCGCCGAGGGCGATTACTCCAACACCATCCTGCGCGCCGCCGTCGTCCCGCTGGTCTCCGACAGCGCCTGCGCCGCCGCATACGGCTCGGCCTTCGATCCACGTGACATGCTCTGCGCAGGCTCTACCGAAGCGGACACCGGCTTACTCGATAGTGGCGGACCATTGCTCGTCGACGGCAGGCTTGCGGGGCTGACCTCATGGGGCAAAGGCAGCGCACGTCCCGGCTTCCCGGGTGTCTATGCACTCCCGCACCTGGATTGGTGATTGTCGGCAAACCCGATACGCCCCTGACCCCCGAGGTCAGTAGGTGGGCGGCTGCTGCGGCGGGTATTGCTGGGGTTGTTGAGGATACGGCTGCTGCCCGTACGGTTGCGGATAGCCCGGTGCGGGCGCTTGCTGCGGGTACGGCTGCCCCGGCGTCTGCGGCGAGTAGGGCTGGCCCGCCTGTTGTTGGGGATACGGCTGGCCCGGCGTCTGCGGCGAGTACGGCTGCTGCGGATAGGGCTGGCCGGGGGCCTGCTGCGGGTAGGGCTGCGGCGCGTACTGCTGTTGCGGGTATTGCTGCGGCGGGTACGGCGGCGGATTCTGCGGCAGCTGGTTCTGGTTCCTGCTGTTCGACGACGAGCGGACGACAATGACGATCGCGACGACGATGATGATCAAGCAGATGATGCCGACGATATAGGCGAAAGCACTCACGCCGCCGCTACTACTGCTGCCACCACGACGCCGAGCGTCGTAGGAGTCCAACGCCGACGCCCACGTGGCGCTATCGGACCACACGTGCGTATCGAGCAGGCCTGCGCTGGTCAGCAGGTCGACATAGACCATCGGGTTCCCCCTTCGAGCGGCTTCGGTCCGCTACCGAAGCCGAAAGGGATGCTATCGCAACCTCGTTGATCCTCCCGAGGCTGGGCAGCCGAGGTACACCACTCGGCAGCCGACCCCGATCCGCTGTCCGAGAGCCCGATTCACCGACCGGCCGGGGCGCTGCTCCGAGCCGGCGCACAGCACCCGACGGCACACGGATCCCCATTCCGGGTGCACCCGTAGCCCGCCACCGCGCCGAGTCGCCGCGCCCTCGCATCCGTCAAATGTTCGCCTATCAATTCGACGACCAGCCGGGCGAATCGTGGATCGGTGCCCGGTGTCGCCGCCCTGGCGAATGCCATATCCAGCTCGGCAGCCTTCGCCTTCGCCTCGTTGTCCAGGTCCCAAATCACCTCGAGGTGGTCGGAGACGAAGCCGACCGGACAGACCACCACGGCGTCGACGGCCTTGCCGGACAGATCTTCGAGGTGATCGACGATGTCGGGATCGAGCCATGGGACCTGCGGCGGCCCCGAACGCGACTGCCACACCAGGTCGAAATCGGTGAATCCGGTTGCGGCCGCGCACAAACGTGCCGCTTCAGCGACCTGGCGACTGTAGAGCCTGCCACCGTCGGCGGGCGGACCCGCGGTGGCGTCGGCGGAGATCGGGATCGAGTGCGCGGTGAACACCAGGCGCGCCCGATCCCGACGGTTGAGTGGAAGTTGGGCCACCGCAGCACGAATCGCGTCCGCGAAGGACTCGATCAGCAGCGGATGGTCGAAATACTGGCGCAGCTTCACCAGTTCCGGTGCACCTGCGCCGAAAGCCGCACGCGCCCTGGTGATGTCCTCGTGGTACTGCAGGCAACCGGAGTAGCCGCCCCACGCCGAGGTCGGGAATACCAGCGCGGATCGCACGCCGTCGTCGGCCATCCGTGCGACGGTGTCCTCGACCATGGGGTGCCAGTTCCGGTTGCCGAAGTACACCGGCAGATCGATTCCGGCTGCAGCCAATTCGGCTTCGACCGCGGCGATGATGTCGAGATTGAGCGCGTTGATCGGCGAGATGCCGCCGAAATGCAGATAGTGCTTCGCGACCTCCTCGAGGCGGTCGCGTGGCACTCCCCTGCCCCGCGTCACGTTCTCCAGGAACGGCATCACATCGTCCGGCCGTTCGGGGCCGCCGAAAGAAAGCAGCAGCAGCGCATCAAAACCCATGCTCAACCCATCCTCATGCCGGCGCCTGCCGGAATCCGGTTGCCGGTGCCTGCGCCCATGCGACAGTTCCGAGGCCGGGCCGACCGAAACACCGGTATCCGGGTGACGGGGCCACCCCGCGCCCGGATACCGGGAGGTTCATCCGCCCGGTCGCCGGGAGTTTCACACGTTCGCGGGCTCGGATTCGGCCACCGGCGCGTCTTCACCGAGCATGCTGGCCGGGATGGACCAGTTGTGGCTGGCGCCGCCATCGACGTAGACGATGGAGGCGGTGGTGCCGGGCAGCCAGTCCGAGAGCAGCGCGCACACCGACTTGGCGACGGGGGTCGGGTCGTTGACGTCCCAGCCGAGCGGGGCGTTCTCGTCCCACACGGTGTTGAGCGCCTCGAGCTTCTTGGCCTCACCCGTCGCGGCGCCCGCGATGGCCTTGGCAGCCAGGGTCTTGACCGGGCCCGCCGCAACCAGGTTGGAGCGGATGCCCCGGTGGCCGACCTCGCGGGCGACATAGCGGTTCACCGACTCCAGGGTCGCCTTGGCGACGCCCATCCAGTTGTAGAACGGCACCGCCTGGCGCGGGTCGAAGTCCATGCCGACGATGGAGGCGCCGTCGTTGAGCACAGGCAGCAGCGCCTTGGCGAGCCCCGCGTACGAGTAGGCCGAAACCTCCAGCGCCACGGCGACATCCGACCACGGCGCGTCCAGGAACTCGCCGCCGATGCCGAGGCAGGAGCGCGGCGCGAACCCGATGGAGTGCACGACGCCGTCGATACCCTCCGGCGCGACCTCACGCACCCGGTCCGCCAGCGTGGCCAAGTGCTCGACGTTCTGCACGTCCAGCTCGATGGCCGGCGGCACCGGCTGCGGCAGCCGCTGCGCGACCCGGTCGATCAGCCGCAGCCGGTCGAACCCGGTGATGAGCACCTTTGCGCCCGCCTCCTGCGCCACCTTGGCGACATGCCAGGCGATGGAAGCGTCGGTGATGATGCCGGTGACCAGGATGGTCTTGCCTTCGAGCAGTCCGCCCATGAGTTCTCGGTTCTCCTGAAGTCGTGTGTAGGTTGCTTGCGGCCACCGACGGCGCCGGCGCCAGCGGGATTTCCGTCAGCTCAGTGGCCCATGCCCATGCCGCCGTCGACCGGGATGACAGCGCCGGACACATAGCGCGAATCTTCGGAGGCCAGGAAGCTGATCACGGCCGCGACGTCTTCGGGCTGACCGAGCCGCTGCAGCGGAATGAACTTCTTCGCGGTGTCGCGCAGATCGTCGGGCAGTTCCGCCGTCATGTCCGTCTCGATGAACCCGGGCGCGACGACGTTGGCGGTGATCGAGCGCGAACCGAGCTCGCGGGTGATCGAGCGCGCGAGGCCGATGACGCCCGCCTTCGAGGATGCGTAGTTGATCTGGCCGGGGCCGCCGCCGAGGCCGACGACGGAACCGAGGAAGATCATCCGGCCCCAGCGCGCCCGCAGCATGGCCCGGTTGGCCCGCTTGGCACAACGGAACGCACCAGTCAGGTTGGCATCGATGACCCGAGTGAACTGTTCCTCGGTCATCCGCATCAGCAGCGTGTCGTCGGTAATGCCGGCGTTGGCCACCAGCACCTCGACCGGTCCCTGATGCTGCTCCACCTCGGTGAAGGCGGCGTCGACAGATTCGCTGTCCGTCACATCGCATTTCACACCGAACAGTCCGTCCTGCACCCCCGACCCACGATGCGTGACGGCGACCTTGTGGCCGTCGGCGACCAGACGCTGCGCGACCGCGAGCCCGATGCCACGGTTGCCGCCGGTCACCAGTACCGACCGAGATGTGATGTTCGACATAAAGACCAACCTATCTGTTCGAGTTCGTGCGCCGCGTCCGGGCACCACACATTGGTGCGATGCCACAGTCGCAGCGCCCGCAGGCGAGGGCAGTGCCTATGGCAGGCGTTGACGATAGAGCAATCCGGTCACAACACCCGCGCAGACAAGCAGCATGCCGAGCAAAAGCCACGGCCTACTCGCATCGCCACGGGTCATCTCGTAGCCGATCTGCTCCTCGAGGGTGTCATAGACGGCGGTGAGCTCGGTCAGGCTCGACGCCGTATAGAAATCTCCGCCGGAGAGTTTGGCGATTTCGCGCAGCGAGTCGTCGTCGACGGGTACCTTGACCCGCTGCGCCCCCTTGCCGTCCGGATCCGGGATCTCCACCGCGCCCCATTGGGTGCCGAACGAAATCGTCGACACCGGAACGCCTTTGTTCTTGGCGAGGCGAGCCGCGGTGAAACCGTGCCGCGGATTGTCGACGTCCTTGTCGTCGGGCACGGTCTGCTTGCCGTCCGACATCAGCACGATCCGGGCGGGCGGCGGCGTGCTGGCGCCGCCGAGCACCTGCGCGAGGGTCTCGATCGACTGCAGCGCGGTGAGAATGCCCTCACCGGTGGCGGTGCGCTCGGCCAGCTTGATGTTGTCGATAGAGGCCTTGACAGCTTCCCGGTTCGTGGTCGGCGGCTGCATCACAGAGGCGGTGCCCGCGAAAGTGACGAAACCGAGGTTGATGCCGGGGGTGAGTCCGTCGACGAATTCCTTGCCTGCCTTCTGCGCCACCTGCAGACGGCTCGGCTCGACGTCGGTGGCCTCCATGGACAGCGAAACGTCCATCACCAGCACGACTGTCGCGCGGTTGCGCGGCACCTTCTTCACCGCCGTCGGTCCCGCGGCGGCGATGGTGAGGAACACCAGCCCGACCAGCATCAGCGCGATGGGCACGTGCCGCATCGGACTCGGCCGCGTCGGTGCGACCTTTTCCAGCAGCTCCATGTTGCTGAAGCGCAGCATGTGCTTGTGCCTGCTGCGCTGAACAAGGATGTAGCCGAGCGCGATCAGTCCGATGACGGCAAGGAAGCTCAGCCAGATGAGCGCGGTGAAATGCGAAATGCTCACTGGCGCGCCACCTTTCCGGTCGGCGCGCCGAAGGCATGGCGCCGGGTGGACACGAACCGGACCACGTCGGCAATCCAGTCTCGATCGGTCTGCAGCGTCATGACCGGCGCGCCACAGCTGCGCAGCGCCTGCTCGACCTGTTCGCGGTGTCGCTGGGCGGCGCTCGCGAAATCGGCGCGCAGCGTCGGCGTCACGCTGAATTCGCGAGTACGCCCGGTCTCCGGGTCGTGCAGCACCACATCGCCCATGTCGGGCAGCGACAGATCGCGCGGATCGAGCACCTCCACCGCGAGCAGGTCGTGGCGTGCAGAGATCGCGCGCAGCGAACGCTGCCAGTTGATGTCGCCGAGGAAATCGCTGATGACGACCGCGAGGCCGCGTTTGCGTTGCGGACGGCGCAGGGATTCGATGCCCGCGCGCAGGTCACCGCGCACGCCGTCGGGGGCGTGCGGGGTGGTCGCGATGCTGCGCAGCAGCGACTGGGCGTGCACGCGACCGCTGCGCGCCGGAATACGGACCAACTGCTCACCGGTGGCGACAACAGCGCCGATCCGGTTGCCGCCACCACTGGTGAGGTGGGTGATCGCGGCGGCGGCGGCGATCGCGAGATCACGCTTCTGGCAGTACGCGGTGCCGAAATCCAGACTGGCCGACAGGTCGACGACCATCCAGGTTTCCAGTTCGCGATCGGCGATCATCTGCCGAACATGCGGATGGGTGGTGCGGGCGGTGACCGACCAATCCATTTGCCGCACATCGTCACCCGGCTGGTATGTGCGAGCCTCGCCCGGCTCCGAACCGGGGCCGGGGATCAGACCTTGGTAATCACCGTGCAGCACGCCGTCGAGCCGTCGACGCACGGTCAGCTCGAGCGATTTCAGTGCCGCCGACAACTTCGGATCGGTGAGCTCTCCTGCTCGGAACGAAGGCGGTGCGTGTGATGACATCGTCATTCGTGGAACCGGGTCAGATGCTCGGGTCACTTGGGCTGGTTATTGCCGGCGACCTGCGGAATCTGCCCGACCGGCGGCTGGGGAGCCGCCTGCGGCTGTGGCACCGGGGGTTGCGGAATCGGCGGTCGCTGCGGTGCAGTGTGCGGACCCATGGTGGGCGGTGCGGCCGGTGCAGGCGCGTGCTGTGTGCTCGGTCCCATCGCCTGCGGCGCGACCTGCGGCAAGCCGATCGTCTGCAGGACACGCTTGATCACGTCGTCCGGGCTGATCTCGTCGGCGAGCGCGTCGTAGGACAGCACCAGGCGGTGGCGCAGCACATCCGGGATGACCTCGACCACGTCCTGCGGCACCACGTAGTCGCGGCCGCGGATCAGGGCGACGGCGCGGGCCGCGGCAATGATGCCGAGGCTGGCACGCGGCGAGGCGCCGTAGGAGATCCAGCTCGCCACATCCTGCATGCCGAAGTCGGCGGGCGTGCGGGTCGCCGCGATCACCCGGACCACATAATCGACCAACGCGTGGTGCACGAAGGTGTTGGCGGCCAGCTTCTGCAGCCGGATCACATCGTCCGGTTCGAGAATCTGCTTGGCCTCCGGCGGCGTGACACCCATCCGGTAGATGATCTCGCGCTCTTCCTCGACCGACGGGTAGTCGACGACGACCTTGAACAGGAAGCGGTCGCGCTGCGCCTCCGGCAGCGGGTACACGCCCTCGCTCTCGATCGGGTTCTGTGTCGCCATGACGAGGAACGGATCGGGCATCGGGTAGGTCTTACCACCGATCGACACGTGCCGCTCGGCCATCACCTCGAGCAGTGCCGACTGCACCTTGGCAGGTGCACGGTTGATTTCGTCGGCGAGCAGGAAGTTCGCGACAACCGGGCCGAGCTCGGTGTCGAACTGCTCGCGGCCCTGCCGGTAGATCCGGGTGCCGATGAGGTCGGTGGGCACCAGGTCCGGAGTGAACTGCACCCGGGAGAACGAGCCGCCGACGACCTTGGCAAAGGTCTCCACCGCAAGGGTCTTCGCGATACCGGGCACACCCTCGAGCAGGACGTGGCCCCGCGCGAGCACACCGACCAGCAACCGCTCGACCAGTCGATCCTGGCCCACGATAACCCGCTTGACCTCGTAGATCGCTTTTTCCAGGGTCTGGACGTCACGCTCCAGGGTGCTAGGTACGGGAGCAGGCGCCTCTTTCGCCAAGCTTGCCCCGCTCACACCGTCCGTCGAAGTCACCAACATCCCCGCTTTCGCTTTGGTCCTGTGCGTGCTGCCACAACTATTCCAGGTAATGGCCGCAAGCGCCGCAACCGGCTCCGACAGTACGGGAATCCGTGGGATTCGCCAGCCTGGTTACGCCGCAACGCCACAACCCTCAGGAGACGATACGCACCGCGTACGGCATGATGCCGCCCTCGCGTACCGCGGACACCCTGACGACCTCACCGGATTGCGGCGCTTCCACCATTTTTCCGTTGCCCAGATACAGCGCGACGTGCTGGCTACCGTTGGGGCCCCAGAACAACATGTCTCCGCGGGCCCGCTCGCCGACCGGAACGCGGGTGCCGGCGTTGTATTGATAGCCGCTGTAGTGCGGCAGCGAAACACCGATTCCGGCGAAGGCGTAGATCATCAGTCCCGAGCAGTCGAATCCGACCTTGTTGTAGTCGCCGTGACTGTCCGCGACGCCGCCGTCGCGAATGCCGAGGGTCGGCCCGTCCTCGTCGCCGCCACCCCAGGCATAGATGACGCCCAGCTGGGACATGGCCCGGTCGACGACGGTTTCGACGGCATCGGAACCGCCGACAGCTGGCATGCTCGGGCGCGGGGTGCTCGACCGCGGCGGCGGCGAGTCCTCCAGCTGATTGTGTGGGCGCTTACCCTGCCCCGCCTGAGCCGCACGCTCCCTGGCGGCAGCGTCCTGGGCGGCGCGGGCCGCAGCGGCGGCCGCGGCGGCGCGGATCGCCGCCTCCTCGGCCCTGCGCTGCTCGTCCCAGGCCAGGAATGCTTCACGTTGTCCTTGCAGCCCAGCCACATTCGTGCGCGCGGCGTCCAGCCGTCCCTGGGCCGCGGTGCGCTCGCGGACGATGTTGTCGCGCAGCACGGTCTGCTGATCCAGTTCGGACTTCGCGGCGGCGACGGCGTTCGCCGCGTCGACCTTCTTCTGTTCGGCTACCGCGGCGGCGGCATCCGCCTCGGACTTCGCCCGGCGCGCACTGGAATTCTTGTTGGCCTGATTGATCTGGGCACGTCGAAGGCCGTCGAGGACCTGCTGCTGGTTCTTGGACACCAGGCTCAGCACCTGGGCGCGATCGAGGGCGAGGTCGGGGGTGGCGGAGGTGAGATAGGTGACCATCGAACCGGTGCCGGGGCGGGTGTAGGCCTGGGTGGCGAACTGGTCGAAGTTGCGCCGCGCCACGCCGACTTTGGTTCCGGCGTCGGCGAGTTCGCGCTGAGTCTCGACGACCACCGCGGCAGCGGCGTCGGCAGCCGCGCGCGCGTTCTGCAGGTCGACGAGGGCTTTGTTGACCTCTTCGCGTTTGCGCGCAACGGCGTCGTCGAGCTGCTGTAGCTGCTGGTCTGCCGCGGCGACCTGGTTGATCAGTCCGCCGACTTCGGTCAGTCTGGCGTCGACTTGGGCGCCGGCGTCGGCGATCTGGCCGTCGCTCGGGTTCGGCGGGGCGGGCGGCACCGCAGTGACGGGTCCCGCCGTCACCACCACGACAACCGAGACCAGCAACCCCAGAGCGACCCACAGCGGACGCCGAGAGCCGGCTTCGCCGTTGTTGCGCATCGCACCTCCCAAAGGACCCGACGTCGGCTTCGCCTCACGAGCATCAGCCGCACCATCGAGCTCAGTAGTCGGCAAATAGCTCTCTCAACACATCTTCCCCATCAGTAGTCATTCGAACCGTACGACACATCCTTCACCAAGAAAACTCCAGCAACAGAATCACAGTCGCGTAATTTGCCATTTGCCCGAAATTAGCCGGATGCACGCAAGGCTCCGCCCGGTTAAAAGAAACCGACCGTTAGGAAAAGTGGGCGAACGGGTACTCGCTAGTGCGCAGAGTCCCGATCGCCGCCTCGACCGGAAACCACCACCGACACCGCGCCCCCCGACGCGCGCCGAGACTTGATCCAGTACAGCCCGCCGACGACGATCGCGGTGCCGGCTAGTAACACACTGGTGATCGCGGTCCAGGAGATCATTTCCGGGTGCTCCAGCTGATCCACGAAAAGCTGGGCCGCCTGTGCCGAATGCGCCTGTTGACTCTTCGAGAAATCCTCGGCCCGCTCCAGCTTGACCCGGCTGATGGATTCGCTGTATGTGCCGACCCAGTCGTCACTGAGCACCACGACAGTTCCGTGCTCGGTCTTGCCGACCACGGTGGCCAGGTCACGTAGATTGGAGTCGTGGCCTGGATTGCCGGGGATCACCACGATGCTGAGCTCGATTCCATGGGACCGAGCGTCGGCGGCGACCGCCTCCAATGCCTTCTGATCCTTGCCCTTGGGCGTGGCCACATGGTTGTCGGCCACGTCTTTCATGATGGCGTCCATGGCTTTGTCATCGATCCCGGGCGGCAGTTCGGCGGCCATGGGTGTGAAAACCGAGGTGTGCGAGACGGTCATCTTCCATCCGGTCTGTCGAGCCGCACGCGAGGCGACGGGCATCCAACACTGCGGGGTGGGCACTGCCCTGAGCCGGTACATGCCCACCGGCCACCCCTGCAACTCGAAAGCACAGTACGCGACGGAGTGTCGGGCCTCCCGCACATGGCAGGCCCAACGGCCCCCGCGCGTTTCACAGGACAAGCGTACTGTTAGGCTCGAAGGCGCGAGGAGCCAGTACCTTCCAGCGCTGGAGCCCTCCGAAGACGTACCGCCGGCGACTGTTTGCAGGTCGCTCGAAACAACCAGCCACTGGCACAGCCCCGCCGGTGGCCACCCTCACAGACGAGTGGAGCTGACGTGACGACAAGTATCGATACTTTCGGCGCCAAGGGCACCCTCGAGGTCGGAAGCAACTCCTACGAGATCTTCCGCCTCTCCGCCGTGCCCGGCACCGAGAAACTCCCCTACGCACTCAAGGTCCTCGCGGAGAACCTGCTCCGCACCGAGGACGGCGCCAACATCACCGCCGATCACATTCGCGCCATCGCGAGCTGGGATCCGTCGGCCGATCCGAGCATCGAGATCCAGTTCACCCCGGCCCGCGTGATCATGCAGGACTTCACCGGCGTGCCCTGCATCGTCGACCTCGCCACCATGCGCGAGGCTGTCGCCACCCTCGGCGGCGACCCGAACAAGGTCAACCCGCTCGCGCCCGCCGAGATGGTCATCGACCACTCCGTCATCATCGACGTCTTCGGCCGCGCCGACGCGCTCGAGCGCAACGTGGACATCGAGTACTCCCGCAACCGTGAGCGCTACCAGTTCCTGCGCTGGGGCCAGGGCGCGTTCGACGACTTCAAGGTCGTCCCCCCCGGCACCGGCATCGTGCACCAGGTCAACATCGAGCACCTGGCTCGCACCGTCATGGTCCGCAACGGCCAGGCCTACCCCGACACCTGTGTCGGCACCGACTCGCACACCACCATGGTCAACGGCCTGGGCGTGCTGGGCTGGGGCGTCGGCGGTATCGAAGCCGAGGCGGCCATGCTTGGCCAGCCCGTGTCCATGCTGATCCCGCGTGTGGTGGGCTTCAAGCTGACCGGTGAGATCAAGCCGGGCGTCACCGCCACCGATGTGGTGCTGACCGTCACCGACATGCTGCGCAAGCACGGCGTCGTCGGCAAGTTCGTCGAGTTCTACGGCAAGGGTGTTGCCGAGGTTCCGCTGGCCAACCGCGCCACCCTCGGCAACATGAGCCCCGAATTCGGTTCCACCGCAGCGATCTTCCCGATCGACAGCGTGACCATCGACTACCTGCGCCTGACCGGCCGCAACGATGAGCAGCTCGCGCTCGTCGAGGCGTACGCCAAGGAACAGGGCATGTGGCACGACGCCGAGCACGAGCCCGCGTACTCGGAGTACCTGGAGCTCGACCTGGGCGATGTGGTGCCCTCGATCGCGGGCCCGAAGCGTCCCCAGGACCGAATCCTGCTGTCGGAGTCCAAGACTGCGTTCCGCAAGGACATCCACAACTACACCAGCGACGCCGAGAGCGGCCCGGCTGCCGTCACCCCGCACACGCATCTGGACGAGGCCATCGAGGAGTCCTTCCCGGCCAGCGATCCGGCGGTGCTGTCCTTCGCCGATGACGACTCGGAGTTCGTGCCCTCGGCCGCCAATGGCGCCACCGGCCGCCCGAGCCGGCCGGTCAAGGTCTCCTCGGAGGAGTACGGCGACTTCGTGCTCGATCACGGTGCCGTGGTGGTCGCCTCGATCACCTCGTGCACCAACACCTCCAACCCGTCGGTCATGCTCGGCGCCGCGCTGCTCGCGCGCAACGCCGTCGAGAAGGGCCTCACCTCCAAGCCGTGGGTGAAGACCTCCATGGCCCCGGGTTCGCAGGTCGTCAACGACTACTACAACAAGGCCGGACTGTGGCCCTACCTGGAGAAGCTCGGCTTCTTCCTGGTCGGCTACGGCTGCGCCACCTGCATCGGCAACACCGGCCCGCTGCCGGACGCGGTGTCGAAGGCGATCAACGACAACGACCTGTCGGTCACCGCGGTGCTCTCCGGCAACCGCAACTTCGAAGGCCGCATCTCCCCCGACGTCAAGATGAACTACCTGGCCTCGCCGCCGCTGGTCATCGCGTACGCGCTCGCGGGCACCATGGACTTCGACTTCGAGACCGACGCCCTTGGCCAGGACGCCGACGGCAACGACGTCTTCCTGAAGGACATCTGGCCCTCCTCCAAGGAGATCGAGGAGACCATCGGCACCGCGATCAGCCAGGACATGTTCATCAAGTCCTACGCCGACGTGTTCAAGGGCGACGAGCGCTGGCGCGGCCTGCCCACCCCGGAGGGCAAGACCTTCGAGTGGGATGCCGAGTCCACCTACGTGCGCAAGCCTCCGTACTTCGAGGGCATGCCGCACACCCCGAACCCGGTCACCGACATCAAGGGCGCGCGGGTGCTCGCCTACCTGGGTGATTCGGTCACCACCGACCACATCTCCCCCGCAGGCAACATCAAGCCGGGCACTCCGGCCGCGCAGTACCTGGAGGCCAACGGCGTCGAGCGCAAGGACTACAACTCCTACGGCTCGCGTCGCGGTAACCACGAGGTGATGATCCGCGGCACCTTCGCCAACATCCGGCTGCGCAACCAGCTCCTCGACGACGTCTCGGGCGGCTACACCCGCGACTTCACTCAGGACGGCGGCCCGCAGGCCTTCATCTACGACGCCTCGCAGAACTACCAGGCCGCGGGGATCCCGCTGGTCGTGCTCGGCGGCAAGGAGTACGGCTCGGGTTCCTCGCGTGACTGGGCCGCCAAGGGCACCAGCCTGCTGGGTGTGAAGGCCGTCATCACCGAGTCCTTCGAGCGCATCCACCGCTCCAACCTCATCGGCATGGGCGTCATCCCGCTGCAGTTCCCGGCAGGCGAGTCGGCCGCGTCGCTGAAGCTGAACGGCACCGAGACCTTCGACATCGAGGGCATCACCCAGCTGAACGAGGGTGCTACTCCGAAGACCCTGAAGGTCACGGCCACCAAAGAAAACGGCGAAAAGGTGACCTTTGATGCCGTGGTCCGGATCGACACCCCTGGTGAAGCCGACTACTACCGCAACGGCGGCATCCTGCAGTACGTGCTGCGCAACATGATCAAGGGATAGCACCCGAACGATCACGGTGACTGTGCGTGAAAGCTCCTGCCCCGCTTGTGAAAGGCTAGGCTCGAGCTTTCACGCACAGTTCGTTGGCGGCATCGACGCTGAGCTTGCCGAGCGTCCGGAAGACTCCAGCGCCCGCAAGACTCTAGCCACGAAACGGAGACTGTGTGCCCAAGGTCAGTGACGATCACCTCGCCGCCCGGCGCAACCAGATCCTCGACGGCGCACGCAGCTGCTTCGCCGAATACGGTTACGACGGTGCCACGGTGCGCCGCCTCGAAGAGGCCACCGGGCTCTCACGTGGCGCGATATTCCATCACTTCCGTGACAAGGACGCCCTTTTCCTCGCGCTCGCGCAGGAAGACGCCGTGCGGATGGCCGATGTGGCGGCCCACCAGGGTCTGGTGCAGGTGATGCGGGACATGCTTGCCGACCCGAAGCAATTCAATTGGCTCGGAACACGTTTGGAGATCGCGCGCCGGTTGCGCACCGACGCCGAATTCCGAGCGAACTGGGAGCAGCGCTCGGAGGAGCTGACCGCCGCCACCCTGGCCCGCCTGGAGCGTCGCAAGGCGGAGGGCAGGCTGCGCGACGACGTCCCCACAGATGTCCTGCTCGGCTACCTGGACTTGGTCCTCGACGGCCTGATCGCCCGCATAGCCTCCGGCCACACCAATGAAAACCTTTCGGCGGTACTTGATCTCGTCGAAGCCTCGGTTCGCCGCAGGGAGTGACTTCCCGAACGGGCGTTCCCAGGCCATTGATCGGCTCGGACGGTGGCGGGTGACCAGCTGCAATGGCAGCTTCGGGTGCCACCGGCCGGGATTATGATCGGTAGGTCGGGGCTGCATTTCGCCGTTAGAGGTGGTGGACGCCATGAGCGCTTGCGATACGACACGGGGCCTCGCCGACTGCGAACATTCGGCGAACATCGGCGCATGCCGTGGACCTGCTCCCGCCGACGAGAGAGTGCGCGGTGTCCGATGACGGTATCGGGGGGACGCAACGCGACCTGAGGTTCGGCATCGTCGCAGAATTGGCCGAGGCCGGCTTCGACGCTGCCCGCGAAGTCGGCCGCGGCGGCTTCGGGGTCGTGTATCAGTGCATCGAGCAGGCTCTCGACCGCACGGTGGCGGTCAAGGTGCTATCGACGGAGGTCGACGACGACGGACGAGCTCGCTTCCTTCGCGAACAACGGGCTCTCGGCCGGTTCTCCGGACATCCGAACATCGTGCAGGTGCTGCGCGCCGACATCACCGCGACCGGCCGCCCGTTCATCGTGATGCCATTTCATCGCCGTGGATCCCTGGATACCCGTATTCGAGCCGACGGGCCGATCCCCTGGCAGGAGGTGCTGTCGATCGGTGTGAAGCTGGCGGGAGCGCTGGCCTCGGCCCATGCCTGTGGTGTGGTGCATCGTGACGTGAATCCGGCCAATGTCCTGGTAACCGACTACGGGGAGCCGCAGCTCGCGGACTTCGGAATCGCCCGCATCGGCGGTCTGTTCGAGACCGCGACGGGGCTGGTAGCCGGCACGCCGGCCTACACCGCTCCCGAAGTACTAAAGGGCGCAGCGCCATCGGTGGCCTCGGACGTCTACGGTCTCGGTGCGACACTGTTCTGCCTGCTCACCGGTCACGCTGCCTTCGCGAGACGAACCGGCGAGACGATGGTTGCGCAGTTCGTGCGGATCACCTCCGATCCGGTACCGGACCTGCGGGCACAGGGCGTGCCGCCGCTGCTGCACGCCGCCATCGACAGCGCGATGGCACCCGAGCCGACCGACCGGCCTGCCTCCGCACAGGACTTCGGAGAGCAACTGCGCAACATACAGTTCGCCTGCGGTCTTCCGGTCGACACGCCGGCCGTCCCGATCGGCGTCGAAACCACGCCCAGCGTGACGGCGCAAGCGGTTGCGCGCACGCCGCCGGCGCCACCGACGGCCGTGGCGACGCCGATGACCCGGTATCGGCCACGTACGTCGACACATCGACTTGTCGAACGCCCGGCGCTGCTGGAGCTGCTGCGGGCGGGCCAGTCGCGGCGGCTGGTGCTGATCCACGCGCCCGCCGGTTTCGGCAAGAGCACGCTGGCGACGCAATGGGCCGACGTCCTCGAGGCGGACGGATCCAGCGTCGCCTGGCTCACGGTGGACACCGACGACGACAATGTCGTGTGGTTCCTATCCCACCTCGTGGAGGCTGTGCGGCGCGTGCGTCCCGCGCTGGCCGCCGAGCTGGCCCAAATTCTCGAAGAACGCGCCAGCAATGCGACCAGGCATGTGATGACGATGCTCATCAACCAGATCCACGCCGGCGGTGAAACGGTCGCCGTGGTGATCGAGGATTGGCATCTGGTAACCAGTCCCGCGTCGATCGCGGCGATGGAGTTTCTGCTGGACAACGGCTGCCATCACCTGCGCATGATCGTCACCAGCCGAAACAGGACCGGACTCCCGCTCGGGCGGATGCGAGTGCAGGACGAACTTGTCGAGATCGACGAAAGTCAGCTCCGATTCGATGCCGCCGACACCGCGCGGCTACTCGCCGGTGTCGAGGGCGTCGAACTGGACGCCGACGACGTCGACAACCTGTGTCGATCGACCGAAGGATGGGCTGCCGCACTGCAGTTGGCCGCGTTGTCACTGCGCGGAAAGGACCGTCCTGGTAGTCATCTGGACGGAATTTCAGGTCAGCACTACGCCATCGGCGAATACCTGATGGAGAATGTGGTGGCGGATCTCGACCCCCCGGTCCTCGATTTCCTGATGCGGACCGCCGTCACCGCGACCATTTGTGGAGACCTCGCCGAGGCGCTCGCCGAGGTGTCTTCTGGACAGCAAATGCTCGAAGATCTGTACAAGCAGGATCTATTCCTGCGCAGCGTCGACGATGAGCTGCGCTGGTTCCGATATCACGGACTTTTCGCAGACTACTTGCGCCGCAGGCTGATTCGGCAACATCCCGGTCTGCTCCAACAATTGCACGCGACCGCGTCGATCTGGTTCGCCGAGCACGACATGCTCACCGAAGCAGTCGATCACGCGCTCGCGGCGGACGCGCCGGAGCGCGCGATGAGTCTGATCGAGGAGCATGCCGACGAGTTGATCGAGAACGCCATGATGGCCACGTTCCTCGGTCTCGTCGCGAAGTTGCCCACCGCACTCTGCCTCGGCAACCCCCGGCTGCAACTGTCGATAGCCTGGGCGACGA
Source organism: Nocardia sp. CWNU-33 (assembly GCF_046764895.1). Lineage (NCBI taxonomy): Bacteria > Bacillati > Actinomycetota > Actinomycetes > Mycobacteriales > Nocardiaceae > Nocardia > Nocardia sp. CWNU-33. Next base: position 21,392 of record NZ_JBKOQN010000017.1, on the reverse strand, counting down.
TCGCATTGCAACGCGCCGCCGCGACCCGCACCGCACTGGAACAGGTCGACGCCGCGATCGCGGCGCTGCCCGCCGACGATGCGCTGGGCGGCGATCTTCGCGCCGAGGCTGCCGTGGCCCGCGCGGCCGAGTTGATGGTGATCGACAGATGCACCGATCTGCCGGACTACGTGACCGCGCGTGTGCAGGCACCGGTCCGGCCATTCTTCGCCAACGCCCTGGCTACTACCGCGGCGGCAATTGCTCTGTGTCACTTCGACTTCGACGGCGCCGCCCGATGGCACGAGTGGGCCGAGCCCTCTCGGACCCGCTCCACCGGCCCGTTCAACGCCGTGTACGGCCACTGCATCGCCGGCCTGGCCGCCTTCGATCATCTCGACATCGCGGACGCCGAGACGAGCTTCCGTACGGCGGTGCGACTTGCGCTCGAGACCGGCACCCAATCCCACGCCACCCGCCAGTCCACCGCACTGCTGGGAGATCTGCTGTATGAGACCGGGCAGTTCGTGGAGGCTCAGGAACTTCTCACACCCTGGCCCGGGATGGAAGGCGGCACCGTCGAGGTGCTGCTGGCCATCTACGGCACCGGAGCGCGCCTGGCGGCATTGCGCGGCGATCTCGACACCGCTCGAGCCCGACTCGACGAAGGGCAGCACATCGCCGAGCTCCGGAGCCTGCCCCGGGTGGCAGCCCGGATCCTCAACGAGCGGGTGCGCCACGGGCTGCCGATTCCACAGACCGATCGTGAGAAGCTCGAGCACCTCCCGACCTATCGTCGACAACCGGACGCGATCCTGGCCCTGACAGCGGAGCTCGAGCAGGACGCGGCCGTCCACCTACTGCTCGCCGAGAATTCCACCGACTCGATTCGGGCCGCCACCGCACGAGCCGAGCGACTGGTGCAGGTAATCCAGCGCCAGACACGGCCACGGGCACTACTGCACGCTCAACTCCGCTACGTCTGTTGTCTATCGGCGGCCGGACAGTCCGACCAGGCGGCGACACTGCTGGCTCCGCTGCTGCGCCGCTGCGCCGAACTCGGCTTGGTCCGTACCGTTGTCGACAGCGGACCCGCCATAGCACCGGTGCTGGAAACACTGGCCGAGGCCACCGATGAAAAGATGCGGCCGCCGCACTTGTTCCTGCGACAGGTATCGGCCGCCATCGATCAATCGCACCGGGTGTGAGCGCAGGCTCGCATTTCGGCACCATCGGCGCGCATCGGGCGCGCCACCATCAGGACGAGCATGAAAGTTGCTGCGTTGCTGAAGCATTCGGTGAACACCGCGGAGGAAGCCGGACAACAACTCGTCGACACGTACAAGATCATCGGCTCACCGGCCGATAACTATCCACTCGACGACAAGTGGCTCGAAGAGATCGGCGCGTTGAGCTTCCAGCGAGCTCACGACCCCGCGGGCAAGCTCCGGCAGCAGGCAGCCATGCTTGCGGCCCCGGATCGAAGAAAGGCGCTGGCCGCACTCCGGCTGCCGACACTGGTAATTGCATGGCACTGTCGATCCGATGATTCGACCGGACGGCGCACAAGCGACCGCCAAGGCCGTCCCTGGGGCGAAACTCGTCATGATGCCAGGCGCGTCGGGCACGGTGCGTTTCCCCGAGAGGTCTGGCCGATCATGATCGACAATATCTGCGCGATCGCCGAGTAGCCGGTCGCGACAGTGTGCGCCGCCGGGTCGGCGAACGCAGGTTCAGTAGTTGTCGTTGAGGTAGTCGGCGGCGTGGGTTGTCCAGAGGACGTCGGTGCCGGGCATGTTATGGCCCGAGTACAGGACGTGCTGGCCGTCCGGCCACGGGGTCAGATATCCGATGACCCCGTTCACGGCCGTGGCATACCGGCCGAGGTTGGCGATCGGGTCGTTCATCAGGAAGCTCAGCAGTTCGGCGAAGATCAGCGGCGCCACGTTGCCGATGCGGGCTCCTTCGACGAAGGAGAACGGCGATATCCCGACATCGATCACCCGCAGCGGCGAGTCCTGGGGCGACGAGGTGATGATGTCGCCGGGATTGGCATATTCACGCACGTCGAGGGCCGGCCAGGCGCCGCGCTGGCCGTGCAGTCCGTAGGTCGTTGCGGGGCAAAGATTTCCGACCGACTGACCGCGCTTGCGCAGTGGGTTCGCGATATTCACCGCGAAGGCGATCTCGAGGGGTGAGCCGTCGGCGTTGGTGTACTTGCCCGAACGCACACCTTCCAGAATCTTGCTCGCGCAGATGCCGCCGAGCGAATAACTCAGCAGCCCACAGACATTCGGCGAGTCCTGGATGGCCCGCACGCCAGCCGCGACGCCGCGACGGATCGAGGTCTTCAGTGACGGGCCCCAGAGCTCCGGCGTCGGTCCGATCGAGGCGGGCCAGTCCGGTTCGAAGCAGGTGAAGCGGTCGGCGTCGAGCAACTTGGTGACATCGTGGAGCATCCCCGTCGGCGTCCCGTTGGCGTTCCGCGGCTCGCCCGTGCCGCGGAGGGTGACGATATCAATCATCATGCTCTCCTTGTGCACCGCACTTCGGTGCGATAACACCAATATTGACTCATCAACCTCCCGCGCACCCGAGTAGTGAACTACCTCATTTCCCGCAGGTCACGCACCGGGTTCGAGGCTGCCGAGCAGGGTGCGCGCGATGCGGTCGAGTTCACGGCGGTCCGTGGCCGACAGCACCGACAGGATTCGAGTTTCGTTCTCCGTGTGTGCGGTGACCACCGTGTCGATGAGCTCGCGGCCCGAATCGGTGAGTGCGACACGGACGGCGCGCCGATCCTCGGCGTCGGCGATGCGCCGGACCAACCCGGCGGACTCGAGGCGATCGAGCCGTCCGGTCATACCAGCGCGCGACAGCATCAGCATGTCGGCGAGCACCGACGGGTTCAGTTCGAAGGGCTCCCCCGAACGGCGTAGTGCGGCAAGCACATCGAACTCACCCCGCTGCAGTCCGTGTGCGGTGAAGACCGCTTCGATCGCTCGTTGCGCAACCACGAGCAGCCGCCCGAGGCGACCGATCACGGCCATCGCGTCGAGCTCGAGGTCCGGTCGTTCCCGGCGCCACTGCTCGACGATCGCGTCGACGGGATCTTGCTTCATATCGGCCATGGACAAGATTCTATTCGTTGCGATATAGTTCGGTAGCGAATTATCAATGACCGAATCAGTTGGAGGACATCATGAACGACACCACCACCCGCAGCTTCGCCATCCGCCAGCCGCAGGACGCCGAGGTTCTGCGGACGGATTCGGTCACCATGCGACTGCTCATCGACTCGAGCGAAGCGGGTGGCGCGGTAAGCCACCTGGAGGTCAGCATGGATCGGGGCGCCGACGGGGCGGCCCCGCATTACCACACCAAGTCCGACGAACTCTTCTATGTCGCCGACGGCGAGCTGCAGGTGCTGGCAGGCGACGAGATCGTCACCGTCGGCGCCGGCGGATCGATCGTCGTGCCCAAGCTCATGCCGCACGCTTTCGGCGCCACCCCGGACAGCTCGGCACGAATTCTGATCGCCCTGATGCCCGCCGTCGAACGCTTCGGATACTTCCGACTGCTCGATCGGCTCGTCAAAGGCGAGGCGACCTTCGAGGAACTTGCCGCGTCCCAGGAAGAATTCGACAACCATTTCATCGACGCACCGGCCTGGTGGGCCGAGCGCAACGCCAACCGGCGTTGATTCCGGAACTCGCCGAGCGCGGACACCGACCAACAGGGCGATACCCGGATCACGCGATTGTGGCGAAGACATCAGCCAATATGGCAATAGTTCGCACCAGGCATGTAGTTTCCCCTAATGACGTTTTCCACACCAGTCGTTGTGCGCAGCTATGAGCTCGACACACGAGGCCATCTGAATCAGGCCGTGTACGTGCAATACGCCGAGCATGCCCGGTGGGAACTGATGCGCGCCGCCGGAGTGGGCCACGACAAGCTTCTGGCTTCCGGCGTCGGGCCGGTCGTGCTGGAGACCACCATCAAGTACCGACACGAGCTGCGCAGCGGCGACGAGGTGAGGATCACCTGCGAATTCGATTGGCAGCAGGGCAAAACCTTCCGCATCCGCCAGGAGATCCGCAAGCTCGACGGAACTGTCGCCGCCGAGGTTTCGGCAATCGGCGGCGTCATCGACCTCGCCGCGCGCAAGCTCGTCGAGGCTCCGGGTGAACGATTTCGCACTCTCGCCGAACGTCCGGGCCTACTCGGCCTCTGAACGAGCTTGCCGACGGGCAGGCCCGATCGGCTCGGCCGGATAGTTGCACGTTCAGCTGCACAGCCGCCAACACTCGGCAATACCACTAGGCATACCTAGGTATTCCGATAGCCTGCCGATTGCTGAACAATGTTCTCCGGCGCACCGAAAATCTTTCGGCTCAAGCGCATCCCACGCCGTATCCGGTTTGCCAGCCGCTGTGAAATCTTTCGATCCGAACCGATCGACGGCCTCTGCACGTTATGCTTCAGATCACGCTCGGGGGCCCTGGCAAATCGCGAGCAGATCGGAGAACACACTATGACCGACGCCATCCACCTTCCCGGTCCCGCGCCGACGGGAGATCGCGTTCCCGCATTGCAGGGCCTACTGGTGGCCGAGTCGGAACGCGCTATCACCGTCCGGGTCAACGAGGGCACCTGGACGTTCCGCAGGGACGACGTACTGCGGGTGCTCCCCGATCAGCACGCCACGAGTTCCGACGGTCGCCCGGTACTGGTCGACATTCGTCCCGGCGCCACCGCCGACTTCACCCGCCGCCTGCGCGTCGACCTCGTCGAACGCCCGATGACTATCGCGGCCGAGCCGTCACTCGCACTGGGAGATGAACTGCTGCAACAACTCACGGCGTCGTGGGCCGACTCGCTCGAGCTCGTCGACTGCCCGGGCGCCGGCAGCGCGACCTTCACCTATTGCCAGACGAAATCGTTCGAAAGTAGCGACGACGGCATCAACTGCGACAGTCTCGACTGAACGGGACCCCGCATGGCGGCAAGCCGTACAGGTTCGGTCCTGATCGTCACCGAATCCGATGATCTGCACGGCACCGCCATGGCGGCGACGTTGCGAGAACACCACGGGCTCAGCCCGATTCAACTCGACCTCCGCGACTTTCCGCGCGAATCCGGAAGTTTCCGGCTCGACCGGTTCGGCACTGCGCGATCACTGTCGCATCTGATCGGGATCGACGACGTGCGTTCGGTGTGGTGGCGACGCCCACACCCGACGCGGGTTCCGGTCGGCGTGCGCGCATCCGACGATGCCTACCGCCAAGCCGAGTGCGACGGGTTCATCCAAGGGCTGCTGTGGTCGATCCCGGCGAACTGGGTCAACGACCCCGGTGCCGACCGCACTGCCACCCGCAAGATCGTGCAGCTGCAGACCGCACAGCGAGCGGGATTCACCATCCCGGAGACCCTTATCACCAACGATCCGGACGAGGCGCGCAGTTTTGTCGAATCCCGTTCCGGCGCTGTCGTTTACAAGCGCACCGGAACCGGCCGCGCAGAATTCGCCGAGACCAGGATCATCACCCGGGGCGACTTCGGCAAGCTCGCAGGCATCCGCTCCGCGCCCACTACATTCCAGGATTACGTCCAAGCCGAGTGCGATCTGCGTGTCGCGTGGGTCGACGGTGTCGAATGGACGGTCCGGATCGACTCACAGGCCGGTGTCGGCCGGGTGGACTCGCGGTTGGACACCACCGTGGACTTCACCCGCGCCAATCTGCCCGCATCCGTCAGTAAGTCATTGGCCACCCTGATGGGCGCGCTCGGCCTGAGCTTCGGCGTCCTGGACCTGCGCCTCGGCGTCGACGGCGAGTACTACTTCCTCGAGGTCAACCCGCAGGGCCAGTTCGCCTACCTGGAGATCAAGACGGGGCTGCCGATCTTCCGTAGCCTCGGCAATCTCCTGGTGCATGGTGACGGCGCAGTGCCGGGGTACTGAGCACAGAGCGGTTCGAGACCGCTACGAGCTCTTCCGGCGGTTCGCGCCACCGCGGCTGCGGAGTTGCACATGCGACTCCACTAGCACGTTGTGGATGAAACCGTACGAACGTCCGGTAGACCGGGCCAGCGAACGAATGCTTGCGCCCGCCTCGTATTGCTTCTTCAACTGGGTTTGTAGCCGATCGCGTGACCTACCGGTGACGCGTGTGCCCCTACCCAATGGGGTCTTGACTTGCGTGGGCCTGTCGCTCATGGCTTCCTCCGAGTCGCCGAGCCGCGTGTATCCAGGCTAAGCACTCAGCGGGCCGTGATCAACAGATCCTTGTGATGGAAATCACGCGAGCTGAATCAGTTCCAGATAATCCTGGGACCAGTGGTCCTCGGTGCCGTCCGGAAGCAAGATCACACGCTCCGGATTCAGCGCCTCGGCCGCGCCGGGGTCGTGCGTGACGAGCACAACGGCGCCAGCGTAGCTACGCAATGCGTCCAGCACCTGCTCACGCGAGACAGGATCGAGGTTGTTGGTCGGCTCGTCGAGCAGCAGTACATTCGCCGCGGAAGACACCAGCCCGGCCAGCGCGAGGCGGGTCTTCTCACCACCGGACAGCGTTCCCGCGGGCTGATCCAGCTGCGGGCCGGTGAACATGAATGCGCCCAACAGGCTGCGCAGCTCCTGCTCCCCCGCGTCCGGCGACGCGTGCCGGATGTTCTCCCACACCGATGCGTTGTCGTCGAGCGTGTCGTGTTCCTGGGCGAAGTAGCCGATCTTCAGACCACGGCCTTCTTCGAGTCCCCCCGAATCCGGGGTCTCCACGCCCGCGAGCAGCCGCAGCAGCGTGGTCTTGCCCGCACCGTTGAGTCCGAGCACCACGACCCGACTGCCCTTGTCGATCGCGAACTCCACACCGGTAAAGATCTCCAGCGAGCCGTACACCTTGGTCAGGTTCTTCACCATCAGCGGCGTCTTGCCACAGGGCGCCGGCTCGGGGAACTTGATCCGCGCCACCTTGTCGGCGACCCGGATGTCATCGAGCTCCGCCATCAGCCGATCGGCACGCTTGGCCATATTCTGCGCCGCAGTGGCCTTGGTGGCCTTTGCGCCGAGTTTGGCGGCCTGTACGCGCAGTGCGCTCGCCTTCTTCTCGGCATTCGCACGTTCTCTGCGTCTGCGCTGTTCGTCGGTGGCGCGGGCGTCGAGATACTTCTTCCAGCCCATGTTGTAGATGTCGGCCTCGCCGCGCACCGCGTCCAGGAACCACACCTTGTTGACCACGTCGCCGAGCAATTCGACATCGTGGCTGATCACGATCAGTCCGCCGTCGTGGTTCTGCAGGAAGCCACGCAACCAGGTGATGGAGTCGGCGTCGAGGTGGTTGGTCGGCTCGTCGAGCAGCAGGATCGTGTCGGAGCGACCGCCGCTGCCGTCGGAGGCGGCAAACAGGATGCGCGCCAACTCGATTCGGCGGCGCTGGCCACCCGACAGGGTGCGCAGCGGCTGGCCGAGCACGCGGTCGGGCAGGCCGAGGCTGTTGCAGATCCGCGCGGCCTCGCTCTCGGCGACATAACCGCCGAGCGACGAGAAACGCTCCTCCAGCCGTCCGTATTTGCGCACAGCTTTGTCGCGTTCGGCATCGTCGACCACCTCGGCCATCAGCGCCTGCTGTTTTTCCATGTCGCGCAGCAATGCGTCGAGTCCGCGCGCGGAAAGGACGCGATCGCGGGCGAGCACGTCCAGGTTGCCCTCGCGCGGGTCCTGCGGCAGGTAGCCGATATCGGTGGATCGCAGGATTTTCCCGGCGTAGGGTTCGCCCTCACCTGCCAGAATGCGCAGTGTGGTGGTCTTGCCCGCGCCATTGCGCCCGACCAGTCCGATCCGGTCGCCGGCCTGCACCCGCAGTGCCGGCCCCGGGGCCGACAACAGGGTGCGGACTCCGGCCCGGACCTCCAGGTCCGTCGCGGTGATCACAGGCTTCTCCTCACGGATACATGGTGCTGGTCGTTAGCTGCTCGATTGTGCGACGAGATCAGCGCAAGAACCACCGATTTTACCTGCCCCGGGAGACCACTCTTACACCCAGCGAGCCCGGTGTGACCGCGGTAACGTTCCGGGACCTTTCCAACGCCGGCCGACCCCGTCGGCCTACCCCCTACTTCCATCCGGCGCGGATGACGAAATATTCGGCGGGCCGGGGGTGGATGTCATGGAAGCGTGTAGGTCGTTTCGATGTGTGCCAACCACCGGAACCGCGATCAGCCGCTGTGCGTGGCCACCGCGCCTGCCGTCGACGGCAGGAATTGTGTATTTCCTTGCCGCCCTGAAGAATTGGGAACCTGTTCCCATAAATGAGGACGTGACCACCGGCGGAACGATCACAATCGCTAATGGAACAGCGGCGTCAAAGGAGCGAGTCGATGAAGCCTGAGGCTTGGGGAGGCCGTGGTGACTAGCAGCGAGTTGCCACAGCTGAGCACGGACCTCGACGCCGCTACCGACGACGAGCCGACTACCGACCAGCCCGCTGCGCCGGGACAGCCCCCGCCGGAACGACAGTCGGACGTCGTAGCGAAAACGGCTCTGGCACTGGCAAATCTGGGTCGGAATCTGTCCGGGGCCACGGCACCGCCGAATCCATCCGGGGCCACAGCACCGCCGAGTTCCGCCCCACCGTGGCACGGGTTGCCGTCACTGCGCCCCACCCCCGCCGTCGGCACCGGCGCGGCACCGGCGACGCCTGCCGCCAGTACGACCGCGCCTGCGGTGCCCGCGCAACCTTCGGTTACGCAGACACCCCCACCGGCCAGCACACCCGCCGCCGCGGCACCGGCATCGATGGGGCTCGATCCCGAGATGCTCGCGCAGCTCGCGCCGACCGCGGGCTCGGCGGCGCTGTCCGCACTGCCGATGCTGGCCTCGGTGCTGGCAGGACTGTCCAATAACGACTCCGGATCCTCCGTCGCCGCGGCTCCCGCAGTCGACGCCACCGGTGCCGGCCTGACCCCCGAGGCTCAACAAGCGCTCGCAGCGTTGGAGAAATTGGCAGTCCTGTATGGCGAGGAAGACGGTGACACCGCCTCGAACACCGGCAGCCTGGCGACTCGACCCGGCGCGGTCAAGGGCTCGGGCGCCACCGCAACGGCCCTCCGAGCGCGGTCCATGTTCCAGAAGAATGCAGCGACGGCGTTCAATACCCTCGACAATGGACTCGCGCGACACCTGGTAGGCCTGGCCGGATCCAACACAGTCGACAAAAAAGCTATTCTTCGGATCATTCGTGAGGTCAATGTGGAATTGGCCGAGCTCGGTCCGAACGCCTACACCAAGGCCGGGCAGCGGAAAGTGCACCAAATACTGACCGCCGCACTGCAAAAAGCCCAGACGATCGTCGGCAGCGGTCAAGCGAACGCCTCCGAAACCGCCACGGCGGTCAACCAGCTCACCAACCAGTACCTCAATGGCATAGTCGGAAGGCAGACAGCAATCAGCGGCACCGGGCAGCCGGGCGACGGACGTGCCAGGCTACCGCTGGACCCCGGCAATTACCGGGTCAGTTCCGGCTACGGCCCCCGAAACGGCGACCACCACGGCGGTATCGACCTTGCGGCCGCCGCGGGCACCCCGATCTACGCCGCTACCGGTGGCACCGTGATTCAAGCAGGCAACAGTGGCAGCGGCTACGGCTATCACGTGCGGATTCGGTCTGCGGACGGCACCGAGACCATCTACGCCCACCAAACCGCAGGCAGCATCCGGGTGCGAGTGGGCGATCAGATTCCCGCAGGAACAGTGATCGGCGCAGTCGGATCGACCGGCAACTCCACCGGCAACCACCTGCACTACGAGGTTCGCCGGAACGGCCAGGCGGTGGATCCTCGCGGTTACCTGGCCGCCAACGGGCTACAAGTATGAGTGCGGTGCTGCACCGATCCCGGAACGCAGCGACGGTGGCACCGAGCATCCACGATCGTCGTGCGCCGAGAACAGCGAATCTCGACCAGGCTCGGCGGCGGGACGGTCACGTTCTGCTCGCGGCCGACCGCGACCGGCTCAGGCCGGGGCGGCCTCCCACGCGAACCCGTCCGGGTCGGTGAAGGGCCCGGTATTGCCGCCGATGACGATCCGGTGCGACCCGGTGCCCTCCGGAGGGACGCCGGCATCCTTGGCGGCGGCACGGCGCCCGTAGAGCGCCAGCTTGACAGAAGCCTGCGGGGTGTCGAACTCGACGTACTTGCTGCCGAAGCTCTTTGCCACGGCCAAGCCGCGGTCGACGTAGAACTGCTTGGTCGCCTTGACGTCGTCGACCCCGAGGAGCACCACGAAATCGTCGACCTCCCGGGTGGCCGGGCCGGTGTTCTTCTTCGATGACGTCGCGACCTTCCAGATCGCCCCGTCCGGGGCCTGGACGACACCGCCATAGCCCCAGAAGCTCTTCTTGGCCGGCTTCAGCGTCGTCGCACCTGCGTCGAGCGCGGTGCCGATGAGGTTGTCGACGGTGCTCGGCTGAGACACCACGAGCGACAGGATGAAGCCACGAAAGCCGGTCGTCGGCGTCTCCGAGGCGCGGACGCGTACTTTGTCGCCGAGACCGAACGCGGCGACGTAGAAGGCCGCGGCGGCCGCGGGGTCGGGCACCTCCAAGGTGACGGACTCGATAGAGGTCTGGTGAGCAGTGATGTCCATGGCAGTCACGCTAGTTGCTGCTCGGTAGCCTGTGCTTCTCGATTCCTGATCGGTTTCGCCATGCACGGCAACATCCCCTCCGCCGGCCGCGTGGAGCCGGATAAGCGCCAGCAGGTACATCGACCAGTTCGCATAGCCGAAAACGCGGTCGTTCCCCGGGTGCCCTGGCCGGTTATCGGATCCCGACCACCACGCGGTCGTCACCGTACTGCCACACGATTCCGGCTTCGGCGAAGCCCGCCTCGTACGCGAAGGCGAGGTAGTCGTGGACGGTGGGCCGGTCGTGAACCTTGTGGGCGAATCCCCCGTCGCGCAGGCGGACCAGGTCGGCGAGTTCGGGAGCGCGGTCGACCGCTGCCCACCACGCCTCCCAGTCCTCCAGACCCGCGGTTCCCACTCGCTGGGCCCGGCGTGCGGTCATGGCTTTACCCAGTGCGTCCAGTCGCGGGCCGGTCGCCCCCTCGTAGAGATGGTCCCCGTCGATGAACAGACCACCGGGTGCGAGCGTCCCCGCGCAAGCCCGGATCAGCGCGCGGAGCGGTTCGCGGTTCATCCAATGCAGAGCGGTGGTGCTCACGAAAGCATCGGGCGCTCGATGCAATTGGAGTCTGTCGAGCCAATCGCGCTCGCGCAGATCGGCGTTCACCGTACGGAATCGCGGTGACCCCAGGGTCATCTCGGCCAACGTCAACAGGAGTGGATCCGCGTCCACGCCGACGATGGTGGCGGCGGGCATTCGCGTGAGCAGCCGGTCCGACAGCGTTCCCGGCCCGACGCCGAGGTCGACGATCAACGGGTCCGTCCGGTCGACGAGTTCGGCCAGAACATCACCGATAGCTTCGAACCGCTGTTCGCGATCGGGCATGTAGTGCTCCTGCTGGCGATCCCACCGGCCGATCCAGTACCACGCTCGCGAAATATCAAGCTTGCTGGTCGTCACACGAATCCTCCTCGAATGTAAGGTATTTCGCGCATCCTGCGATAGCCGCCGCCCAGCCCTCCCCGGTCGACGTGGTCCGAGGCCCCAGCATAAAGTGCGCCGAGCTCAATAACCGACCATTTAGTCCGGTTCGAAGCGAAAGGCTTCCCCGACCGCTTCCAGACCCGGCACATCTGTCGATCGCGCCGCGAGCACGTACATTTCGCCGAGCATCGGCACGCCGCTGTCGCGCTACAACCCAGCCATGTGTTGCAATCCCACGACCCCGCTTGGCCCCGACTAGCGATATCGACCCGCCGGTTCAGCTATCGCGCGGCGTGTTTGCAGGCTGGACACAGTCCGTGCAGAGTCAGTCCGGCGTTAGCAGCGAGTTCGAACCGGCTGCCGCGACTGGCGTGATCCAGCGCGGTTGCCAGTCGTTCGGCGGGGACTTCGATCACCGCCGCGCACCGTGTGCAGACGGCATGGTGGTGGGGTCGCACGGTCAGCCCGTAGCTCGCGGCCCTTTCCCCGACAGTGAGCACGTGCAGGGCGCCGATCTCGACCATCCGCGCAAGCGTGCGATACACCGTGGTCAGGTCGACGAGTTCCCGTCGTTCGGTGAGTCGTGCGACGATCTCCTGCGCATTGAGGTGCCCTCCGGAGGGATCGCTGGTCAGCACCGACATCACCGCCAAACGCGGTGCGGTGCACCGTAACCCGTGACTGCGCAGGATCGATCGTGCGTGCTCGACCGCTGGGTCGCTGGACGTATCCGCGGTGGGCATCGGCCCGGTGTCATGGTCTATGCCGGTATCGCCCACCAGTGGCGAGGTAGTTGTCGCCGAATGGTCGACCTCGTTCATGGTGCACCTCGTTCGCCACGGAACTACATTCCTCTCATAACGCTACTGTCTGCGTATGAATGCAGATGATCGGGTAATGCGGTTGCCTGATGATCAAGCCTGTTGGTCGTCGAGGTGTTGCGGGATGCTCGCCGACTCGACGCACATTCAGATCCTGTGGGCTCTGGTCGATGCCGAACTATCGGTGAACGATCTCGCCGACCATGTCGGTGAGCCGGCACCGCTGGGGTATCGACGTACTGGACGCGGTATACAACGCCCAACATGCCGGACTGGGCATTCCCGGACATCAGCGCGGCGTGCTGGTATGCATGCATTGCCGTAGAACCCACTCGAAACAGAAAAGGAACCGGGATATGACCGACGAACACTCCCACGTCGAGCCCCATGCCCACGCACACAGTCACGGCACCCTGACCCATACCCACGCCCACAGCGCACACGAGCATGGCCACCTCGAACACGAGCACACCCATACCCATGACGGAGTCGAGCATTCGCATCGCCATGTGCATCAAAGCGATATGCCCGATGATCACTCACACACCCACAACTGAGCCGGAGGGCGGTCAACCGGGCTGCTGGACGACCGGCAATCGGGTGTGCGCGTGGATGAGATTGGCTTCGAGCAGTAGTTCCCGGTCGGCGAGGGCGGCGGCCGGTGTGGTCTCAGCAAGGATCGTGTGGTCCTCGCCGAAAACGATGCATCGATCGGCGAGTCGATCCAAGCTGTCGAGGTCATGGGTGGCGAGCACGATCGTTTTGCCCGCTTCGGCGAGGTCCTCGATCAGCTCGGTCAGCCACTCGCTGGTGCGTGGATCGAGCGCGGCGGTCGGCTCGTCGAACAGCAACACTTCCGGGTTCATGACCAGGACGGTGCCGATCGCGACACGTTTCTTCTGCCCTCCCGAGAGTTGGAACGGCGCCCGGTCGGCGGTGTCGGCGATGCCGAGCAGGGCAAGGACGTCCTCGACCCGGGCCGCGGCTGCACCGCGGTCCAGACCGAGCTGCAGTGGACCGAAGGCGAGCTCGTCGCGCACCGTCGGCGAGAAGACCTGCGCGTCGCTGTTCTGGAAAACGAAGCCCATCCGCGACCGAAAGCCCATGTTCATCTGCTCATCTTCCAGGGCGTCCTCGGTGACGGGTGCGCCGAAGGCGGTATAGGTCCCGCTCTCGGGAAATACCAAGCCGTCCAATATCTTCAGCAGCGTGGACTTGCCGCAGCCGTTCGCTCCGATCAGCGCGACCTTCTCCCCCGCCGCGACCTTCAGTGATACGCCGGAGAGAGCCTCGAACTTTCCGAGATAGCGATATCGCAGGTCTGTGCACTCCAGGACGGGCTCGCCGCCCGAGGACAGCTGACACGACTGGGATTCCTCATCGGGTGATGACATGCTCACCCACCAACAGTGCCGCGCCGGACACCGCGACAGCGAGGGCATAGAGCAGGTCGATCCGCGAGGGCCGCGGTTGGGCAAGGACTTTGGCATCTCCGCGATAGCCGCGCGCGACCATCGCCTGGTGTACCTCTTCCGACATCGCCATCGACTTACCGATCATCGCGCCAGCAGTGGCGAAGACGAATCGACGCGCATATTTGTCGTGCTTCTCGGCGCCGACCGTGCGCGCCTTGCGCGCCTGATACATATCGGTGACCGTGGCGAGCAGTAGGAACAAGTAACGATAGGCCATCCCGATGATCAAGATGAACACGCGCGGGACACCGAGAGTTCGCAGTGACGCAAGCAATCGAGTCCATGGCGTAGTCAGCGTCAGCAGCACGACCGAACTGATCGAGGACGCCACGCGAGCCACGACCAACAGGGCCGACATCAGACCTTGCCGGGTGATCCCTTTTGCTCGGCCGTGCCAATGCCAGAGAGTCACGATCACCTCGCCGTCGGTGACCACACTCAGCGTCGCGGGGATCAGGACGATCCCGGTAAAGATCGGGACGAACAGCCACACTCGCTTGACGAAGAATCCGACCGGCACCGCACTACACGCGGCCAGAACCAGCGTCGCGGCGTACAACACCATCAGCGCTGCAATGGTGTGCAGGAACGCCCCGACCAGCAGCAACCCGAACAGTGTGACGATCTTGACCCGGGCATCGATGCGTTGCAGTAAACCGTGCTGGGCGGCGGTGTCGTCGCTGAACATCACCTGCCGCAATAGATCCGCACCGCCGGTGAGCGTCTTCTCGATGTAGGACCCCTTGCGGCGCTTGCCGATACACCCGCAGGGGCACAACGCGACATCGCGAGTGAGCAACCAGTCCGGGGCGGATGCCGGACGCGGATCGGTGGATGCGGTCGTGGTCATGAGCCGGTGTCGGCCGAGCTGCGCGCGGGTTCGGTCCGATTGTCGATCGAACCCCGTAAGCCGAGAGCGCGCAGACCGAAAGCGATGAGGTAGACTGCCGCTCCGACGACGACGATCCCGACCACGGCCGACACCAGGTAGCCGATATTGGGGTGGGAACCGTTCGAGAATCCGTAGTTGCCGAGCAATGTGTGGTTCCAGAACCCGGCGTACTTCGCGAGCCCCGTCGGCACCGTGTCGAGCCCGAGATCGCCGAGATCCAGGTCCTCTGGCGAATCTTCGCCGAAGGCGCCTCCCGGCGCCAGCAGACCCAGTGGCGTCAGCAGCACCAGCACCGCCATCACCGACAGTGCTACCGCGACCGGACGCAGTTTCGGTTTCGGCGCCACGATGTCTGCCGCATCGACGGGCACTCCCGGATTGTTGACTTGCAGGAGCGGGATATTGGCCTGCTGCAGATACGCGACGACGCCACCGGCCAGCGCGGCCTCGGCGAACCCCGCGATCAGCAGATGGGCAAGCAGCATCGCAGGCAACGTTTGCGAGAGATGGTAGGGCGAATACAGCGGCGTGCCCGAGGCATCGTGGAACAGATCGGGCTGTATGCCGAGTTCGATGCCGACACAGATCGCGGCGGCGTTGAGGCCGACGTAGCCGCCGATCGCGGCAGCGACGACCCGACGCCACGAGGTCAGAACGCTTCCCCTGGCGAGCAACCGATAGATCCCGTAGGCGACGAACGGCAACACGACGCCCATGTTGAACACGTTGACGCCGAAAGCAAGTACGCCGCCGTCGCCGAACAACAGCGCTTGAAAGGCCAGCGCGACGGTCACGGCTATCAGCGCGGCCCACGGCCCCAATAGCACCGCGATCAACACGCCGCCGACCGCGTGCGCGGTGGTGCCGTCCGGGATCGGAATGTTGAACATCATCACCAGAAACGACACCGCAGACAGCATCGCCAGCGTGGGGACCTGCCTGGTCTTGACGACGTTCTTGACCCGCTGTGCCGCCACCGCGGCGATCGGAACCGCCACCACATAACCCACCGCGCAGGTCGCCGGCGATAGATACCCGTCAGGAATGTGCATCGAAACTCCTCGAGGAGATCTATCTGCAAGTAACTGGCATCAACGGTAAACCTCGGACACAGCACAGACCAGCACATCGCACGAATCGTCGCCGAGCGGAGATACCCGGAATAACCAGACCTACCACCGACATCTACGCCCTCGATGGCGAACCTCGGCTCCTGCTCCAGGACTATCGTTGTTGGACAGCAGAATTCGAGCCGCCATCGACCGCCGAGTTCCATCGCCGGTTGAATCGACGACCTGCCGGGCATGGTGCGATCACCCGAGACGGCCGCTGGAGGAAGAATCCGCTACACGCAGTGTGCGAATTCTCCTGACATAGCATCTTGTTCGGCCTGCGTCATCCACCGTTGATGGCGCATCGCCGGGTTCCGCACCCGTGCCGCAGTGTTGCTCTAGTGCGGCGATGCCATCGCGGGGACAGGCGGGGGGTGGCGCGGCTCGGGATAACGCGGGTACGAGGTTTTGTACAGAAACGCCCGCCGCTTGGCTTCGAACCCGAGACTGTCGGCGAACAGGTTGCGCGCCATCTCGCCGAGTTCCTCGAATTCGTAGGCATCCAACGGCTTGTCGGCCAAATCGCGGGCCAGACGCCCGCGTGTGCGCTTCATCGTCGACAACCACCGCTCGGGCTGGACATACTCACTGGCCAGCGCAGTGAGCCAGTCGTCGAACCCGATATCGGCGCCGACGTGATCGACGAACCCGATATCGAGAGCCTCGAGGGCGTCGATCGGTTCGGCGGCCTCGAGTAGCCAGTGCGCGGTGTCGGCGCCGACGCGACGCGGCAGGGTGTAGGAATGCAACTCGGAGCCGCCCAAACCCATTGTGCGGTAGTGCGCGTCGATGACCGAGTGGCCGGTGGCGACCACAACATCAGCAGACAGCGGCAGCATTGCTCCACCCGCCCCTGCCGACGTCATCGCCACCACCGACAGCTGGCGGCAGAACAAGATCTCGCGGCACAGCGCGTTGATCGCGCGGATGGTCCGCCACGCCTGTTGCGCCGGTTCAGGCGAGATCTCGATCTCGCCCAAATGGAGTCCGTTGCTGAACACCGCGTGCCCGCGCCCGCGCACCACCAGCACCTTGGTGTCTTGACGCGCTGCGGCTCGGATCGCGAAAGTCAGCCGACGGCAGAGACTTTCGGTCATTCCGCCGTTGTACGAATCGAATTCCACCGCGCCGATTTCGCCGACCGGGCCGAAGCGCCGATAGGTGATGTCGGTGAACTGCCCGGCGTCGCCTGCCGCCGCAGCAATTGTGTTCGGGATCGTGCCGAGGACTATCCCGGCCCGTGCGAGCGCGGCGGTGGACGGGGCTTTGCACGACCAGCGATCACCGAGATCAATGCTCAGATGGCCTACCCAAATGCTGGTGCCCCCACCGCAGGCCACTTCGACCGCATGATGGCGACGACCGAGCAAGGTCCCCGGCGCCGCGTCGAGCCCATTGCGGCCGGGGTGTGCGTCGTAGAGCCGCACGGGCCGCTGCGCCAGCGTCGAAACCACGCCCGGCGCACCGTCGGCGGCGTGGATGTGGCGCAGAATCTGCTCGGGATCGGATGCCCAATCGAAGGCCCGGTCGCTCTGGCGCATCAACCGCCGCGCCCTCGCATGCGAGATCGGGCGATGGGCATTTTCCTGATCGAGTGGACGGAAATGTGGGTCGGCGGCCTTGTCGGCAACCTCCAGAATGCACTCGATGGCGGCATTCGCCACGTGCCCGTTGTACACGAGCGATTTACGGAGACGCGGCAGTGTGAAAGTCCTTGTCGCCCAGATAGGTCCACTGTCGAACGTACCAACCGCGGAGAGTGCTGTTACACCCCACAACGGCTCGTCCTCGCTGATAGCCCAGTCGAGACTGCTGCCTCCGCGATCACCCACCGGGCCTGGGTGGATAACGACGGTAGGCCATCGCGTATACACCGATTCCGGAATGCGGACAGTTAAGAATGGACAGATCACCACGTCGGAGTCGCATGTTTCGACGGCTTTTTCGATATCGCCGCTGGTGGTCACCACCGCTGTACGCACCATACGTCCGGATCGGCGCAACGCCAGCCCGGCGCGCCTGGTCAGGCCGTTGTCGGCACTGCTCACAAGGAGAATACGCTGCTGCACTCTCGACCCTCTCGCTACGCCCGCATCCGAACCAGCGGTGCCAGAATCCGAATCGAAAACCACTTGTGCGAACTATCGAGCTCACCACCCTCAGAGGTCGACGCACTTCCCCGATTCGTGTGCACACACATATTGTGCATACAGAATGTGAAAAACCAGGCTATTGACGACCTACCAGTCGGACCGGCCACCGTAAATACCGAAGCGCCTTTCTTCTGATCGGGCAGCGCGGCGAGGCCACTCAACGGACACCCTGTGATCACCGATGCGGGGTGGTTCCCGGGAAGACGGACCCGGCCGGACAGTCGGCCTCGGGACCGCGCTCCCCATCTTGCAAACCGCTCGTCGCACCCCAGCGGAGCTTTCACCACCACAACTAAGACGAGGTCGGCACCATGCCTGAGAACAACCCGTCCCCGACGTCCTCCGGCGCATCGTCGTCGGCGTCCTACGACAACTCGTCGTCCATGGCGGGCCGGCTGGCCCAGAACAGCATCTTCGAACGATTCGCCCGCGCGGGCTTCGTCGTGAGTGGCATCGTGCACCTGATCATCGGCTACATCGCCATCCGCATCGCCCTCGGCGGCGCAGCCGGCACCGCCGACCAATCCTGGGCCATGACGGAACTGGCCAGCAAACCGGGTGGCATCGTCGGCCTGTGGGTGGGCGTCGTCGCGTTTCTGCTGATGGCGCTGTGGCGGCTCGCCGAAGTGGCACTCGGCAGCTCGTCCAAACCCCAGGCCGACAGCAAGAAGTCCGAAGCGATCGATCGCGTCAAGGCGTTTGCCCTGGCAGTGGTCTATTTCGCCTTCGCTGTCTCCGCGTTCGGATTCGCCCGCGGCCGCGACACGTCCAGCAGCGGCCAGAGTGCGGGGATCACCGCCCGCCTGATGCACACCACCGCCGGCACGATCGCCCTCATTGCAGGCGCGCTGATCATCATCGCGATCGGCGGCTACCACGCCTACAAAGGAGTGAGCCAGAACTTCCTCGAAGACCTCGAGGGCACCACCAGCGACCTGGTACGCAGGCTGGGCACGGTCGGATACATCGCGAAAGGGCTGGCCATCGCCGCCATCGGATTGCTGGTGATCCTCGCCGTCAGTCGATCCGAGCCCGACAAAGCCGTCGGAC
Organism: Nocardia sp. CWNU-33; assembly: GCF_046764895.1. NCBI lineage: Bacteria > Bacillati > Actinomycetota > Actinomycetes > Mycobacteriales > Nocardiaceae > Nocardia > Nocardia sp. CWNU-33. The sequence goes on along the minus strand of NZ_JBKOQN010000017.1, from coordinate 2,301 downwards.
TCGACGGCGCCTTCAAAACCGTTGGGGCTCAACCCTACGGAGTAGCCCTCCTCGTAGTGTCCGGCCTGGGCATCATCACCTACGGCCTCTACAGCTTCGCCATGGCCCGATACGCCAAGATGTAGTCGGGCACAGCCCCAAGCAGCGGCGGCGAGTTCGTCCGGATCAGCATCCGCGACGTTGGGCAGCGCTGCTCGAGCAGCGGGCCGCACGCGCAGGACACCTGCCACCGCGGCGAGAACGCGCAACGGGGGCTATCCGCAAGAGGACCGGCTGGAAAACGCAGGCCGGGCACCTTCGAAGAAAGGGGCTCGCACCATGAGCGCTGTAGACAAGGCACAGAACAAGGCCGAGAAAATCGCCGGCAAGGCCAAGGAAAAGTTCGGCGAGGCCACCGACGACAAGAACAAGCGTCGAGTCAGTTGCGGAAGGCGTCCTTGACCTTCTCGCCCGCATCCTTCAGGTCGGACTTGGCTTGATCGGCCTTGCCCTCGTGCTGCTACTGGGCGTCTCGGCAGTCGCCGACGTTCTGAGCGCCTCGGTCGTCGGTGATCACTCCCCCTCTACTCCAGCCGATGCCCGCTTTCCTGAGTGCAGTTCGCAGAATCATCCGGTCGTCGCCCCCTGCACCGTTGTTTGGTGGCGCAAATCCGTGCAGCTGATCACAAGGCTCGTCGAGCATGTCGAGCGCCGCGGTGGCGCGACCTTGACCTACACCACCCCCCCAGCGTCGTCGAACTGGCCGAGGCGTTGAGCACGATCACCGGACAACCCCATCCCGTCACGCGCGCCGTGCGACACCCACCAGCGCCCGAGAACGAGAAGTCACACGCGGTAACGGATGGCGCTATGAGCCCGCGGACAGAGCGAAATCGCTCAGATCATGTGACTGAGGTAACCGTCGAACACAATGTCGATGCGGATCCGCAGGGCTCGCGTTGCCCTATCCCCGCGCTGCCACACATCACCGATACCCGCCCACGCCTCGCCGACTCGGCTCTCCAGGTGGTCGGCGTGGCTGACGCGGACATTCTCGCGCCCGTGATCCCAAGGGCCACACCCGTGTGCCCACCGAACTCGATGATGCCGCCTGCATCGAGGTCGGCACGCAGCCGCATGGGTCTGACAGTGCCTCCGATCCATCACGCGAACACCGTGCCCGCGCCGAGGGCCTACTACGGACTCCGCGCAGTCGATAGCAGCGGACGAGTCACAGCCAAGGAGGTCCTGGACACGCTGCGCTGGCGGGCCAACGATCGCCTCGAGTGGTGGCTCGTTCACGGCCTGGTCGTCGTCGGCGGCGCCGACAGCACTCTTCGGGACCGAGGCATCACACGTGGCGGCAGGCTCGGCATCGACACGCAGGGCAACGTACGGCTGTCCATGCGCCTGCGTCGCGTCGCCGCCATCTCTTCCGGCAGCCGCATACTGCTCGTCGCCCGCCCCCGCGAGAAAACGCTGGTGATCTTCCCTTCGCCTGTGCTCGACGACGTCGCCGTTCGGTGCATGGCTGAGCGCGGTATCGGGGGGGAATCATGACCGCCGCGACAACGACCGACAAGATCGCCACTGCGGCAGCAGTGCTGCAGAGCCTCGGTGTGTCAGCGCGGGACCTGCTGCACGCTGCTCCACACCGACCACAGGTTCCGACCTTCAGCGAGTATGTGCCGGTTGTCTACAACGCTATGCCGGACACCGTGACCCGTGACAGCTATATGGCCTATTGGAGGAAGGTCTTGGCCGTATGGGGCGACCGCCGAATCGACGCGCCAACGGTCTCGGAATTCAAGCACCTCACGGCGACTTTGGTCAGCACTAGGGTGGTGCGACGCAGCGACCGCGGCGGGCATAGCACCAAGGAACACTTCTTCCACGCAATCCGATGCCTGTATCGGTTCGCTGTCGACGACGGACACATCGCTGCCACAGAAGATCCGTCCGCCAAGCTGGAGAAACCCCGACCTCGTCCGTCGAACCGGAGAGCACTTCCCGCCGATCTACTCGAAGAGATATGTCGGGTCGCCGTCGTCACCAGCGACGACCCCGAACTCGACAGCCTCATCCTCCGCCTGCACATCGAGACCGCCTGCCGTCTGGAGGGAGCCCTCAATCTGCGCCTGCAAGATCTCGACCCGACACAGTGCTTGATCCGGCTACGTGAAAAAGGAGACAAGGGGACTGCTGCACGGATAGGTGACAACCGAGTTGGCTTGCCCCTCGGGCAGGCTGAAAGGATGTCATCGTGCCCAAGCCCTATCCCCGCGAGTTCCGCGACGATGTCGTGCGCGTCGCCCGCAACCG
>NZ_JBKOQN010000016.1:0-164405 GCF_046764895.1 Nocardia sp. CWNU-33 | reverse complement strand
AGCCAGTTCCGCGCGTGGAGACGGTCGCGGATTGGGTGGCTGCGGCACCGGCCGAATTGAAAGCTTCGATCCTGGTGTTCTGCGATCGCCAGCAAGAGCTGATGCTGTGGCGTGAACTGGATCTCGGGTCCGAAGATGACGGATTCCCCACGGTCCTGGGTGTCGAGTACACCGCCTACGGGCTGGATGTGGACGTGCAGATGCGCGGTGGACACAAACTGTCCGACTGGACCGATCAGAACACCCTGGACGCGTTCGCCCAGTACATCGGCGTCCCCGAAGTCACCGCGGCCTCGTCGTCTCCCGGATTCGTCCGTATCCAGGTCAGAGTCCACGACACCCTCGCTGCTGATGTGCCGGTGCCGACCGAAGTGCCTGATCACGTTGATTTGGAAGCGGTCACCGCAGGAGTGTTCGAGGACGGCCAGAGCTGGACTGTTCCGATCCAGGGCCGTCACGTCCTGATCGCCGGCGGAACGGGTTCGGGTAAGTCGAGCGTGTTGTGGTCGCTGGTCAACGGCATGGGTCCGGCGATCCGCTCCGGGCGGGTGGAGTTGCGGGTGATCGACCCGAAGGGCGGCATGGAGCTGGGGTACCTGGAACCACTGTGCACCCGGTTCGCCTGCACCGGCGAAGAGGAAATGGTCGGACTGCTCGAGGAGACCGTCAAAGACCTTCAAGAAGCCACGCAACGCTACCGCGGCAAGGTCCGCAAACCCGTTCCTACACCGCAGAACCCCTTGGTTGTCACGATCATCGATGAGGCGGCGACGCTCTCGGCGTTCTCGGACCCGAAAAAGCAGGCGCGGTTCGAACGCGCTCACGGTCTGCTGCTCTCGCAGGGACGCGCACCGCTGTATTCGGTGATCGAAACGGTCATCGACCCGTCGAAAGAGAACGTGCCACAACGGCAACTGTTGCCATACCGGGTCGGTATGCGGATGGACGAAGCCGCCCAGGTCGCCATGATCCACGGTCAGGGCGCCCGTAACCGCGGCTCCTACTGCGACCGGATCCCGCATACGACACCGGGCGTTTGCTATGTGCAGGAGGACGGTAAGGCTGGTTTCCAGCGGGCTCGGGCGTTCATGGTCACCGACGCCGATGTGGACCGGATCGTGGCGCAGTACAAGCCGATCCCTCGCCCGGTCGACCTGGACGCGTTCGCCCAGGGGCGTGCGGCATGAGGACAGGGTTTGTCATGGAGTGCCACGTGGTCATCTACTGCGACGGCTGCGGCGACACCTACACCGAGAACACCGGTGAGGGCATCTGTTTCGACACGGTCAATCAGGCTGTCGGCTACCTCAACGCCCGACCTTCGGGTGTCGGCTGGGCCTATGACGGCGACAAGGTTCTCTGCGACGGCTGCCAAGCATTGGCCCGCTGCACCGAACACGGTCACACCTTCCCCGAACGCCGTGTCTCCCTGCGGCGGCTCACCAAAACCACCCATTCCCGCACCTGCACCGTGTGCGGCATCTCCGAAACCGAGGTCCTGCCATGAACACCAGCCGTTACGACGACAACGTCATCGACCTGCAAGCCCGTCGCCGCTGCCAGCTGCAAGCACGTGGCCTCGACTCTGTCACGGTCGCGGTTCACGTACTCGCCGAAACCGGGACACTGCCGGCCTGGGGCAGCGATGACTACGACGGTGGGGACTGGGCGGCATGACCGGCCACGAGTCTTCACAGGGCTATTGGAAGCCGGAGCGGGGCATGGACTTTCACCGAGTGTTGGTCTCCGCCGATCGTGGGCATCTGCGCGAATCGTGTGAGGTGTTCGCCAACTACCTTCCCAGCGCTACGCAGGATCGGCAGATCCAGGTGACTCTGCACAAGGAGCACAACTTCGCCGCTGTGCTGCATCTGGCCATGACTGTGGACGACGCCATCGCGGTAGTTGGTGTGCTGCAAGCCGTCATCCAGGAAGCGACAGGCGGCGAGTACGCATTACCCGAGACAGGGACACCGAAATGATCCTCTCCCTGGTCCGTGCCCGCTATCTCGCCTGGTTTCGCTACCGGCGCCGTTGGACCCGCCTCATGACCACCGCCCGCCTCACCCGCACTACCGATGACGGCACCATCCGTGTTCCACGCTTGCTGTCGGTCCGTATCGGTGAGACCACCGACCGGGTTCGGGTGCGGATGCTCGACGGGCACTGCCCCGCCGACTACGAAAACCGCACCACCCAGCTCGCCGACACCTTCGGTGTCCACGGTTGCGATGCCGCCTTGATCGGCCCAGGAACGGTGGAAATCGTTCTCCACCAACAAGATTCACCAGAGATCGCCGCGCTATCGAACGACTTGGACGACGTGGCATGACCGACATGCTCGACGGAGGCCGGACCGGGGACACCACCCCTGATCCGGCCTCCGGGCACTGATCAGTCGAAGTACGAAACACGAAGGGGGACAACACGTTATGACCGCACCGATCATCGGCATCGCCCCCAACCGGGAAACAGCTGCCGACCGACGCGCGATGCCCGACATCAACGACATCGCCGAATCCGCCGCCGAGAAAGAAGGCGTCTGCGCTCGTGTGGTGCCTATGCGGGCGTTCGATCCGATCACCTCCCGCACCTCCTACGTCGGCGCCCCCTGCAAGTCCACCAACGGCACGACCTGTCCGGCGTGTGCCAAAGCCAACCGTTATCTGCGTATGACTCAGCTGCGCGAAGGGTGGTGCGCAGAGCGTGAACCTGTCGACGCCACGACTGAACCGACCGAAGCGCAGCAGGAAATATTGGCTGGTCGGGCAATGTTTTTCACTGACTATCACGAGGCTCGAGGCGAAGGTGATGACGAACTCGCCGATGCGATCAAAGCGTTGGTGGCCGATATGGATGTCGAGCTGCGTGCACTCGGTGTCCGGGGCAAACTCCCACCCCTGGACGCCAAACCCCGCCGCAAAGCCAAGTCCACCCGTCGCCGTGATGACGTGCCCGATCTGCCACGCAAGAAGGTCAACAAGGCGCTGACAGTGGGTGCCGCCTATGCGGACGGCAAGTATCGGCCCTCGACGTTCTTCACCCTCACCCTGGACTCCTACGGGCATATCAACCGCGTCTGGGACCCGACAGGGGGCAAGGACAAGAAGGGGGCGATGGTCTCCGATGGTTCCCCGCGTGACCCGCAGGCCTACGACTACACCCGTCAAGCCCGCGACACCATCCACCTCGCCCGGTTGTTCGACCGGTTCATGCAGAACCTGCGCCGGGCTGTGGGCTGGAACGTCCAATACTTCGCGACGGTGGAACCGCAGAAACGTGGTGCCCCGCACCTGCACATCGCTATCCGGGGTTCGATCCCCTCGCAGTTGCTGTATCAGGTCACCGCGGCGACTTACGTCAACATTTGGTGGCCGCACTTCGACACCCCCGTGTACACCGACGCGAACATGCCGCAGTGGGACTACAAGGCCGGCACTTTTACCGACACCCGCACCCACAAGCCGCTCACCTATTGGGATGACGCGCTGGAAACGATGGATTCGGTCGATGACCTCGAACCAGCCCACACCCTGAAGTTCGGTGGTCAGTCCAAGGCGGTGCAGATCCTCGGCGGCACGGAAGAGATGGACATCAAGGTTCGGTATCTGACGAAGTACCTGACCAAGTCCATCGGGGAAGTCCTCGAGACCGACTCGACTCGCGTTGCGGTGCATTACGACCGGCTCCATGCCGAGCTGCAGCAGACTCCGTGCTCGCCTCGGTGTGGTGTGTGGTTGCGCTACGGCATCGTCCCCAAGGGCGCCAACGAGAAGACCCAGCCGGGCAAATGCAAAGGCAAAGCACACCGCCGCGACACTCTCGGCCTGCCCGGTCGACGCTGTTTGAACTCGGGCAAGTGGTCAGGCAAGACAGTCCCCGATCACAAAGCTGATCGCCTCGACTTCGTCCGCGCCGAGCTCGCCCGCGTCGGGATCCTCAAGCCAGATACCTCGCACCTGCGGATCACCCCGGTCGGGCCTGCCGACAAGGACGCACCACCGCGGTCGCATCTGGTCATGGCGTTGGTCGCTGCCCGGATCAACCAACGCGCCGAGTACACGAAAGCTCGCCTCGCCATGACCGAGGGACCACCGGGCCATGTCCAAGGAACCGGTGTGTCACAGCATCTTTCAACCGTTCAGCAATCCGCAGCAGCATAGGGAGGAACCCATCATGTCCAAGCTTCTCGACAAGCAGGAAGGGAGGAAGGGTAGCGATGAGTGATGACCGAGTTTGGCTGACTCGCGACGAGCTCGGCGAACGGTGGAGGATCAAGCCGAAGACCTTGGCGAACTGGGCTGCATCGGTGCCGCTCAAGGGGCCGCGTTTTGTGAAAGTCGGTGGCTATGTACGGTATTCGCTGGCCGATGTCGTCGCGTACGAGGATGCACTGTTGGCGGAGGCGGCGTAATGCCTCGTGAAGCGCTGGAACCCGGTGGCTATCCGCCGAAGGACAAGCTCCAGCCGGTGAAGGGCACCGATGGCATCTGGCGACTGAGCGAGGTGCGTCATCGCGCAATCAACGGTGAGTATGTGCGTTCGTCCGGCAGCGGCCCGACGCGTGACCTGTGCATGGCAGCGTTCTGGGAGAACTTCGAGAAGAACCGCTTCAAAGGATCGGTGCGGCGCAAGCGGCGGACTCGAAAGTCCGTGTTGTTCAAGCCGACCGACAAGATGAGCGCTGTCTTCAAGCATCATGCGGATGTTCTGCGAGAGCGATTCGAGAAGGGAGAGCTCAAGGAGCGCAGTTATTACCTCTACCGAGCGGCGATCTACCCGAGTGACAGTCCACGAGCAAAGGAGGATGCGATCAAGCTCGACAACGAGCTCGGTGCGTTCACGATCGCTGAGGTTGGTCGTCCTTCCGAGTTGGCTTCGTATGTAGCGGATATCGCGGATATCGCTCCGGGTATGGCGTTGCGGCATCACACGATCCTCACCGCCGTGTTCACAATGCTGACCTTGCAGGGCCTCTACGACGATTCACCGATGCGGTTGGTGCCGCGGCCGGATTTGAACGGTGGCGGGCAACGCGCACTCGATGAAGACAACCGCGCCGGGTTCGTAAAACTGTTGTGCGACAAGGGAAGAACGCCGCGTAATCATGACTACGTGCTGCCGTTCGGTCTGACCGTACTGGGTACCGGTGTGCGTCCGGGTGAGGGCCTCGCGTTGCGTTGGATGGACATTCCGGACCTGGACGATGAGGCCGTGGAAAGAGTAGTGGCCCATATCTGCGGCACGATCGTGAAACCGGTCGGCAGGAAGCCCTATAGGCAGGATGGCCGCAAGGCTGGTGACTCGTACTACGTCACGTTTCCGCGATGGCTCACAAGTGAACTGAGGGCGTGGAAACGGGTGTGTGCGCCGACCGATGAGACCGTGCTGATATTCACGCTCAACAGTGAGCCGATCGCACCGGATGTTGCAGGTTACGCGCTGGGATGCCTGCGCGTTGGGACGGCCCTGGAGTGGATGACGTGGGGCAATCTGCGTGACACGGTAGCCACCGAGGTGAAGGGCAAGACCGGCGACAGTAAGCGTGCCAGTGCCCAGCTGGGTCACTCGGAGGGGTCCTCGATGGCTACCCGTCACTACATCGACCGTCAAGGGTACAAGCGTGCAGCGGTCGACAACACCGAGGCGCTAGAGGCCCTGTACCCGGAAAATGACGGTGATCTGACGGTTTCGGCCCGGTTCGGCCAATAGCCTAGGCTTCTGACCTGCCGTTATTGGTCCTATCACGGATATCGGTGACGATAGCCGAGAAGTCCTTTCCGGCCTCGGCCTGGTTGAACCTGGTGTAGATCTCGGCGGCGAGCATGCCGAGCCGGCCGTCGATGCCGTTGTCGCGCAGGGCGTTCGCGGCGAGACCGAGGTCCTTGGTCATCAGCGCGGTGGCGAAACCGGGCTGGTAGTCGTTGTTGGCCGGGCTGGTCGGCACCGGACCGGGGACCGGACAGTAGTTGGTCAGCGCCCAACTCTGGCCCGACGCGGTGGAGACGACATCGAAGAACGACTGGTGGCTCAGGCCCAGCTTCTCACCGAGCACCAGTGCCTCGGACAAACCGATCATCGAGATACCGAGCAGCATGTTGTTGCAGATCTTCGCGGCCTGGCCGACACCGGGGCCACCACAGTGCACGACCTTGCCGCCCATGACCTCGAGCACCGGCAGCGCGTCGGCGAAGTCCGCGGCACCGCCGCCGACCATAAAGGTCAGCGTGCCGGCGGCAGCGCCTGCGACACCGCCGGACACCGGGGCATCCAGTGCGCGATGACCTGCGCCGACGGCGAGCACGGCCGCGGCTTTGGCGTCGGCGACATCGATGGTCGAGGAGTCGATGAACAGCGTGCCCGGTGCGGCGGCGGGGAGCAGATCCGCGTAGACGTCGAGGACCAGTTTGCCGTTGGGCAGCATGGTGATCACGACATCGCGGTCGGCGGCTGCCGTGGCGGCGGTGTCCACCACGGTGGCGCCGTCTTTGCGCGCCTGCTCCTGCGCGGCGGGGACCGGGTCGAAGGCGATGACGTCGTAGCCCGCCCGCACCAGGTTGGCGGCCATGGGTCCGCCCATGTGGCCGAGGCCGAGGAAGCCGATCTTCTTACTCACTGTTGTCCCTCCGGAATCGTCGCACCCAGTTCGTACTCGCCCAATTGGGCGAAGTATGCGTCGACCTGCGCCGCCGTGACGTCGGCGAGCGTCGCGGGCGACCACTGCGGGTTTCGGTCCTTATCGATCACCTGCGCACGGATGCCCTCGACCAGATCATGCGAGGCCAACGAGGCGACCGAAACGCGGTACTCCTCGTTCAGCACTGCCTCCAGGCTCGACGCGGCGCGGGCCGCACGCAGTGAGCGCAGCGTAACCTTCAGCGCGACAGGTGATTTGGCGAGCACATCGGCAGCGGCCTTGACCGCAGCAGGGGAATCACTCGCGTGCAGTCGGGCCACGATCTCCTCGACGGAGTCCGCGCTGTAGCAGGTATCGATCCAGTCCTGCTGGGCGACCAACTCGGATTCCGGTGCGTCCGTGGCGAACTTGGCGATCGCGATCTCGGCCGTCTCCGAGCGCAGCGTTTCCAGCAGTGCCGGAATGTTTTCCGAGTGCACGTAGTAGTCGGCGAAGCCGGTGGCGATGGCGTCGCCCGCACTCATCCGTGCGGTGGTCAGCGCGACGTGCGTGCCGATCTCGCCGGGGGTGCGAGCCAAGAGGTAGGTGCCGCCCACGTCGGGGATGAAACCGATGCCGACCTCCGGCATGCCGATCTTGGAGCGTTCGGTGACGATGCGATGGCTGCCGTGGCCGGAAATGCCGACACCACCGCCCATCACGATGCCATCCATGACAACGACGTAGGGCTTGGTGTAGCGGCCGATCAGCGCGTTGAGGATGTACTCGTCGCGCCAGAAGGCGGCCGTCGCGCTGGTGGCGGCATCGCCGCCGGCCTTCGCGTCGTGGTGAATGGCGACGATGTCGCCGCCCGCACACAGCCCGCGCTCCCCCGCGCCGGTGACGACGACGGTGCGCACCTCGTCGTCCTCGGCCCACTCGCGCAGTGCGCGCGACATGGCAAGCACCATCTCGTGATTCAGCGCATTGATAGCCCTGGGCCGGTTCAGCGTGATCAGGCCGAGGCCGTCGCGCTTGTCGATCAGGATGTCGGGTTCCGTTTCGGTCATGCCGCTCCTACCACCGAGCGGGCGACAACCACCCGCATAATTTCGTTCGTGCCCTCGAGAATCTGGTGCACCCGCAGATCGCGGACGATCTTCTCGACGCCGTATTCGGCCAGGTAGCCGTAGCCGCCGTGCAGCTGAAGCGCTTTGTTGGCAACATCGAAACCGGCGTCGGTCGCGAATCGCTTTGCCATGGCGCACAACTCGACCTTGTCGTCGGAATCGGCATCCAGTGCCGCCGCAGCACGCCACAGTAGCGTGCGAGCCGCTTCCAACGAGGTGCGCATATCCGCCAGCTCGAATTGCAGAGCGGTGTTGTCCAACAGTCGGGCGCCGAAGGCTTTGCGCTCGCCCAGGTAGGCAACCGCCTTGTCCAGTGCCGCGCGACCTCCGCCGAGCGAGCAGGCGGCGATGTTCAATCGTCCGCCGTTGAGCCCGTTCATGGCAATCCGAAAACCGTTGCCCTCCAGGCCGAGTCGATTCGCAGCCGGCACCCTGACCTCGTCGAGGATCACCTGTCGGGTGGGCTGTGCGTGCCAGCCCATCTTCTTCTCGTTGGCGCCGAAGGAGATTCCCGGTGTGTCCGCGGGGACGATGAACGCCGAGATGCCACGCGCACCCGTATCACCGGTGCGCGCCATCACGACGTACACGTCGGTGCTGCCCGCGCCGGAAATGAATTGCTTCACCCCGGTGAGCAGATAGTCGTCACCGTCGCGAACGGCCTTGGTACTCAAGGCGGCCGCGTCGGATCCGGCGCCGGGCTCGGTCAGCGCGTAGCTGCCGAGCCATTCCATCGAGGCGAGCCGGGGCAGCCAGCGGTGGCGCTGCTGCTCGTTGCCGTAACTGTCGATCATCCACGAAACCATGTTGTGGATAGAGATATAGGCGGCGATGGCCGGGCAGCCGGTGGAGAGCTGCTCGAAGATGCGTACGGCATCGAGCCTGCGCAGCCCGGAGCCGCCGACATCCTCGCCCACGTAGATGCCGCCCATGCCCAACGAGCCTGCCTTGCGCACCACATCGACCGGGAAGTGTTTCTGCTCATCCCATTCGAGGGCATTCGGGGCGAGTAGCTCGTCGGCAAAGGAGCGGGCGGTCTCGGAGATCGCCTTCTCGTCGGCGTCGAGTACGAACATGACCTCAGTCCATCGTCGGGATGACGAAGGCGTTGGGCGTGGAGCCTGCGGAACGCCCAACCGGCCCAAGCTCCTTGAGTCCGGAAGGCCAACGCTGCGTCACCGTCTTCGTCTTGGTGTAGAAGCGGATCGAATCGGGGCCGTGCTGGTTCAGGTCGCCGAAGCCGGAACGCTTCCAGCCGCCGAAGGTGTAGTAGGCGATCGGGACCGGGATCGGGACATTGATGCCGACCATGCCCACCTGGACGCGGGCGGCGAAATCGCGGGCGGTGTCGCCGTCGCGGGTGAAAATCGCTACGCCATTGCCGTATTCGTGCTCGTTGGCCAGGCGCAGGCCCTCTTCGTAATCCTTGGCGCGCACCACGCTGACCACCGGACCGAAGATCTCTTCTTTGTAGATCCGCATCTCCGGGGTGACCTTGTCGAACAGGGTGGCGCCGACGAAGTAGCCGTTCTCACCGCCTTCCACAGTCAGCCCGCGGCCGTCGACGACCAGTTCCGCGCCCTCGTCGATGCCGATCTGGACGTAGTTGTTCACCCGGTTCACGCCGTCCTGGCCGACCAGCGGACCGAGGTCGGCGCCGGGATCGTCGGAGCGACCGATATTGAGCTTGTGCACCCGCTCGGTGAGCTTGGCGACCAGGCGATCCGCGGTCTCCTCGCCGACTGGCACCGCGACCGAGATGGCCATGCAGCGCTCGCCCGCGGAACCGTAACCGGCGCCGATCAATTGGTCTGCGACGTCGTCGAGGTCGGCGTCGGGCATCACGATCGCGTGGTTCTTCGCGCCGCCGAAGCACTGCGCGCGCTTGCCGTTCGCGGTCGCGGTCTCGTAGATGTACTGCGCGATCGGCGTAGAACCGACGAACCCGACGGCCTTGATCCTCGGATCGTGCAGCAGTGCGTCGACGGCCTCCTTGTCGCCGTTGACCACATTGAACACACCCGCAGGCAGCCCCGCCTCCAGGAACAACTCGGCCAAGCGCAGCGGCACCGAGGGGTCGCGCTCGGAAGGCTTGAGCACGAACGCGTTCCCACATGCCAGCGCCGGGCCGGCCTTCCACAACGGGATCATGGCCGGGAAGTTGAACGGGGTGATGCCCGCGACGACACCGAGCGGCTGCCGCATCGAGTAGACGTCGATACCGGTGCCCGCACCCTCGGTGTACTCGCCCTTGAGTAGGTGCGGGATACCGGTGGCGAATTCGATCACCTCGAGGCCGCGCTGAATATCGCCCTTGGCGTCCGGGATGGTCTTGCCGTGCTCGCTCGACAGCAACGCGGCCAGCGAATCCATCTCGTCCTGCACCAAGGTCAGGAACTTCATCAACACCCGCGCCCGCTTCTGCGGATTGAACGCGGCCCACACCTGCTGCGCCTCGGCGGCGTCGGCGATGACCGCCTCGACCTCCGACTTGCTCGCCAGCGGCACCCGCGCCTGCACCGCCCCGATGTTCGGATCGAAGACATCGCCGAACCTGCCCGACGTGCCGGCAACGTGCTGCCCGCCGATGAAGTGTGTGAGTTCGCGAACCATGCCAGTCCTCAGGTGTCGACAGCGGCGGCGTGGAATCCACGCCAGATTTAAGGTCATCCTATAGTTGGATGTCCAAGTAAATCCAGGCAAGGGTACAGATGTGGGATTTGCCACTCTACAAAAGCGCAGGTCAGACACAGAAGGGCCGGCACAGGGGTTCAGAGCGAGTACCGCGGGCGCAGGGGCACGCCACACAGGCCACCATGCGAGCTACATGACATCGTGACCGGCATCACCGTAGAATTAGTTTGACGTCCTAGTATCGGGCGCCAAAAGGACTCGACGGAGGACCACCGTGGCAGATAGCAGCGCGCTTCACACGCCCGCCAACCCCGTCCGACTCGTGACGTCCGCCGCCCTGTTCGACGGGCACGACGCGGCGATCAACATCATGCGGCGCATCCTGCAATCACAGGGCGCCGAGGTGATTCATCTCGGCCACAACCGAGCGGTGCACGAGGTCGTCGCCGCGGTGGTCGAGGAAGACGTGCAGGGCGTTGCGGTCAGCTCGTATCAGGGCGGGCACCTCGAGTACTTCGAATACCTGGCCACCGCGCTACGCGAGGCCGGGGCGGGGCAGGTGCGGATCTTCGGCGGTGGCGGCGGCGTGATCGTCCCCGAGGAGATCGCGCGGCTCGCCGAATCCGGCGTGACGATCTTCTCGCCCGAGGACGGACAGCGGCTCGGCCTACCCGGCATGATCAACGAACTGGTGCGACAGTGCGATGTCGATCTGTCGACCGACCGGCCTTCGATCGATGCGGTGCTCGCGGGCGAACGCACTGCGCTGGCCAGGGCCATCACCTGCCTGCAACAGGACAGCCTCACTCCTGCCGAACGCGACGCGCTGACCACGGCGGCAGCTGCGCGGGCCGTACCGGTGCTGGGCACTACCGGCACGGGCGGCTCCGGAAAGTCTTCTCTCACAGATGAATTGGTTCGCCGACTGCGCTCGGATCAGCAAGACAAGGTCCGCGTCGCGATCCTCGCTGTCGATCCGACTCGACGCCGCGGCGGCGGCGCACTGCTGGGCGACCGCATTCGGATGAACGCCTTGGACGGCGACCACATCTTCTTCCGGTCGCTGGCCACGCGCGGCAATCACGAACTGCCGCAGAATATCGACGTGATCATCGCGGCCTGCCGAGCCGCCGGGTACGACCTGGTGATTCTGGAGACGCCGGGCATCGGCCAGGGCGACGCCGCGATCGTCGACCACGTGGACGTGTCGATGTATGTGATGACACCGGAATTCGGCGCCGCCTCCCAGCTGGAGAAGATCGACATGCTGGACTACGCGGATGTGGTGGCGATCAACAAGTTCGAACGCCGCGGCGGCGCCGACGCACTGCGCGATGTCTCGCGCCAGCTGATGCGCAATCGTGAGGCGTTCGGGGCAAGCCCGGACGATATGCCGGTATTCGGCACCAGCGCTGCGACATTCAACGACGACGGCGTGACCGCGCTGTACCAGCACCTGACCGCGCGACTGGGCGAGCACGGCCTGCGACTGGAACCCGGGACGCTGCCCAGGGTCGAGACCCGAGCATCGACCCGCTTCGCCCAGATCATCCCGCCGGCCCGGGTGCGCTACCTCGCCGAGATCGCCGAAACAGTACGCGCTTATCACGCCGACACCGAGCAGCAGGTGCGTGCCGCGCAACGGGTTCAGCGCTTCGAACAGGTGCTGGCGGAACTCCCCGACGACACAGCGGTCGCCGCATTGCTCGACAACGCCCGTTCGGAACTGTCCACCGAGAACGCGGCTCTGCTCGCCGACTGGCCCGCCGTCGCCGAAAGTTACCGCGGCGCCGAGCAGGTGGTGCGGGTGCGCGATCGAGAGATTCGGACGCCATTGCGTCGGGAATCATTGTCGGGCAGCAGCATTGCCCGGGTCGCGTTGCCGCGCTACACCGATCATGGTGAGCTGCTGCGCTTCCTGCGCTCGGAGAACCTGCCCGGCCGCTTCCCGTTCACCGCGGGCGTGTTCCCGTTCAAGCGCGACAACGAAGATCCAGCCCGCATGTTCGCGGGCGAGGGCGATCCGTTCCGCACCAACCGCCGCTTCAAGGTGCTCTCCGAACATGCCGAGGCGACCCGGCTTTCCACCGCCTTCGACTCGGTGACCCTCTACGGCCGCGACCCCGACGAACGCCCCGACGTCTACGGCAAGGTCGGCACCTCGGGGGTGTCGATCGCCTCGGTCGACGATATGCAGGTCCTCTACGACGGATTCGATCTCACCGCACCGACCACCTCGGTGTCGATGACCATCAACGGACCCGCGCCGACCATCCTCGCCTACTTCCTCAACACCGCCATCGACCAAGCGCTGGCACGGTTCTCGGCTGCCGAGGGGCGCCGACCCACCGCCGACGAGGCCGCCGATATCCGGGGCAGGACCCTTGCCACGGTGCGCGGCACGGTGCAAGCCGACATCCTCAAGGAAGACCAGGGCCAGAACACCTGCATCTTCTCCACCGAATTCAGCTTGCGCATGATGGCCGATATTCAGGAGTGGTTCGTGCGCAACGGAGTTCGCAACTTCTACTCGGTCTCGATCTCCGGCTATCACATCGCCGAGGCGGGCGCGAACCCGATCAGCCAATTGGCCTTCACCCTCGCCAACGGCTTCACCTATGTGGAGGCCTACCTCGCGCGCGGCATGCGGATAGATAAGTTCGCGCCGAACCTGTCGTTCTTCTTCTCCAATGGCATGGACCCGGAGTATTCGGTGATCGGCCGTGTCGCACGGCGCATCTGGGCCGTGGCCATGCGCGACAAGTACGGCGCCGACGACCGCTCACAGAAGCTGAAATATCACATTCAAACCTCGGGCCGCTCATTGCACGCGCAGGAGATGAACTTCAACGACATTCGCACCACGTTGCAGGCCCTCATCGCCATCTACGACAACTGCAACAGCCTGCACACCAACGCCTACGACGAAGCGGTCACCACCCCCACCGAGGAATCGGTGCGCCGCGCGCTGGCCATCCAGCTGATCATCAACCGCGAGTGGGGCCTCGCGATGAACGAAAACCCGCTGCAGGGCAGCTTCATCATCGATGAACTCACCGACCTGGTCGAGGAGGCGGTGCTCACCGAGTTCGAACGGATCAGCGAGCGCGGCGGCGTGCTCGGCGCGATGGAGACCGGCTACCAGCGCGGCCGCATCCAAGACGAATCCATGCTCTACGAGCGCCGTAAGCACGACGGCTCGCTGCCGATCGTCGGTGTCAACACCTTCCGCAATCCGAACGGCGAACCGCACCGTGAACTCGAACTCGCCCGCGGCACCGAAACGGAGAAGAAGTCGCAACTCGATCGGGTCCGCGAGTTCCAGCAGCGTCATCGCGACGAGGCCCACGACGCCCTTGCACGCCTGGACGCCGTGGCCCGCACCGATGACAACATCTTCGAGGTCCTGATGGACGCGGCCCGGGTCTGCACGTTGCAGCAGATCACCGACACCTTCTTCACCGTCGGCGGCCAATACCGCCGCAACGTGTAGGACCGTTCAGAAGATTCGCACCTCGGGGACCGACTCCATGAGTCGCGCCCATTCCGGATACTTCGCGACCTTCGCCGCGTTCAGCGCCATGATCTTGTCGCGTAGTTCGGGATCTGTGTCATCCGAAACATCCGGCCCGATCGCGATTTTCGCGAGGTGCGGGATGATCTGCGGATCACCGTCGAGGTGCACCGGGTCGTGCATATAGCGCTCCAGTGCGTCGAGATCCTCGATGCCGACGCAGTAGGCATGGGTGAACCCGTCGGCGCCATCCCCCAGGTTCTGCCCCACCGACGAGAACGACACCGACTCCACGGCGGCGGTCCGCTTCATCAGAGCCAGCACCGCTGCCCGATCCGCGTCTGTGGCCTCGTCCCAGAATCCGAAACGCAACAGGTGAACGATCACGACCATCTCCTCACTTGAACCAACTAGTTCAAATTAATAAACGAACTAGTAGATGCACAAGTCTGAACCCATGAGTTCATTCGGGAGAGCGCGGGCGATACCATGCAGGAGTGACGCGAGCAACGGCCGCGCGGGGCCGCATCGACAAGCGGCAGGCCATCCTGAATGTGGCGTTCACTGTCTTCGCCCGGCGCGGGTACGAGAAGGCCTGTGTGCAGGAGATCGCCGACGAGGCGGGCGTCGCCAAACCGACGGTGTACAACCACCTCACCGACAAGGAGACGCTCTTTCGGCACGCCATTCTCGCGGCGGCCGACGCGGTGTCGGCCGAGATCCTCGCCATCGTCGAACGATTGCGCGATCCGGGCGAGGACCTGCCCGCGGCCCTCAGCGACACCGCGTATCGACTGCTCGAGGTTTGCGCGGGCGAGCGCGCCCGCGACCTGCGACGGCTCACCTACGCGCAGCACGCCAACCTGCCCGACCTGACGACAACCGTGCTGGAACGCACGGCACAGGGCGTCGCAGAGGCACTGGCCGACCGGCTGGCCCGACTGGCGTTGGCAGGCAGACTGCGCCCGTGCGACCCCACCGTCGCCGCCGAACAACTGCTCGCACTGCTCACCGGCCCACTGGAGCGGCGCTCGCAACTCGGTGCCCGAGTCGTGCCGGACACTGAATTGCGCGCCGTCGCCGAAGCCGCCGTGCGCACCTTCTCGGCTGCCTACGGCACCTGAGTGTGCTGCAGCCGAAACTACTGCACCACACCACTTCAGTGACCTACGACAGCCGAGAGCACCGAACCGAAACCACCGAACCCCCACCTCGACAGCCCGCAACACCGAACCGAAACCACGGAACCCACCACCTCAGCGACGTACAACGGCCGAGTGCGCGGTGGCCGAAACCACCGAACCACGCCGGCTCAGCGACCACCGCACATGAGTACGCCGCAGCCGAGGCCACCGTGCGCACTGCGCGGGCGACCTACCGCGCTGAGCAGCGACGGCTACGAGGACGTTTTCGACGCGCGCGCGAGCAGTACCGCGCCGATGATGAGAACTATTGCGCCGACGGCCAATACCGAACCCGCAGCGCCGACTGCTCCGTCGGTCCACTGCCATACCGCCTCCGCCGCGGCCAGGGCAACCGCGACGCCGCCCCCGATGACCAGAACGGCCGAGCGCTGCGCGGCATAGAGCGCGAAGCAGGCGACGGCCACCATGGCGGTGAGTGAGTAGGCCGGGGTCAGATTGTGGTCCCCGGTCAGTTGAGCGCCGAGCAGCGAGATCAGGATCGCCACCGAGTAGCCGGCCCAGAGCTCGGCGAATGCGCCTATTCGGGTGAGCGCGAACCAGATTCCGCCGAGCCCGAACAAGCCGACGCCGATCCACGGCTCGTCGATGCCGAAGGTTACATCGAGCACCGCAGGGACCATGCAGGCACTGAAAACAGCGCAGGTGAGCAAGCCGGTCAGCGAAGGAAGCGCGAGGTAGCCGAGGATGGCCGCCAGTGTCCCCGCGACGGTCGCACCGACCCACCCGGCGGCGCTGTCGCCGTTACCTATCGCGGTGCCCACCGTCACGGTCACTGCCCCCGCGGCAAGGGCGAACAACACTGTCGCGAGCCGAAGCCGCGCGGTGCTTCCGTCGACCGCGCGGTGGAACAGCGTGCAGAATCCACCGGCCACGGCGATCCCACCGGCCGTGAGCCCGCTCGTCACCACCGCGAAGGTGACAATCCGGGCGGCACGCGCCATGTCCTCCCAGGATCCGGCGAGCACGAGCCCGCCGCCGCCGAAGAGCAAGCCGGCACCGATATAGGCGGCGATCTCGGCGAGCAGCTTGCCCGGCGGCGGCCTATTGCCGGATTCCTCGGCAGCCAGCGCCGCTGCGACCGCCTCGAGCTGGGCCGCGGTCAACACCCCCTCGTCGACCAGCCGCTGCAAAGCGGCGGACGTCGGATGCTCTGCTTGCACCCGGTGATTATCGCCCCCGCTCCCGCGGTGACATGTGACAATCGCCGGAGCGGACGGTCGGCGTCGACGGGACGGGCACCATGGACCTCACAGGCATTCGCATCATCGATGCGCACATCCACCAGTGGGATCCGCTGACGACGCCACGAGACTTCAGCGCCATGGCGCGGCTGTTCAAGTATTTGCCGCTGCCGATCGAGATCGCGATCCGGCTCGCGCCGCGGCGGGACCGCGAATTCGTCGGTGATCCAATATTTTTCGCGCATCCCTACCTGCCGGCGGACTATCGCGCGGATGCGGAGGCGACCCCGGTCGAGGCGATCGTGCACATCGAGGTCGGGTGGTCGGGAGCGGGACCGCTGGCCGCGGCCGACGAAACCCGTTGGGTCGCAGAGCTACCGTTCGGCGGCGTGAATCCCGCGCTCGGCGCGATCCTGGGCCACGCGAATCCCGCAGCACCGAATTTCGCCGAGCTGCTCGACGCGCATCGCGCCGCGTCTCCCCTGCTGCGCGGCATTCGCGCCATGGTCGCCCACCACCCCGACCGTGATGTGCGCTCGTTCACCAAGACCGAAAGCGCCCTCACCACGAAGGCATTCCTGGACAGCTTCGCGGCGCTGGCAGAGCGCGGTCTCTGCTTCGAGGCGTGGGTGTATTCGCACGCACTGCCGGATGTCACTGCGTTGGCCGCACGATATCCCGAGGTGCCCATCGTGCTGAACCATCTCGGCACTCCCGCAGGCATTTTCGGCCCCGTCGGCAAGCACACCGGCACGAATCCGAGCCTGCGCCGCGAACTGTTCATCCGCTGGCGCGACAATCTCTCCGCGCTTGCCGCGAATCCGAACGTGTTCGCGAAGATCAGCGGCCTGATGATGCCCGTTCTCGGCCATCCCGTCCCCCGTCGGGGTCACCCGACACCGGTCCCCGCACTCCTGGACCGGATCGGCCCACTCGTCGAACACACACTCGACGTCTTCGGCGCCGACCGACTCCTGTGGGGCTCCAATTTCCCAGTAGACAAACCGATTACAAGTATCGGCAACAGTGTGGAGGTGATAGCCGCCGCAATCACCGGCCACGGCGGCGGCAGACCCGAACTCGAACAGATCTTCCGAACGACCGCGCTACAGCTGTACCGAATCGATACCGCAACCTGAGTTCCCAACCCCAACAGGAAATCGGCCCTCACGAGGATCTTTGTGACGGCCGATTCGGTGTGTCGGGGATCAGGCGGGGTGGGGTGCGCCCCAGCTGACATGGGCTGCGAAGGCGGGCATGTGGCGCAGTGCGAGCACTGATACCCAGCCCCAGCTGATGAGGGAGGCCACCGCGAGCAGCAGTCCGCCCTGGTCGGGGTTGACGAAGGGCAGGATCGGTTTCACCCAACTGACAGAGCGCGGATTGCCGTGGAAGGCATCGGACTCGATGTCGGTGGCAGCCCCGCGGACCTGCCGCCGGGCTACGCCGATCGCGTGCACGCAGCCCACCCACGGCTCGGCGGCACCCGTGCGCTCACCACCTCCATTGGAAACCAGCACTTGCCGACCTCCGGAAGGCACTCCCTGGCACGCTGGCGGGCGAGATAGTCCACCAACGTCATCCCGAACTCCCCTACATGACCTGGGACTCGATTCTCGACTCGAGCGGCTGGCGAGACTAGGAGGCGAGGGGCACGGCTGCGGCAAACATCGAGAAAGCTGCACGCTGAGGTCCTGCTCGTCGAGTGATCAGCCGGCCGATCGCCTGGTTGACCGTGGGCGCAGGCCGTACCGTGGATGGCATCGAGCACGGCGTCGACTGCGCCGAGGATTCGGACCGTGTGACGCGGGGGCGAGGTGAGCTTGCAGGCCAAAGGAGGTCGCATGAGCAGCAACGCGATCGATCACGAGGTGATCGTCGTCGGGGCCGGGTTCTCCGGGATCGGCGCGGCGATAAAGCTACGGGAGGCGGGGTTCGAGGACTTCCTGATCGTGGATGAAGCCGATGGGGTCGGCGGGACGTGGCACTGGAATACCTACCCCGGTGTCGCCGTCGACATACCGTCGTTCAGCTACCAGTTCTCCTTCGATCAGCGGGCGAGCTGGTCACGGGTGTACGCGCCGGGGCGGGAACTGAAGGCGTACGCCGAATCGTGCGTGGACAAATACGAGCTGCGGTCCCGGATCCGGTTCGGCACCACGATTACCGAGGCCGAGTTCGATGAAGACCGGCACTGCTGGCGATTGCACACCGGGGATGGCACCGAGCTCACCGCACGCTTCCTCATCAGCGCGACCGGCGTGCTGACCAGGCCGAAGCTGCCCGATATCCCAGGCGTCGCCGATTTCGACGGTGTCACCATGCACACCTCGCGCTGGGATCACGGACAGGATCTGCGCGGCAAGCGTGTCGCGATCATCGGGACCGGCGCGTCGGCGGTCCAGGTGATTCCCGAGATCGCACCGGCGGTCGACCGGCTGACGGTGTTTCAGCGCACCCCGATCTGGTGTTTGCCCAGACCGGATCTGCCGCTACCGAAGCCGGTCCGGTTGGCGCTACGCGTACCGGGTGGACGGACGCTGACCCGACTGGTCAGCCAGACCTATGTGGAGTTCACCTTCCCGATCTCGGCGCACTATTACGGCACGCTACCGATGGCCAAGCTCGCCGAGCGGGCGGGGCTCGCGCACCTGCGGCGCCAGGTCGCCGATCCCGTCATCCGTGAAAAGCTCACGCCGCGTTACGGTCTCGGCTGCAAACGGCCCGGCTTCTCCAACGACTACCTGGCCACCTTCAACCGCAACAATGTCCTGCTGGAAACCGACCCGATCCAGGAGATCATCGCCACCGGCGTCCGCACGTCGAGCGGCATCGAGCACCCAGCGGACGTGCTCATTCTGGCGACCGGCTTCAAGGTGATGGAATCGGGCAATATGCCGACTTACGATCTGCGCGGCGTCGGCGGCCGCGATCTCGAAAAGTGGTGGGACGACAATAGATTGCAGGCCTACGAGGGCGTCAGCGTGCCCGGCTTTCCGAACTTCTTCTCCATCATCGGACCCTACGGCTACAACGGCTCGTCGTATTTTGCACTGATCGAGTATCAGGTCAGGCACATCCTGCGCTGCCTGCGACAGGCCCGTGCGGCCAACGCCACCCTCGTGGAGGTCACCAAGGCAGCCAACGACCGCTTCTTCCAGGAAATGCTGGCGCGTCGCGACGGCCAGGTCTTCTGGCAGGACAGCTGTGCGCTGGCCAACAGCTATTACTTCGACGCGCACGGCGACGTCCCGCTGCGTCCGTCCACCACCGTCGAGGCCGCCTGGCGCAGCGGCCACTTCGACATGGCCGATTACCGATTCGCCACGGGTGGCCGATAAGTCCCGCAGATGGGGTTCGCCTTTCGGTGTGCGTCGAGCTGGGGCTCAGGCGTCTGCAGCCGGCCCATCGATAGTCGACAGGATCGGACCTTTTCTGGGTGCGACCAGCCGTGGACAATTCGCCGGCGATCCTGATCCGAGCCCTCGCCCCCGCAGCGGCCACTAGGTCTGTTCTGGGACCAGCGCATGCGAGGGCACGGACGGCCCGAGCAGCCCGGCACTTGTCGGTGCCGGTCGCTACCATCTGCCGCATGAAAGCAACCGGCACTTTTTCCGTCTCGTCCTTCGTACCGACCGATGTCGTACCCGACCCGGCCATCACCACCGCGCTACCAGTCGGCATCGCGCACATCCAGAAAGATTTCGAGGGTGAGATCAAGGGGCGCTCGGCAACGTTGTTCACCGCCGCGTTCGACCAGGCCACCGGTGCCGGCACCTATGTTGCGATGGAGTCCTTCGAAGGCACTCTGAACGGCGCGGCGGGGACATTCAACTTCGCCCACTCGGCAACCACACTCGGGACCGATCGCGGGGCCGAGTTTTTCATCATCGTCCCCGCCAGCGGCACCGGCGACCTGGCAGGAATCAAGGGCACCGGCGGCCTGACCGTGGACGAAGACGGCACTCATCATCTCTGGTTCGACTACGAGCTCGGCTGAGACACCCTACCGCCGCCGCGGTCACCGCTCGACGTTCAGCACACGCAGCGTTGATCGCACGGTACCCAGCGCACCGCCGCCAGCCGCCGGCGATCACCTCGCACAGCCGTCAACGCGCGCGGTCTATTCGATCGGCGAGCACAGCGCGGGCGGTGGCGAGAGAGGGTCCGTACCAGGTGAGTGCGCGACCTTCGACCAAGGCCACAGGGATGCCGGGGAAGGCGTCGGGGCCGTCGGTTTGAGTGAAGACGTATGGCTCGTCGGGGAGTACGGCCAGGTCGATGTCGGCGGTCAGTTCGTCGTCGGTGAGGCGTGGATAGCGGTCGGGGCGGTCGGCGTGCACCAGGTTCAGGCCGAGGCGGCGGGCGAGGTCGCCGGTGAAGGTGTCGCGGCCGACTACCATCCACGGGTTGCGCCAGATGGGGATCACGGCGTTACGGGCGGGCGCGGGTGGCATTGCGGCCCAGGAAGATTCGGCCTCGGTAAGCCAGCTCGGCACCGCGTCGCCGAGAGCAACGGTGAAAAGCCTGGTCAGCGAGGTGATGGCCGCGGGCACCGTCTCGATCCTGGTGACCCACACCGGGATTCCGGCGCTGCGCAGACGTTCGACATCGATGCGGCGGTTCTCCTCCTGATTACACAGCACCAAGTCGGGGGTCAGCTCGACAATGCGGCGAACGTTCGGGTTCTTGGTTCCTCGGACACGCTCGACATTCAGATCGGCCGGGTGGCTGCACCAATCGGTCGCCGCGACAAGGGTTTCCGGGCAGGTGGCTGCCACCGCCTCGGTCAGCGAGGGCACCAGGGACACTACCCGCCGTACCCGTCCGGCGAGCACGACTTCGACCCCGAGGTCGTCTGCAACCGACGTCATCGAATCACCGCCCGCTGCCACCGAAACAACGTCCGGGCCGGCCACGCCCGAGGCGACCTGAACACCCCCCGCCGCCACCCGATCGCGCCCGGGTTGTCCACGCCCGAGATCACCGCCCCCGAACCGGTTGCGCCACAGCCTGATTCGCGGCCGACCCGCCGGTCGATGCTCATCCCACGATCCGACGACAGAGCTCGCGAAGCTGCTCCGGTGGCACTGCGGGGAGCACACTGCCTGCTCCGAGCACGAGCAGGTAGAGGATCTGCGCGATGTCGTGTGCATCGGTCTCCGCATATCCGGACTCCATCAGAAGAATCCGCAGGAAACCGAGCCGAGCGTTGTCTACGCGTTCCTTGGCCGCGGCGGCGATCGGGTCGTTGAGTGCCCATGCCCGCACGGCCATTTCTACGTTGGCCGGCTCATCGTCTTCGAGCACCAAGTCGATCAACAGCTCGAGGCGGCCGCGTCCATCGAGCCGCTCGGCGGCCGCCCGCACCTCGCGCAGGTAGCGGGTGGTGTGCATTTCCTCGAAGTACGCGAGCAGCGCGGTCTTATAGCCGGACATGCCCGAAAAGTGGTGGTAGAAGGACCCGGTGCTGAGCCCGGTCGCCGCGACCAACTTGTCGATGGTGAGGCCGGTCGGCCCCGCTGTGCCAAGAATCACCAGCCCCGATTCCAACCATGAACTCTTGCCTGCCACGTCGCTCAGCCTATAACATAACTTTTGTTCTGTTTCTGGGAGCACCCCGAGTTTCCGCGTTTATGGAGGTCGCGATGACCGCGATAACAACCTCGTCCGCATCGAGCAGCACTACTTCCGCACGATGGGCCGCATCGGTCCATTTCACCGGCGCCGCACTGCTCGGTGCGATCGGCCTAGCGCACCTGCTCGTGGTGCATGCCTTCGGCGGCGCGGATACGCCGGCGGAGGAAGCAATCAACGAACTGTCGGCGCGGACCACAACGACCTTGATCGAAGGTGGCCGACAGCTCAGCGTGTTCGACCTGAACACCGGCTACAGCGTCGGAATGGGGCTGCTCGGTATGCTTTTCGGGCTAGTGGTGATCTTCGCCGTCCGCGCCGCCCCGCAATTGATTGCCCGCTGGTCACTGTTCAACGGCGTCTGCGTCGTCGCGGCAGCAGGCGTCTTCTGGATCGCCCTGCTGCATTTCCCCGAACCGGTCATCGTGATATCCGCCCTGGCCACCCTGTGCTTCGCCGCGGTGTTCGTGGCCGGGAGCCGGAGCGTTCGATCGCGGTGATGCGCCGTCAGCGACCGAGCTCGTCGTAGAGCGTGCGCAGATCACGCAGCCCGGCGGCGGCGATCTGTTCGTCCTCCGCGGTCATGCGCAATGCTCGTCGCAACAGCACCGGATCCAAATCATCCATGGCCGAATGGAATTCGATCTTCGGGAGCTTCGGCAGCTCGGCCCGGTCGCCGTAGGGATCATCGGACTGCGCCGGATTCGGGTCCCGTTCGATGCCCGCGATGAGCGTATCCAGATCGAGCCCACGCAGCGTCAGGATCTCGCGCGGGCGCTCGTCGAGCCGTTCGGCGAGCAGGTAGCAGGTCGCGGCGACGTGCTTACACGGCCAGCCGGGGTCCGGGCAGGTGCAGGCGAAATCCAGATCCGCGGCCGTGGTCGGCAATAGATGCGGGCCTAGTCCCGTCGGCAAGGCGCCGGAAGCGATCTCGGCGAGCATTCCCGGTGCCGTGCGGATGGTCTCGATGAGCAGCGCCAGTTCCTCGTCCCGCAGCGGTCGGACGGTGAACACTGCCGTGAACGGACGGGGCTGGCTGCCCTGCACTTCGGCGGTCACCGCGCCCGGCTCGATCCGATAGCTCACCACCTGCCCGGATCTGGCGTAGGTGCGGCCGCGGGCCAGCCGACCCGGCTCCGACATCGCTTCCACCGCCTCGATCAGTGCCTTCCCCCACCACGTGTGCCCGAATGCGCCACGGCGGCTGCGCGCCTCGACCCCGCCCGACACCGGGCGGCGCTTGCCGTACTTGCTGTAGTCGGTGTAGGGACTCAATCGCCCACCGCCTCCGACCCGAGGGCGAACAGATCACGCAATTCGTCGGTGCTCAGCTCGGTGATCCAGTTCTCCCCCGCCTCGATAGCCAGATCAGCGAGTTGCCGCTTGCCGCTGATCATTTCGTCGATCCGCTCCTCGATGGTGTCGACGCAGATCAGCTTGCGCACCTGCACATTGCGCTGCTGACCGATGCGGAACGCACGGTCGGTGGCCTGGTTCTCCACCGCCGGATTCCACCAGCGGTCCAGGTGCACCACGTGATTGGCCGCGGTGAGGTTCAGTCCGGTGCCGCCTGCTTTGAGCGACAACAGCATCAACGGCGGGCCGCCGGGCTCCTGGAACCGGGTCACCATGGTGTCGCGACGCTTCTTCGGCACACCGCCGTGCAGGAAAGGGATCTCGGTGCCGAAACGCTCGACGAGGTAGGGCGCGACGAGGTCGCCGAATTCGCGGAACTGGGTGAACAGCAATGCCTTCTCGCCGTCGGCGAGCACGGCGTCGAGCACGTCCTCCACCAGGGCCAGCTTGCCCGAGCGATGGCTGCCGCGATGCAGCACGCCGGAACCGTCGCCGAGGAAATGCGCCGGATGGTTGCACACCTGCTTGAGGCGGGTCAGCGCCCCGAGCACAGCGCCCTTGCGCGCCATGCCCTTCGCGTCCCTGATCTTGTCGATCATGTCGTCGACCACCGCTTGATACAGCGCCGCCTGCTCCACCGTCAGGTTGGCCCGCACCGTCATTTCCAGCTTCTCCGGCAGGTCGCTGATCACGGTGGGATCGGTCTTCACCCGGCGCAGCACGAACGGCTGGGTGATCATGCGCAGGCGGCTGACCGCGTTCTCGTCACGCTCCCGTTCGATGGGCACGGCGAACCGCGCACGGAAGGACTGCGGTGTGCCCAGCAGCTTCGGGTTCGCGTAATCCATGATCGACCGCAGCTCCTCCAGCCGGTTTTCCACCGGAGTTCCGGTGAGCGCCAGCCGATGCCGCGCCCGCAACGACCGTGCCGCCCGCGCCTGCCTGGTCGCCGCATTCTTGATGTGCTGCGCCTCGTCGAGCACGATCCGATCCCACTGCCTGCGACCCAGCTCCGTGGCATCCCGCGCCAGCAGCGCGTAGGTCGTGATCACCAGATCCGCGTCCGCCACCGCCGTGTCCAACTCCTCGCCCGCCAGTCGCCCGACCCCGTGATGCACCCACACCCGCAGATCCGGCGCGAACCGCTCGGTCTCGCGCTGCCAGTTACCCACCACCGACATCGGGCACACCAGCAGGGTCGGACCGGGCGAACCGTCGCCCGACTCTCCACCATCGCCAGGCCACCCGCCCGCCGCTTCGCGCTCATGCACCAGCAGGGCGAGTACCTGCACCGTCTTGCCCAGCCCCATGTCATCGGCAAGGATTGCACCGCAACCCAACCGGCTCATGGTGGCCAACCAGGAAAGGCCGCGCTCCTGGTAGGGCCGCAGTTGCGCCTTCAGTCCGATCGGCGTTGGCACCGGTTCGGGTTCGCGCGCCTGATCGAGCAGTTCCGCGGCCCAGCCGGTCGCGGTGACTTCGGTGATCGGCACCTTCGCGACATGGCCCGCGCCGAGTTCGCCGATCAGATCGGCGAAGGTGAGTTCGGTGTCGTCGGTGTGGGCGGCGACGTAGCGGGCCGCGGCGGCGAGCACCTTGTGGTCGGCCTGCACCCACTCGCCGCGCAGCTGCACCAGGTCGGATTTGGCGGTGATCAGTCGTTGCATCTCGGCCTTGGTCAGCACGGTGTCGCCGAGCGCGAGTTCCCAACGGTAGGAGACGAGTCCGCGCATACCGACCGTGCTCTCGGCGGCAGGCACGGCGCTGTCCACCCGCATGCGCATGGTCGGGGACGAAATGTTCCAGGCCCGCGGCAGCATCAGTCGAATGCCGTCCGCCCGCAGCGCGTGCGCACCATGGGCGACCAGGTCGACGACCACCTCGGTCGGCAGCAGCAGATCCAGCGCACGGGGGTCACTCGGCAGGTCGCGCAGCCGCGGATAGGCGCGTTGCGCGACCCCCAGCTTTTCCACCGCGGTGCGAACCAGACTCGGATCACCATGGAGCGGTACAGGACTCGGGGCCTCGCCCTCGGTCTGCAGGCACACCTCCAAGCGCCACAGGGCCACCGCCTCGTCCTCGGTGCCGAGTTCGCCGTCCGGCTCCAGTAGCCGCAACACCAGATTCGGCTCATCACCGGTCAGGCTCGCGCGCCACCGTTCGAGTGCCTCGGCCAGCCGGTGACTTCCGCCGTCCAGCGCCACATCACCGAGCAGCGCGGCCACCAGCGGATGGGTGGACTCCCCGAGGTCGAGCAGTTCTCTGGCAATGGGATCGGTGAGTTCGGCGACCATGTCGTCGAGCACTGCACCGGGCCGACCGGCAACGCGAAGGGCGGCGGGCATGGCCACGGCAAGTTCGGCGAGCCAGGCGCGTTGCCGCTCGCCGCCGACCAGCCGCCAGCGCACCCACCATTGGCCATCGTCGCGGCGCAGCTCCGGCACGATCCGGCCGGCCCGCGCCCAGCGTTCGATGCCGTGCGCGACATGGGCGAGGAAGCGCAGATCCCCCGCGACCGCCTCGGCGGGCAACCGCTGCCGCAACCCGACCGCCGCTGCGACCGGCGCCATGGCGTGCGCGCGCACCTGCTGGGTCGGCGCCTCGTGCGCACGCAAGTGCGCCGCCGTGTGTCCACCCGCTTGCCCGGTGGCCACCCCATGTGCGCGCTCGGCCGGCACTCCGGGCGTTTGCTCCGCATCCGACCCGATCACCAGCACCTCGGCCCGATGCCGGAATCGCGACGTCCGCAGCACACTGCCCAGCGGATCGGGTAGCGCGACGACCGGCGAGCGCTGCCAGAGCAGCAACCCCGATCCCGGCGACCACAGACCGTGCAGCATCAATCTATCCAAGCAGGCGGGTCCGACACTCCTGCGCCGGCCGTCGCGCCGGATTCCTGGATTTCTGAGCGCGGTCGGAACATACTGGGATATCCCCTGGTCATTGCGGCTGAATCGGAACTAGGTGCCAGCGGGAAGCTTAGGTATCTACCACAGAGTTTTAGGTATCTATGAAAAGCGGAGGGCAGCAGCATGACGATTCTGCTCCAGGCACTCGAGCAGAGCTTCACGCCTACGACGCCGTGGGAACGACGCAGATTCACCTTCGTGAATACCGCCAAGATCGTCGGTATGCGACTGGACGGACAGTGCGGCGTGTGGCTCGACCTGTCCCGTGCCGGTGAATCACAGCGCTTGGCCCGCACACTGGATCCGCGTGACGCGATCACCTTCCTGCTCACCGCCTTCGCCAAGATCGCGGAGTGCGAGGAACGCGGCGGATCGTGGCTTATCGGGCATGACGGCGTGCGCGTCGAATCCATCGCGGCCACCAGATTCCCGCCACGCTCGAGCGAGGTCACCGACGACGAGTTACTGGCTCGCGCCTGGTTATGAGGTCCGCCCGCGGCAATTTTTTGCCGGGCGCACGATCTCCGGATTCTACGAATGTCGGTTCGCGCGGGTAGATCCGACGCCCTGCCGACATTCGGCGATGGCTGCTGCTCTCAGCGCATGGCTGCCACCCGCCCGTGCAGGCAACTGTCTACGCAGGCAAATACAACACCGTCGCCATCCGATACAACCTGCCGGTGACCACCACCGACAACGCGCATTGAACGACGTCGCCTGCACCTGCCCGTGATCGAACCTCAGCTACCGGTGGCGACCGGGCGCTTGGGGTCGTTCGACCATTGCGACCACGAACCCGGATAGAGGGCGGCCTGCACACCGGCGACCGCGAGTGCCGCAACCTGATGGGCCGCGGTGACGCCGGAACCGCAATACACGGCGACCGGCCCGGAACCGAATTGGGCGAAGCGGCTGCGCAATTCGTCCGCAGCGCGGAAGCGGCCGGCGGCATCCAGGTTTGCCGAGGTCGGCGCGCTGTGCGCGCCGGGGATATGTCCCGCCTGCGGATCGATCGGCTCCACCTCGCCGCGAAAGCGCTCGCCTGCGCGCGCATCGAGCAGCACGCCGTCCCATTTGGCCGCCGCGTCGGCGTCGATGGTCGGCAGGTGCCCTGGGCTGAGCTGCACATCGCCGGGTTCGGGATCCGGCTCGCTGCCGGCGGCGATCGCACCGCCTGCACTCGTCCACGCGGGCAGTCCGCCGTCGAGGATCCGCACATCGGCGATCCCGGCCCAGCGCAGCAGCCACCAGGCCCGCGCCGCCGCCATGCCGCCGGTCGCGTCGTAGACGACGACGGGATCACCGGTCCGCACCCCCCAGCTGCACGCACACTTCTCCAGCTGCGCGACCTCGGGGAGCGGATGACGTCCACGCGCCGGCGAAGGCGGCGCGGCCAGTTCGGTCTCCAAGTCGACGAACACTGCGCCGGGAATGTGGCCGTCGAGATAATGCTGCGGGCCGTCCGGGTCACCCAATGCCCAGCGCACATCGAGCAGGCGAACCTGCTTGTCCGCCAAGGCTTCCCGCAACTCCCCTGCCGAGATAAGTACCGCGCCCACCACAGCTCCTTGTTCGGAATCCGTACCCTCGAGCACCGACTTTTCCCACCCTACGCAGTTGCGGGCGGCGGTGTCCGCGCGGATCGAAAGTACTCGGCGGTAGTACCGATCTGCCCCGCATCCGTAGTCTTGCCCACATCGCGGCCGGAATTCAGTCCAGTTCCGGACCACTGGCTGGTGACATGCGGTGGCGGGTGACGGCAGTATCCCGGAGATGCCCCAGGTTTCCCCGGCGTCCGAAACGACCGATCCGATGCCGGATTCAACGATGCCGCACGAACCTGCGGCACTTCCCGGATCAACGCTTTCGCCGGACCCGACCGACTCATATGAGCACCCAGCGCCGAGTTCGAGCGTTTCACCGGAGCCGACGATGCCGACCGCTTCGAGCGTGTCACCCGAGCCGACCAGTTCGAGCGTTTCACCCGAGCCGATCGGGTGGCCCGAGGCCGAGGGAGGGTCCACTGAAACAGGGCTCGCACACCCGCTCGGGGCCGGGGTGGTCACGGCTCTGGTCGGGTTCACCAGTTCGTTCGCGGTCGTGCTCGGTGGTTTGACCGCAGTCGGGGCCACCTCGGCGCAGGCGGCGTCGGGACTGCTCGCGATCTGTGTCACCCAAGCCGTCGGCATGATGTTGCTGAGCTATCGGTATCGAATGCCGATCACGCTGGCGTGGTCGACGCCGGGGGCCGCGCTGCTCGCGAGCACCGGCGCGGTGGCGGGCGGCTGGGCCGCGGCGGTCGGCGCGTTCGCCCTCGCCGGTGTGCTGATCGTGATCACGGGGTTGTGGCAGCGGCTCGGCCGGCTGGTTGCCGCGATTCCGGTGGAGATCGCACAGGCCATGCTGGCGGGGGTGCTCTTGCCCCTGTGCCTGGCTCCCGTGAAAGCGGTGCAGACCAGTCCGGCGGTGGTGGTTCCGGTGATCGTTGTCTGGCTGGTGCTGCAACGCGTGGCCAAGCGGTGGGCGGTGATCGCAGCGTTCGCTACCGCGGCCGTGGGTGCGGGGATCAGCATCACGGTGCAGCACAAGCACCTCGATCTCGCCGCGATGGCGCCCTCGATCGAACTGACACTGCCGCACTGGAATTGGCAGGCGATGATCGGCGTCGCGATCCCGCTCTACATCGTCACCATGGCCTCGCAGAACCTTCCCGGCATCGCGGTGATGAGTTCCTTCGGCTACAAAGTGCCATGGCGCGCGGCCATGAGCGTGACCGGCATCGGCACCATCCTCGGCGCTCCCGCCGGCGGCCACGCGATCAACCTGGCCGCGATCAGCGCCGCCCTGTCGGCCGCACCCGCGGCGCACCCGGACCCCAAACGACGCTGGATCGTGGCCTTCACCGCGGGCGTCACCTACCTGATCCTCGCGCTCGGCTCGGCCGCACTGGTCACCCTGATCGCGACCGCACCGAAGGGCACCCTGGAAACCGTTGCGGGCCTGGCTCTGCTTGCCACCCTGGCCGCGGCATTGGCAGGCGCACTGAAGTCGGAGCAGCACCGCGAAGCAGGCGTTGTCACCTTCTTGATCGCTGCGTCCGGCGTCGGCTTCCTCGGCATCGGCGCGGCCTTCTGGGCGCTGATCGCCGGACTGGTGGTCCGGCAGGTCCTCACCCGCCGCACGGCTCGGTCCTGAACCCTCAGCGTGCGGATGCGGCGCCGACCACTGCGAGCGCCGAAGTGACTGTGTCCGTGAGGTTTTCGATCACGGGCACCCCATAACGCCGCGCGGTCGACACCAGGTAGCGGTTGCGCTCCGGGTTCGGGCAATCCGGCGGACACCCGAGGACGACCCGGCCCGAGCGGGCATACAGGCCGAACTCCACGTTGGTCGTGAAGCCCGGCAGCCGCCGAATATCCCGCGGGATCCAGAACAGGATCGCGCTGGCGCTGTCGAGTCCGGCGACCTCCCAGTCGACCTGATCGTCGTAGTCCGATTCCCGCAGCCCGCCCCCGGTTTCCGGAGCAAGCACCAGCAGCGGTCCAGGACCTTGCCAGTGCGCTTCGATGGCGGCTATGGCAGCCGGACGCCAGGAAGGCGTGTCGGCGTCCCGTGGCGTCGGACCGGCGAGGAACACACTCGGCCCGGCCGGGATGGGCTCGCGCGCCCAGATCACAGTGACTCGGTCGTTCATGCGCGTTCCGCCTCCATGCCTTACTTTCGGGGACCGGTCCTATGAGACCACAGACCTGATCAGCGAGCGGGTAAGTGGTTGCGGCTCAGGCGGAGACGGGCACCGGGTCGGATTTCGCGGTCGGTACGCCGCCGGTGAGCAGATCCGTCCGAAACGCGGCAGCATGCCGAGCACCACCAGGATTACCCCCGCTCGTCCCGGTGACGTGGCGGCCGTGCACCCGTTGCATCGGCGAATGTGTGACTACATGCGGCCGAGGAGAGTGAGCGGGTCCTCGAGAAGACCCGCGACGGTCGCGAGGAATCGGGAGGCGAGCTCACCGTCGATCATGCGGTGATCGAAGCTGATGCCGAGGGTGGTGACCCAGCGGACAGCCACCTCGTCGCGCAACACCCAGGGCCGCTTGCGGATCGAGCCGAGGCACAGGATCGCCGCCTCACCGGGATTGACCAGCGGTACCCCGATATCGACACCGAACACTCCGACATTGGTGATGGTGAAGGTGCCGCCACGCAGATCGGTGGGCGTCGCGCTGCCCGACCGGGCCGTTTCGGCCAGCCAGCCGATCTCCTGGCACAGCTCGCGCAGACTCAGTGCCTGAGCTTCCTTGAGATTGGGCACCAGCAGGCCGCGGTCGGTGGCTACCGCGATGCCCAGATTCACATAGTGCTTGGTGACGATCTCCTGCTTCGCTTCGTCCCACCATGCATTGATATCGGGGAATTCCGCGAGGGCGGCGAGAACGGACTTGGCGATCAGCGCGAGCGGAGTCAGCGTCAGCCCCTGGAACGACTTCGTGGTGCGCAAGTGGTCGAGCAACTCCATCGATGCGGTGAAGTCGAGGCTGACGAAGGTGCTCGCCTGCGGGATGGTGCGAGCGCTCGCGACCATGGCCGCCGCGGTGCGCTTGCGGATGCCGCTGATCGGGGTGCGTTCCTCGCGGGCGGCGGGCCGGATCAGGCCGCCGTGCTGATCGCTGTCCGACCGCGGAGCCGCCGCTGCCCGAGCCGGGGCGCGGGTGGCCGCCGGGCGCGGCTGGGAGACCGGGACGGCGTCGCGGACATCCTCGACGGTCACCGCGCCGTCAGGTCCGGAACCCGCGACATACCAGAGGTCTATCCCGAGTTCGCGGGCGAGCCTGCGGGCCGCTGGTGTCGCCGCGGCTCGGGCGGTCTGCGGCACCGGTGCGACCGTATTATCCTGCGGCGCATCGGGTTCCACTGCGGCCGGAGCAGGCCTGCGGCGACGGGAAGCTGTCTCCCCTTCGGGACCGTAGCCGACGAGCACGGCGGTGCGTCCGGTGCCGTTCGCCGAACTGTCCGGCACCGAGTTGTCTTGTTCTGCGGCGGTCGGCGCGGGGGCATCCGCCTCGGTGCGCACGCGGATCAGTGGCGCGCCCACCAGCACGGTGTCGCCCGGCTGGGCGAGCAGCTCGACGACCGTCCCCGCGAACGGCGACGGCAACGCGACGACGGCCTTGGCAGTCTCGACCTCCGCGATCGTCTGATTCAACTCCACCGTGTCGCCGATGCCCACCGACCAGGACACCAGTTCGGCGTCCGCGAGCCCTTCGCCGAGGTCGGGTAGCCGGAATTCCAGATCTGCCACGGAGGCACCTCTCACTGAGCGGGCGAGGTCAGGCGGCGAGCGAGCGATCGACCGCCGCCAGGATGCGGTCGGGGTCGGGCAGGTGGTGCTTTTCGAGCTTAGCCGGGGGGTAGGGGATGTCGAACCCGCCGACGCGCAATACCGGCGCCTCCAGGTGATAGAAACAGCGCTCGGTGATGCGCGCGGCGATTTCGGCGCCGAGCCCCGCGAAAACCGGCGCCTCGTGCACCACGACCAGCCGGCCGGTCTTGGTGACCGACGCCTCGATGGTGTCGAAGTCGATCGGCGAGAGGCTGCGCAAATCGATTACCTCGAGCGAATGCCCCTCCTCGGCAGCGATTTTCGCCGCGGTCAGCGCGGTCCCCACGGTGCCGCCGTAGGCGACAACAGTCACGTCGGCGCCGAGTACGCACACTCGCGCCCGGTCCAGCGGGATGTCGTCGATCGCAGCGAAGTCGACGTCGGCCTTGTCCCAGTAGCGCCGCTTGGGTTCGAAGAAGATCACCGGGTCGTCCAGCGCGATCGCCTGGCGGATCATGAGATACGCATCGGCCGGGTTGCTCGGTGTCACCACCCGCAGTCCGGCGGTGTGCGCGAAATAGGCCTCCGGCGACTCCGAATGGTGTTCCACCGAACCGATCCCGCCGCCGAACGGAATGCGAATCGTGAGGGGCGCGATCACCTTGCCCTGTGTCCGAAAGTGAATCTTGGCAACATGCGAGACGATCTGGTCGAACGCCGGATACACGAAGCCGTCGAACTGGATCTCGCAGACCGGCCGAAAGCCGCGCAGCGCCATGCCGAAAGCCGTTCCGATGATGCCGGATTCGGCGAGCGGAGTGTCAACGACGCGGTTGTTGCCGAAGTCCTTTTGCAAGGTGTCGGTCACCCGGAACACGCCCCCGAGGTGGCCGATGTCCTCGCCCATCAGCACGACCTTCGGGTCGTCTTCCAGCGCCCGCCGCAACCCGGCGTTGAGGGCGGCCGCGAAGGTGGTGATCATGAGTGGACTCCTTCCTGGTGCACCGCAGCATCGCCGGGATCGCCGGCCAGATACTGCGCGTACTCGCTCCGCTCCTGAGTGATCAGCGGATGCGGGGTGGCATAGACGTGCTCGAACAGCTCCATCGGCGCCGGATCGGGCATATCGATCGTTGCGGATCGCACTTGATGCGCGACCTCGTCGGCATGGGCGGCAACTCGCCGCTCGAATGCCTCGTCCCACAGCGACTCCCGTTCCAGCAGCTTGCGCAGCCGGTCGATCGGATCGCGGCGCTTCCACTCCTCGGTCTCGGCGGCGGAGCGGTAGCGGGTGGGATCGTCGGCGGTGGTGTGCGGGCCGATTCGATAGGTGATGGCCTCGATGAACGACGGGCCGCCGCCCGACCTGGCCCGTGCGATGGCCTGCCTGGTCACCGCCAGCACCGCGAGCACATCGTTGCCGTCGACCTGGAGTCCGGGAATGCCGTAACCGTAGGCGCGGCGCGCGATCGGCGTCGCGCTCTGGATGCGCACCGGGGAGCTGATCGCCCAGTGGTTGTTCTGGCAGAAGAACACCACCGCCGCGCTCCAGCTCGCGGCGAAGCCGAGCGCCTCGGCGAGATCGCCCTGGCTCGTTGCACCGTCGCCGAAATAGGCGATGGTCGCGATTTCCGCGCCCTCGAGGTGGGCGGCGTAGGCGTAGCCGGTCGCGTGCAGACCCTGTGAGCCGACGATGATGTTCGGGTTGGTCATGTTCACTGCGTGCGGATCCCAGCACGAGTGCGCGACGCCGCGCCACAGCCGGGTCAGTTCGGTGGGATGGACGCCGCGGCAGTAGGCGACGGCATGCTCGCGGTAGCTGCAGAACGCGTAGTCGTCGGGGTGCAGTGCGCGCGCCGAGCCGATCTGGGCGGCCTCCTGGCCGAGCATCGGGGCCCACAGTCCGAGTTGGCCCTGGCGTTGCAGTGCGGTGGCCTCGATATCGATCCTGCGGGTGACGACCAGATCTTCGTACAGGTCGCGCAGCTGCTCGGGCCCGATATCGGCGACCAGCGCGGCATACTCCCTGTCGAACACGCGACGGCCGTCGGGCTGGATCAATTGGATGGGATACGCAGACTTGTCTGGCATCGTGATCGCCTCCTCACCACGGGCGCCGAGCGCGTGTGTCCTATATCACTCAGCATGCCTCAGATGTCGATCTGCGCAAGCGTTCGACACACGAGTGAGCAGAATGCCCAATTCGAGCGGGGCAAGCAATGTCATACTGCGTTGTATGTCCAGTAGAGAACCCGTCGACACCACCCTGGACGCCACCGATGCGCGGCTGCTGCTGGAGCTCGTCGCCAATCCACGCGCGACCGGTGTGGAGCTGGCCACCCGGCTCGGGCTGTCCCGCAATACCGTGCAGGCTCGGCTGTCGCGCTGGGAGGCGAGCGGTGTGCTCGGCAGCTTCGAGCGGCGGGTCCACGCGCGAGCTCTCGGCTATCCGCTGTCGGCCTTCGTCGCGGTCGTCGTCGATCAGCACCAGCTGGATTCAGTGGTCGACGAACTTGCCGAGGTGCCGGAGGTGACCGAGGTGTGCGGCATGACCGGGCCGACCGACCTGACCGTCCGGGTGGTCGCCCAGGACGCGGACGACCTGTACCGGATCGCCGGGCAAATCCTGAAGATCCCCGGCGTGGAACGGACCAATATGGCCTTGGTGATGCGGGAATTGGTCGGGCCGCGTACCGCTCCGCTGCTCGACCGGCTGGCCGGGTCGGGCTCCTACCCGCGGTCGGCGCTGGAACCCGGCATCCGTCCGTAACGACGACGCGCCCGGGTGACGCAGTGGGACAGCGCCGAGGCGTGGCGGGCGGCCCGGGACGAATCCCGCTTTCCAGCAGCGCCTTGCCGCGGCGCCGACCTACGCCACCGCCAATCCCGCGCTGTACGAGGTGGTCGCCGAGTTCTAGGGTGCGGGCATGGAGATTTCGGGCAAGGTTGCGATCGTCACCGGTGCAGGTGCGGGCATCGGGGCTGCGCTGGGGCGAGGGCTGGCCGCGAACGGTGCGCGGGTGGTGCTCGCCGACCTGGATACGGACGCCGTCGCGGGCGTCGCCGATTCGATCGGCGCGAGCGCGGTGGCGGTCGGCGGCGATGTTGCCGACGAGCAGACGATCCAGGGGTTGATCGATCGCGCCGCCGCCGAATTCGGCCCGGTGGACCTGTATTTCGCCAACGCCGGAATCGGCGGCGGACCAGGGCTCGACAGCACCGATGCGCAGTGGTCGGCCGCGCTGGAAGTCAATGTGCTCGCCCATGTGCGGGCCGCGCGACTGCTGATGCCCGGCTGGCTGGAGCGCGGCAGCGGCTATTTCGTCAGCACCGCGTCGGCGGCCGGACTACTCACCCAAATCGGCTCCGCACCCTATTCGGTGACCAAGCACGCCGCCGTCGGCTTCGCCGAATGGTTGTCGGTCACCTACGGAGACAAAGGGATCCGTGTCAGCTGCGTATGCCCGATGGGCGTCGACACCCAGCTACTCCGCGGCGGGCTCATCCCCGAAGACGCCGCCGCCGGCGAACTCGCCATCAAAGCCGTCACCACCGCAGGTGCCGTGCTGACACCCGAGCAGGTCGCCGAGGTCATCCTCGCAGGCGTCGACGCCGAACACTTCCTGATCCTCCCCCACCCCGAGGTCCTGAAAATGTACCGCCACAAGGGCGCCGACTACGACCGCTGGCTCGAAGGCATGCGCCGCTTCCAATCCGCCCTACAGAGCTAGCCGGTATCGAGGGCAGTCGAATGGCGCCCCCGGAGACCTGCCCCAACCACCATTTCACTACCGCCGATAACCTGACGGCCCGCGCCTGCCGGGAGGCCTACTCGGTGACGAGCGTGGCGGCAGCAGTGCGGATGACCTCGGGAATCTCTACCGGTTTGCGGGTCTCGGCGTCGACGTAGACATGCACGAAGCTGCCCGTGGCGGCAAGCTCGAGAGCGTCGCCGTCTTCGCGGAAGATCGCCAGGTCGTAGGTGATGCTGGAGCGCCCGAGCCGGGAAATGCGCAAGCCGACCTGGAGTCGGTCGGGAAAGCTCAGCGACCCGAGGTACTGGCAGGAAGTCTGGGCGACCACACCGAGCGCGGGCAGCTCCCGAATATCGGTGCCGGTGGCCTGAATCAGCCACGCATTGACCGCAGTGTCGAAATACGAGTAGTACGTCACGTTGTTCACGTGCCCGTAGTGGTCGTTATCGGCCCACCGGGTCGGCACCGGCCAAAGGACTGGATACTGCTGCGTCACCCAGCCGACGATAGCTCAGCCGGGGTCGCGCCCTGACGGTGGTCGCGAGGGCTGACGCCGAAGTGGCGTTTGAACGCGGTGCTCAGCGCGAAGGCGCTGCCGTAGCCAACTTGGCGGGCGATCGATTCGATGGTGGCGTCGGACTCCTGGAGATAGTCGGCGGCGAGTGCGAGACGCCATTCGGTGAGGAATGCCATCGGCGGTTCGCCGACCAGGTCGGTGAAGCGGCGAGCCAGTGCGGCTCGTGAGACGCCGACCGCCTCGGCCAGGCTGGCGACCGTCCAACCGTGCGCCGGGTTGTGTTGCAGGAGCCGCAGCGCCTTGCCGACCAGCGGGTCGCTGTAGGCGTGGTACCACGCGGGTGCGTCGTTGCGGGCGAACCAGGCGCGCAGCGCGGTGATCAGGACCAGGTCCAGCAATCGGTCCAGGACCGCGGTCTGGGCGGGCTCGTCCTTGGCGGCTTCGTCGACGAGCAGGTCGAGCAGCCGGTTGTCGAGATCGCCGCGCGACAGTACGACGACGGGCGGCAGGGCACGCAGTAGGCGCTGGCTGGCCGCACCCGCGGACTCATAGGTGCCGGTCACCATGGCGGTCGTGCCGTCCGCATCGGTTCCCCATTGACGCGTGCCGAGACTCAAAGTCTCGCACAGGATTTCACCGTCGGGAGTCTTGGTGACATTGCCGGGATCGATATAGATCTGCGGTTCGGTGGCGGGGTCGTCGGCGAGTGTGTAGTGGTCGGGTCCTCGGAATATGGCGACATCACCCGCACTCAGCTTCCGGGGCGCGGCAGCCTTTCTACCCGGCTCGGTCATCACCCACGCGGTGCCCCGGATCATCGAGACCACCGTCAGCGGGGCCTGGTCTTGAATACGCAGCGACCACGGCGGGTCGAGCAGCGAGCACATGACGAACGCACCTCTGGCGCGTGGACCTTCGAGCAGACTGGCGAGCGCATCCACACGACAACAGTAGACGAATACACATGATCATGAGCCGCTGAACTATGTCCCGTCTCGCGCTCGGCCGATGTACTCGAACCATGACAAACAGCACCGCTCACCAGCACCTCATCCTCGTAACCGGCGGCACGGGCAAGACCGGCAGCCGCATCGTGACCCGACTGCGTGCGGCCGGTCATCCGGTCCGGATCGGCTCCCGCACCGCGGATGTTCCGTTCGATTGGGAAGACCGCGCCACCTGGACTCCGGCATTGACCGGTGTCGACGCGGTGTACATCGCCTACCAGCCCGACCTCGCCGTACCCGGCGCACCGGTGGCCATTCGCTCGTTCGCCACCGCGGCCAGGGCCGCCGGCGTCAGAAAGCTCGTGCTGCTGTCCGGCCGCGGCGAACCGGAGGCACTGGAATGCGAGCAGATCGTGCAGGATTCCCGCCTCGACTGGACCGTTGTGCGCTGCAGCTTCTTCGCCCAGAACTTCAGCGAGGGCGCCTTCACCGACTATGTACTCGCCGGTGAGGTCGCGCTGCCCAACGGTGACGTTCCCGAGCCGTTCGTGCACGCCGACGATATTGCCGACGTGGCTGTCGCCGCGCTCACCGAGGACGGGCACAAGGGCGAGGTCTACGAGCTGACCGGACCGCGCGCGCTGACCTTCGCGGAGGCCGTCGCCGAGATCGCGGCGGCGACCGAGCGCGAGATCGCCTATATCCCGCTGTCCCGGACCGATTTCATTGCGGCACTGACCGAATACCAAGTTCCCGCCGATGTGGTCAGCCTGCTCGACTACCTGTTCGGCACGGTGCTGGACGGCAGGAACTCCGCAACCACGGACGGCGTGCACCGCGCGCTCGGCAGGCAGCCGAAGGATTTCTCCGAGTACGTCCGGGATGCGGCGGTCTCCGGGGTCTGGAACACACCGGGCCAGTAGGGAATTGGGAAGTCGGTTACCGGGTGGGCGGACGGCGCGATCCATCCACCCGGACCGTAGCGAGCCGACAGTGTCTGGTTCCGACCGGGCTCTACAGCCTGGGCGCGGCGAGTGTGTTGTTGTGGGAACAGCCCGCGACCACGGCCGCGACGCGACCGCTCGCCCCTCGGAACTATCGTCGGTACCGTCGAATCGGTGACAACCTCGACGATCGACCCTGCGACCCGTATCGCTCGTGTCGCAGTATTCGTAGTGTTCGCACTGAACGGTTTCCTGCTGGCCATGTGGGTGGTCCACATTCCGGCCGTCACCGATCACACCGGCGTTTCGAAGTCGACGCTTGGCATGTTCATCCTGCTGATGGCAGGCACGGGCATCGTCGGCATGCGGATCGCCGGCCCGCTCGCGGACCGCTTCGGCAGTCGCACCCTGGTCGGTGTAGCCGCGGCCATCGCGTCGGTCGCGGTGCTCGGCCCCGGCCTTGCCAACGGCCCTGTCACGCTGGCTATTGCGCTGGCCTGCTTCGGTTTCGGCAACGGAGCGCTGGACGTGTCGATGAATACCCAAGCGGTACACGTGGAACGCAGCTATGGACGTCCGATCATGTCCGCATTCCACGCGTTGTTCTCCGGCGGCGGACTCCTCGGATCACTGATCGGTGCGGCGGCATTGCGCGCAGGTTGGGACGCGCGACCGACCTTGACGCTCGCGGCGATCGCCGGCTTGATCGTCACCGCCGCGGTTGTCCCGCAACTGCTCCGCGATACCCGATCCGAATCGAGGACTCCCGAACCGTCCACCGCACCGCCCGACGGCGGCAGCCGAACGGACCCGATCGACGGTCCCGGAGCGCAGGCTGGGCAGCAGCCCAGTCGTGCAGATCAGCGCCGAAAGGTGCTGGCGCTGGCAGCTATAGCCTTCGGCGTGCTGCTCGCCGAGGGCGTGGCCAACGACTGGAGCACGCTGCAGATGCGCGAGCACCTCGGTGTCGACGAGGCCACCGCGGCGCTGGCCTACAGCGCCTTCTCGATCACCATGACCGCGGGCCGATTCACCGCGGACCGCATCAGCGGCGCGTTCGGCCGTGTCACGTTGGTCCGCTACGGCAGCGCACTCGCCGCCCTCGGCATGGGCCTGATCATGGTGTCCGGCTGGGTGCCGCTGTCCTTGCTCGGCTGGGCGATCGCCGGACTCGGCCTGTCCGGCACCGTCCCCCAAATCTTCACCGCGGCAGGCAATCTCGGTACCGACACCGCCGCCACCGACATGTCCCGCGTCTTCAGCCTCGGCTACTTCGGCCTGCTCGCCGGCCCCGCGGTGATCGGCTGGCTCACCGCCCTGGTGCCCCTCACGGTCGCGATGGCCGTCCCATTCATCGCGGTACTCCTATGCTGCCGCTACGCGGGTGTTGTTGCTCCGCAACGGAACTGAGTGCATCGGCGACAACCTGGCCGGTCACCCGAGAGCTGTCGGTCGAGCAAGCGCGGCCAGCTCCCGCCACTGCGGCAGTGGCAATACCGAGGGATCTGTCGAAAGCACTTGCAGGCATACGTGATCGGCCCCCGCGTCCAGATGTCCGCGCACCCGGTCGGCGATCGTGTCCACATCGCCGTACGCCACGATCGCGTCGACGAGGCGTGAGCTCGGGCCGCCCAGGATGTCCGCGTCACCGAAACCCAGCCGCCGGACATTGGCCACCTGGTGTGGCGCCGAATCGAGATAGCCCGCGATATGCGCCTGGGCGACCGCACGGGCCCGCATCCGATCGGTGTCGAGGACGACGACCTGCTCGACGCCGAGGAACGCATCCGACCCGATGATCCGCCGCGCCTCAGCGGTGTGCTCTACGGGCGCGTGGTACGGGTGCGCGCCCCAGGTACGTTCGGCCGCCAACGCCAGCATCTTGGGCCCCAAAGCGGCGAGTACCCGT
The DNA here is from genome assembly GCF_046764895.1 of Nocardia sp. CWNU-33. Lineage (NCBI taxonomy): Bacteria > Bacillati > Actinomycetota > Actinomycetes > Mycobacteriales > Nocardiaceae > Nocardia > Nocardia sp. CWNU-33. The sequence goes on along the minus strand of NZ_JBKOQN010000016.1, from coordinate 124,828 downwards.
CGCGGCGGCGGGTCGGGTGTCGGCCCGTACTGCGGAACAGCATCCATCGCGTCGAGATATCCGCGCATCAGCGCCAACGGTTGGCCGCCCGAGGGAATCGTGTATCCGCCGGCGTCGATCGAACGCCCACCGACCCGCTGGCCGCCGAGCCCGAGCAGGTATCGGCCGGGAAACGCCTCGCCGAGCGCGCGCTCGGCGGTGGCCAGCGCCATCGGATCACGCAGTGCCACATTGGCTATGCCCGCGGCGATCACCATCTTTTCGGTCGCACCGAGCAACAGCCACGCCTGCCCCACGGTGTCACGGCCGAACGCTTCGCCGAACCAGAGGGCCCCGTAGCCCAGTTCCTCGATCTCCGCGGCGGCGTCTCGGACCAGTCCCGCCGGTTGCCCGTCGAAGGCGAAGGTCCAGATACCAACCCTGCCGAGTGCCCGTTCCACCATCATCGTCTCCTACACAATCAAACGGAGAGGTTCTCCATTTACTGCACGGTACGATACGGAGAACTTCTCCGAATCACCAGGGGTGTGCATGCGAGTCGACGCACAACGGAACTACGAGCGGGTGCTCGCCGCGGCAGGCCGCGCGTTCGCCGAAGAGGGCCCCGAGGCATCGCTCAACGACATCGCCCGCCGCGCCGGGGTCGGCCCAGGAACCCTCTACCGGCACTTCCCCAACCGCCAGACGCTGCAGGCGGCCGTGCTGCGCGAGCGGATCGACACGCTGTGCGGATACGCCGAGGAACTGAGTTCGAGCGAGCCGACCTCCGCGCTCACCAGCTGGCTGCGCGCCCTGCTGATCCATGCCCGCACCGATCACGGCCTCGGCGGCGCGGTCCTGGCCGGGCCGGTCGAGCTGGGCTTCGACTGCCAGCTGGCCATCCACCAGGCCGGTGCGGTATTGCTTGCCAAGGCCGAGGCAGCCGGTGGAATCCGCACGGATGTCACCATCGACGATGTGATCCAGCTGATTGCGGGCATCGCCTTGGCGGCCCGGCACAGCACCGACCCCGACCAACCCGATCGACTACTCCAGCTCGTACTGGACGCACTGCGGCGACCGCGCGAATAGTGTTGCGCCGCAGCCGGCGGCGACCTCGGTATGTTCGTGGCATGTTCGACAACAACAGACTCGAGCGCAAGATCGAACGGCTCGAACGCAAGCTCGATCTGATCATGAAGCATCTGGGCATCCCCGACCCTGCCGCGACGCTCGGAAACACCGAGATCGATGAACTCATCCTGCAGGGCAAGAAGATCCAGGCCATCAAGCGCTATCGGGAACTCGACCCGAGCGCCGGGTTGAAGGAAGCCAAGGAGGCGGTCGAGGCGCGCGAACACCAGCTCCGGCACCGCTGACGCCGCAGCAAAGTCCATGACGCCGGGAAAGCCCGTCTCCGCGAACGGAAACGGGCTTTCCCGATCCCGGTGCGGCCTGAGAGAGCTTGTGCACCAGGGGTTCGGAGCAGTGCGAATGCTGCGCTTTTGCCGTCTTTACAGCGCCTTCAGTTCCTCGGTCACCGCGCCGACGGACTTCTTGGCGTCGCCGAAAAGCATGGAGGTGGTATCGGCGTAGAACAGCGGATTGTCGATACCGGCGAAACCGGAGTTCATCGAACGCTTGAGCACGATGACGCTCTTGGCCTGGTCGACATTCAGCACCGGCATGCCGTAGATCGGCGAGGACGAGTCCTCCCGCGCAGCCGGGTTGGTGACATCGTTCGCACCGATCACAAGGGCGACATCGGTACGGCCGAATTCGCCGTTGATGTCGTCCATTTCCTTCATGGCGTCATACGAGACTTCAGCCTCCGCCAGGAGCACGTTCATGTGGCCGGGCATGCGTCCCGCCACCGGATGGATGGCGTACTTGACTTCGACGCCCTTGGCCTCGAGCAGCTCCGCCATCTCCTTGACCGCGTGCTGCGCCTGGGCGACGGCCATACCGTAACCGGGCACCACGATGACCTGGTTGGCATACGCCATCTGGATCGCGGCATCGGCGGCCGAGGTGGCCTTGGCCTGCTTGGCCTCGCCGTCGCCACTCGCGCCCGGAGCCGTTGCGCCGCCACCGAATCCACCGGCGACGATGGCCGGGATGGACCGGTTCATCGCCTTGGCCATCAGGTTGGTGAGGATGGTGCCGGACGCGCCGACGATCATGCCCGCCACGATCATCGCGGTGTTGTTCAGCGCGAGACCCGCTGCGGCAGCCGACAATCCGGTGAGCGCGTTGAGCAGCGAGATGACCACGGGCATGTCCGCGCCACCGATCGGGAGCACGACCGCGAGGCCGAGCACGCCGGCGAGCACGAGCAGCGCGATCATCCACAGCTGCGACACACCGTCATCGGTGGCGCCGATACCGATCACCACGGCCGCCGTGATCGCGCCGAGCAGCAGCAACAGGTTCAGCGGTTGCTGAAGCTTGCCGAGGCCGATCGGACGGCCGGGCAGAATCTCCTGCAGCTTGCCGAAGGCGATCAGCGAGCCCCAGAACGAGATCGAGCCGATGATCGCCGCGAACAGCGAACCGACCACGATGTGCACGGTCGGCTCTTCATCGAAGCTCGAAAAGCCTTGGCTGTTGATAAATTCCGACCACGCGATCAGCGCGACCGTGCCACCGCCGACACCGTTGAACGCGGCGACCAACTGCGGCATCGCGGTCATTTTGGTGAACTTCGCGGGCGGCACACCGAGGGCGATACCGACCACGAGCCCGGCGATGATCAAGATCCAGTTACTGGTGTGGCGTACCGAGATCAGGGTCGCGACAACCGCAATGAACATGCCGACCGCGGCGATCAGGTTGCCGCGCACCGCGGTCTTCGGACCGGTCAGGCCCATCAGTCCGTAGATGAACATGCCGAAGGCCACGATGTAGAGGCCGTTGACCAGGTAGGTCACATTGTCGAAGGTGTGCATCACTTATCCGCCTTTACCGGCGCAGAGTCCCCGGGTCGCTCCGCAGGCTGCGCTCCCGCGGCCTTCTTGCCCTTGAACATGCCGAGCATCCGGTCGGTGACCACGAAACCACCGATGACGTTCAGCGTTCCGAACACGACGGCGACGAACAGAATGATCTGCGTCAGGATCGAGGGATCGGCCACATTGCCGAGGGTGACCAGCGCACCGAGCACGACGATGCCGTGAATGGCGTTGGTGCCCGACATGAGTGGGGTGTGCAGAGTATTGGGCACCTTGGAGATGACGGCGAAACCGACGAACCCGGACAGCACCAGGATCGCGATGTTCGCGAGCAGTTCGGTGTACATCAGGCATCACCCTCACGTGTCACGCAGGAATCGGCGAGCACCTGATCGTGGAAGTCGGGCGCGAGCTTGCCGTCGACCAGCATCAGTTCCAGCAGTGCCGCAATGTTCTTCGAGTACAGCTCGCTGGCGTGCTCGGGCATGGTGGCGGGCAGGTTCAGCGGTGAGGCGATGGTGACCTCGTGGGTGACCACAACCTCACCCGGCTCGGTGAGCTCGCAGTTGCCGCCGGTCTCACCGGCCAGGTCGACGATCACGCTGCCAGGCTTCATGCCCTCGACTGCCGCGGCGGTGACCAGGCGCGGTGCCGGGCGGCCGGGCACGAGCGCGGTGGTGATCACCACGTCGAAGCCCTTGATGGCGTCTTCCAAAGCCTGCTGCTGGGTGGCCTTTTCCTCGTCGGTGAGCTCGCGGGCGTACCCGCCTTCACCGGCGGCGTCGATGCCGAGGTCGAGCCACTGCGCACCGACCGAGCGCACCTGATCGGCGACCTCGGGCCGCACGTCGTAGCCGGTGGTGCGGCCGCCGAGGCGCTTGGCCGTGGCCAGCGCCTGCAGTCCGGCGACACCGACGCCGAGCACCAGCACGGTTGCGGGCTTCACGGTGCCCGCCGCGGTGGTGAGCATCGGAAAGAAGCGCGTCGATTCCGACGCCGCGAGCAGCACAGCCTTATAACCGGCGACGTTGGCCTGCGAGGACAGCGCATCCATCACCTGGGCACGCGAGATGCGCGGGATGGCCTCGACCGCGAAGGCCTGCACCCCAGCGGACTTCAGCGCACCGATCTGGTTCTCGGCGTTGCGCGGGGCGAGGAAGCCGATGAGGGTCTGTCCGCTGGACAGCTTCCCCACCTCGGCGTCGCTCGGCGGGGCCACCTTCACGACCACCTCGGCCGACCACGGGTCGCCGATCGTCGCGCCTGCCTCGACATAGGCGGCGTCGGGAATGAGCGCGCCAAGACCGGCGCCCGATTCGACCACCACGTCCACGCCGTGCTTGCGCAGGCTGGGGATAATCTTCGGCACCAATGCGACACGCCGTTCGCCCGCGTTAGACTCGCGAACGACTCCGACCCGCGCGCCACGTGGCGACTGATCGCCTACGCTCTGCGTTGTCTCCACTTGTCAGACTTCCTTCTCGTGCTGAGCTTCAAGCAACCGGACGACGGCCGGACGATGTTACTTCAGAGTAAGTTCGTCCAAATCCTCGCAACTGTACCCGGCTCGCGGTGAGCGTAGCTGAGATGCCCGTCACATATTGTTGCCGGATTCCACCGGTTTGCCGGTTTCGGGGTGTTGGGGCGGACATGGTCGGTACCTCCGGCACTGGCGATTGATCAGGACTTACCGCGCTCTGATAGTTGTCGCCGCAGGTGAACGCGACAAGACCGTACATAGAAGTCCTTTACTTACCCCGAGGTTCGAGAACTGGTCAGCAGCTCGACACACCGACCGACAGTGACGTGCATCACGCCGAATGCCGCATTCGGGGTATGCCGCGCTCGTCGTACGCCGTATGGTCGGCGATGTGAACGACTGCGTCTTCTGCCGCATCGCGGCGGGCGAAGCCCCGGCGACGAAGGTCTACGAGGACGACACACTGTGCGCCTTCCTCGACATCCGTCCCATCGCCCGCGGCCACACGCTGGTGATCCCGAAGCGCCACGCCACCGAGCTGGAGGACCTGGACGCCGAGCTCGGCGCACACATCTTCCGGGCCGGACACCGCCTGGCCCTGGCGATTCGCCGCAGCAGCCTGGCCGCCGACGGCGCCAATCTCGTCCTCAACGACGGCACCGCGGCCTTCCAAACCGTGCCGCATGTGCATCTGCACGTGATACCGCGCAGACACGGCGACAAGCTGCGCTTCGCGGCCGGACTGCTACTGCGCCGACCGCATGACCCCGCGACCACCGCCGTGGCCATCCAGGGCGGGATCGCGGCACTGGACAACGCAGAAGAGCCGAGCACCGACGAGGCAGCGCCGACCGGCCGCGCCGAGAAAGGACCACAACGATGACCGACCCGACCCTGGACCGGACCGAGCTGATCGGCACGCTGTCCGACCAGTGGGATGCCATCGCGACGCTGGTCTCGGATCTCGACGACGACCGCTGGCGTACACCGTCTGCGCTGCCGGGCTGGACGGTGTTCGATGTGGTCGCCCATGTCATCGGCACCGAATCGTGGCTGCTCGGCGAGCGCCCGCCCGCGCACGATCCGACCAGGGAGAAGACCGACGTGCGCGCGCTCCCCTACGTGCGCAACGAGACCGCCGTCCTCAATGAGATCTGGGTCGACCGGTTGCGCCCGCTGTCGGGTCCCCGGCTGCTCGGGCTCTACCACCATGTCATCGACCGCAGGCGCGCGGCGCTCGCGGCGCTCGGCGACCCCGAATGGCAGGCCGAAACCCCCTCCCCGATCGGCCAGGTCAGCTACAGCCGTTTCATGCGGGTGCGGCTGTTCGACTGCTGGATGCACGAATTCGATATCGCCGACGCGCTCGGCGTGTCCGTCGAGGAGGGCGGCAGGCGCGGCGAACTGGCGTTCGCAGAGTTCGCCGGTGCGATCCCGCGAGTGGTCGTCAAGCGCGGCAAGGCACAGGACGGTGCGCGGATCACCTTCGAGCTGACCGGCCCGCTGGCCAGGACGCTGCACATCCAGGTGGCGGGCCGGGCGGCGTACGTGGACGCGTTCGACACCCCCGCGGACGTCGAGATCCGCTTGGACTCCGGGCTTTTCGTCCGCCTCGGCGGCGGAAGGACCACCGCCGACAAGCACCTCGACGCGATCGCCATCAGCGGCGACGAACAGCTCGGCGGGCAACTGGTGCACAATCTGGCCTTCACGCTCTGAGACGCGGTGCGACTGTTCCTGTCGAGCTACCGATTCGGGGCGCACTACGACCGGCTCGCCGAGCTCGTCGGCAAGCCGGGCCGGGTTGCGGTGATTCCCAACGCCTGTGATGCCTGGCCCGCGGCATGGGCGGGCGCGGTCACCAGCGACACGGTGCCGCTACGCAAGCTGGGCTATACGCCGGAGACGCTCGACCTGCGCGATTACGTCGGACGCGCAACGGAATTGGAGCGGACGCTGGCCGAATACCCACTGGTGTGGGTACGCGGCGGCAATACTTTTGTGCTGCGCGCCCAATTCGCCCGCAGCGGAGCCGATCTGGCGCTGCGGAAGTTACTGGCCGCCGACGCGCTCGTGTACGCGGGATACAGCGCGGGGGCGTGCATCATGGCCCCGGATCTGCACGGCCTCGACGAGATGGACGATCCCGCCGAAGTGGCACCGACCTGCGGTGTCGAACCCCGGTGGGACGGTATGGGATTGGTCGATCGCCGGATCGTGCCGCACATCGACTCCGCGACGGACCCGGACGGTTACGGCAACCGGCTCGCCGCGCGCTACCGGGCCGAGGGCACTGCGCACTGGGCGCTCGCCGATGACGATGTCGTAGTTATCGATGGCGACAAGACCGAGGTGCTGCGCTAGTTGGACGTTAGGGCGCCTCCGTGCGGCGGAACACCACCCAGCGCATTGCGCTGTACATATAGACCGCTTCGCAACCACCTGCCAGCAGCCTCGACAGGTGGTACTCGAGGCCGAGGGCGGTCAGCCCACTGCCGACACCGAGGATGAACGCGACGTAGTTGATCGCGACAACCACCGTATACACCACCGCCTGCCTGCCGACCGGTGCATGCGAATGGAAATTGAAGGTGCGATTGAGCACGAAGCTCAATCCGAAGGCGCACACGTAGGCCACCGTCACCGACAGCCAGACCGGAAGCCCCCACCAACCGTGGAACACCGTCAGCAACACCAGGTCGACGCCGAAGGTGCAGCCGTTGATCAGCGCGAAGCCGAGGAAGGTCGGGGCGACAAGACCATCCAGGCCCCAGGGCAGGCGCACGACAACGGCCACGCACCAGCGGGTGAACCTATCGGCAACGGTGTCGGTGGTCGTGGCAAGGCCTGGCACGCCGCCAGCATGGCAGCGGCAGGTGTCCACGAAGTGATCGCCGGGCAAACCGGCAGGTCGAACGGCCGCAATCAGCCGATCTGGGTGAGCGGAGGCCGGCGGTCGAGCGCCGACCACGCGGCCAGACAGCGCTTGCGAGTCACGTCGTCGGCCTCCTCCAGCAGTGCGTCGAGCAGGACGAGCGGGTCTTGCCGCCATTGCTCGGCGACGGTCTTCAACGCCGCTTTGCCGAAGACCCCGGAACGATCCAGCGCGGTGAGCCATTCGCCGAACTGGCCGGCATGGATTCGGCTCAGCACGCTGGCATCGATGCCACCGTCGACGAACTCGTGCGAGAACATCGCCGCGACCAGCTCGCGGTAGTCCGGTGAAACGACCTGCATCAGTGCCTCCTCCAAACGCCCAACGCTCCCTCGCCTGGATTCTTACCACCACTGGGCCCGAGCACCACTCCCCACCGGCGAGGGCACCACCGCTAGCCGGCCCGGCCCGAGCCGATGCGCAGGTCTGCCCGGCACGGCGCGGGCCGCAAACCCGGCCGGCCGAAGATGCCGCGCGCTGCCTGAGCGCACGGCGCCGGGTCCGGCCACGGTCGAGCAGATACCGTGACCTGTGTGGAACTGGATGACCTGATCGCTCGGCTGCCCGACGGTGCGGTGCTTACCGACGCCGATCTGCTCGAAGGCTATCGACAGGACTGGGCGCGCGAGCCCGATGCCGGCGTTCCGCTGGCCGTCGTGCGCGCCACCAGCACCGACGATGTCGCCGCGACGCTGCGTTTCGCACACGAGCACAAGATCGCGGTGGTCCCGCGCGGCGCCGGGTCCGGACTATCCGGCGGCGCGACGGCCGTCGAGGGTGGCATCGTGCTGAGCACCGAGCGCATGCGTGCCATCGCCATCGACCCGGTCACCCGCACCGCGGTGGTGCAGCCCGGACTGCTCAATGCCGAGGTCAAGCGCGCGGTCGCCGAGGAAGGACTGTGGTATCCACCGGACCCCTCATCGTTCGAGATATGTTCGATCGGCGGCAACGCCGCCACCAACGCCGGTGGTCTGTGCTGCGTGAAGTACGGCGTGACAACCGATTACGTGCTCGGCATGGAGGTGGTGCTCGCCGACGGCACCGTAGTGCGTCTGGGTGGTCCCCGACTCAAGGACTCGGCCGGACTGTCGCTGACCAAATTGTTCGTCGGCAGCGAGGGCACCCTCGGCGTGATCACCGAACTGACACTGCGGCTGCTGCCCGCGCAACCGCCGCAGAGCACAGTGGTCGCCTCGTTCGCGACGCTGACCGCCGCCACCGACGCCATTCTCGGCATCACCGGAAAGCTGCGGCCATCCATGCTCGAGTTCATGGACGCGGTGGCGATCAACGCGGTCGAGGACGAGATGCGGATGGGATTGGACCGCAACGCGGCGGCCCTGCTGGTCGCGCGCTCGGACGCACCGGGCGAATTCGCCCGCCACGAGGCCGAAATCATGGTGGCCGTGTGCCAGCAGGCGGGCGCCACCGAGGTCTTCCACACCGAGGACCCCGAGGAGGGCGAAGCCTTCACCGCCGCACGACGTTTCGCCATTCCGGCGGTGGAGAAGCTGGGACCGCTGCTGCTGGAGGACGTCGGAGTGCCGCTGCCGCGCCTCGGTGACCTGATCAACGGCGTCGCGGCGATCGCGGCACACAACGACGTGATCATCTCGGTGATCGCGCACGCGGGCGATGGCAACACCCACCCGCTGATCGTGCACGACCCGACCGACGCCGCCATGACCGAACGCGCACACCGCGCCTTCGGCGAGATCATGAATCTGGCGATCGCGCTCGGCGGCACCATCACCGGCGAGCACGGAGTCGGCAGGCTGAAGAAGGCGTGGCTGCCCGATCAGCTCGGCCCCGACGTGATGGCGCTGACCCGGCGTATCAAGGACGCGCTCGACCCGCATGGCATTCTCAATCCCGGCTCGATTCTGTAGACCAGGCCAGACCCACACCACAGCCGCAGGAACATTCCCGGCCGAGAAGGAGTTTCACCAGATCATGACCACCAGGCTCGAGCACAACGCCGCCGATACCCGCTTCGAGATCTATATCGACGACACCCTCGCCGGGTACGCCGACTACGCCGAGGCCGAGGACACCAAGGTCCGCGACTTCCACCACACCATGACCTTCCCCGAATTCCGCGGCCGCGGCGTGGCCGCCCAGGTGGTCGAGTACGCGCTGAACGAGTCGCGCGATGCGGGCTTCACGGTCATCCCCACCTGCTGGTATGTCGAGAAGTACATCGCCGAGCATCGCGAATACGCCGACCTGGTCGCCTAGTTCCCGGCGCGCCCGACGGCCGACGCCTACTCCCCGCATATACCCCGCGAGGATCGGACCGATCACCTCGAGGCCCTGCGGGCTGTACCGGGCCGCACGCCCGGCCAGCGGACCGGCGGCCAGTTTGCCGTCCGCAACACCGGGTGATTGCAGGCCGTAGATGCCGCGACCTCCGGGCCCGCACCCGATTCGATCAGTCCGTGTGCCAAGCGATTCGACAGTCGGTCCAGTTCCCCGTAGGTCAGCGTGCGAGCACCACACACCACCGCAGAGGCTGCTGGACCGGCCGCGCGCTGCCCGGTGTCGAGCACATCGGACAGCAATCGCAGTGTGGGAACCTCCGGCCCGTGCACGCCATTGTGCAGCCGCCGCTCATCGTCGAGGAAATATTCGAGGTCCCGCACCGCCGTCTCCGAGTCGGCGGAGCCGAGCCGATCTACCAGTGCGGCCGCCGCGATCGAAGATCCGAGCGTCATAGCAGTTTCTCCGGTCAGGAGGCCGGACTCGGCCCAGTGGACACGGACTTGCCGTTGGCCCTGCCATTGGTCCTGCTGTCCGACGCCCCGCTGGACGTCACTGTCCGGTCCGTTGCCGGCCGGTCCACTACCGTCGTGCTGCCGTCGGATCCGGCGGCAGGCGCTGCCTCGAACTGGCACGTCAGGACATCGGTGCTCGAACTTGCGGTCAACCGGCTCACCACCGTCTCCCGCACGTAGGCGGGCAGCGCGGGCGCGAACTTATTGACGTAGGCAGCCATCCACTCCGGCCGCTCCAGCAGGAACGGAAAATCGGTGGCCACCATGCTGCGCACGACAAATATCGGAATCGGAGCGTCGAGCGGGCGGTTCCCGTTCCACAGGCCGGGCTGGTCGCATCCCGGATAGAACTGCCCGAGCATCGTGCCGCGTTCGACGAATGCCGACCTGAGCTCGTCGTGCAGGTCATCGATCAGGGCGTAGTCCCGCACGTCCGGCAGCACGATGAGCAGCGTGCGCAGCACCGCCGCGGGGCCTTCGGTGGGCGGCAGGGTGGGGAGCAGCTCCATCGCTTCCAATAGCACCGATCGAACGAACGACGGCCGCGGCAGCGTGCCGGATATTCGGCCGACCCACATCAGATCGCTGCGGAAGGATGGCCCGACAGAGGGGCACACCGGGCCGTCGCGACCGGGCTCAGGATGCGTCACGGTCAAATGACCTTGTGCCCAGGTCTTGACGACGTCCATGGTGGACCTCGCGAACGGGCATGCAATTTCGCCAGTGGACAGCTGGATCCAATTCATCCCCGACCGCGGTCCGATAACGATCTTTGTCATAAGTTCACCTCCTCACGTCACGAGGTCCAGTCTGCACCTTTCCTACAAGTTTTTACTAGGTATTGGATACAAAAAATTTCCGAGACACCGGGGACGCGTAATCAAGTGAAAGAACCGATAACGCCGCTCGGACCTGCGGCGATATAGATAGATGGCGCCTTTCCGCCAGCGCGACCAAAGATCGCGAGTGTTCAAGCGCAAATCAGCGCGACCGGTCCGAATTCAGTTTCGAACTATCTGTGCTCCGAATATGTTTCAAATAGCTCTTGCCGAGGATACAAGTCGACAACCGATCGGCGTCGAAATTATTTCGATGGGGGATCATGTCCCGAAAAACAGGGCGGCCCGAGGCCAACGCCCCGGGCCACTCCCAATGAATGCGGCTACTCAGCCACGCAGCAGCGCGCGCGACATCACGACGCGCTGGATCTGGTTGGTGCCCTCATAGATTTGCGTAATCTTGGCGTCGCGCATCATCCGCTCGACCGGGAAGTCGGTGGTGTAGCCCGCGCCGCCGAAGAGCTGAACGGCGTTGGTGGTGACCTCCATGGCCACGTCGGAGGCGAAGCACTTGGCAGCCGCGGAGATGAAGCCGAGGTTCTTCTCACCACGCTCGGCGCGGGCGGCCGAGGTGTAGACCATGAGGCGGGCTGCCTCGATCTTCATCGCCATGTCAGCGAGCATGAACTGGGTGTTCTGGAAGTCGGCGATAGCGGTGCCGAACTGCTTGCGGTCCTTGGTGTAGGCGATCGCGGCGTCCAGAGCGCCCTGCGCGAGGCCGACGGCCTGCGCGCCGATGGTGGGACGGGTGTGATCGAGAGTCTGCAGCGCGGTCTTGAAGCCGGTGCCCGGCTCGCCGACGATGCGGTCACCCGGCACCCGGCAGTTCTCGAAGTACAACTCCGCGGTGGGCGAGCCCTTGATGCCGAGCTTGTGCTCGAGCGGGCCGACCACGAAGCCCTCGTCGTCCTTGTGCACCAGGAATGCCGAGATGCCGTTGGCGCCCTTGTCCGCGTCGGTGACCGCCATGACGGTGTACCAGGAAGACTTGCCGCCGTTCGTGATCCAACACTTGGAGCCGTTGAGCACCCAGTCGTCGCCGTCCTGCTTGGCACGGGTGCGCATGCTCGCGGCATCGGAGCCCGCCTCACGCTCCGACAGCGCATAGGAGGCCATCTCGCCATCGACGATGTCCGACAGCACCTTCTGCTTGAGTTCCTCGGAACCGTTGAGGATCAAGCCCATGGTTCCGAGCTTGTTGACGGCCGGGATCAGCGACGACGAACCACAAACGCGCGCAACCTCTTCGATCACGATGCAGGTCGCGACTGAGTCCGCACCCTGGCCGCCGTAGGCCTCCGGCACGTGCACCGCATTGAAGCCCGAGGCGTTGAGCGCGGTCAGTGCCTCCTCGGGGAAGCGGGAGTTGGCATCGACATCCTTGGCGTACGGGGCGATTTCCTTCTCCGCGAGCCCACGGATGGCCGCGCGCAGCTCGTCGTGGAAGTCCTCGAGCTTGAACAGGTCGAAATCGGGGTTTCCCGCCATGGGGCACACTCCTGGTCGTCGGTCGTGATCACTGCGTCCCGAAGCAATACGGGACGTCCAGCTCCTCGGCACTCAGTGCCAGATTATTGTCGAGTATACGCCCAAGCTCCACGCCAAATGCAGCTACTCGGTGGCACTGAGTGTCATCATTTGCATACTGTGATTCCCATCACAGGCTACTCAGCCGGCGGGTCACGAGATCGGCGACCTGTCGCGGCGGCATGTCACGCGGAAACACCGCGATCACCATGTCCTCGGCGCCCGTCGCACGCCCCGCACCCCGGGGAATCGCCGCCAGCTCCACCCGCAGGTCCACGGCGCCCGCGTCGGACTCCCCACGGACCATCCGCCGCAAGAGATAGTTGTGCGTCGCCGTGACCGTCGCCGCGAACTGCACCCGCATCAGATCAGGCACTTCGGGCAACCGCTCCCGCAGATAGTCCGTGAACAGCCGCTCGTAACGGAACACCGTCACGATCTCCCGCTCGCGCAGCGCGGGCACCCGCCGCACCACTCGATACCGCCGCTCCGCGATCTCCCGCCACTGCGTGAACCGCTCGAACACCTGGACCACCGCGGCACCCACCGCCTCCCACGGATCCCCCTGTGCGGCGGCGAGGAACTCCGCCGCCTGCGCCAACTGCGACTCGTGATCGGCGAAGATCACGTCTTCCTTCGACCGGAACTGCCGAAAGAACGTCCGCCGCGAAATCCCCGCCGCCTCGGCGATCTCGTCCACCGACGTCGCCTCGTACCCCTGCTCGGCGAACAGCCGCAGAGCATGATCAACCACCGTCAGCCGGAACCTGGCCGTATCGTCGTCGTTTGCCACCGGACCACCGTAGTCAGGCGGGTCGACCGACTACCCGAGCAGCTTGGTGCGCAGTGCCTCGTCCTTCTGCAGGACCATCTCTTCCAGACCGGCCTGGAACTGTGCCATGCGGGCCCGCAGGGCCGGGTCGGCGGCGGCGAGGATGCGGACAGCGAGCAGCCCGGCATTGCGGGCGCCGCCGATGGAGACGGTGGCCACCGGGACGCCTGCAGGCATCTGGACGATCGACAGCAGGGAGTCCATGCCGTCGAGGTACTTCAAGGGGACAGGGACGCCGATCACCGGGAGAGGGGTCGCCGAAGCGACCATGCCGGGCAGGTGGGCCGCGCCGCCCGCGCCCGCGATGATGACCCGAAGACCGCGGCCCGCCGCGTCACGGGCGTAGTCGAGCATGCGCTGGGGCGTGCGGTGCGCGGAAACGACGCCGACCTCGAAGCGAATACCGAACTCCGCCAAGGCTTCCGCCGCGGCCTCCATGGTCGGCCAATCGGAGTCGCTGCCCATGATCAGGCCTACTTGTGGTTCATTCGCCATGGGGATCCCATCCGTCGGTCCACATCGCGTGCGACATCCACCGTGCCGCGCGCTCAGCCTTTTCCCGCACCACCGCGACGTCGTCGCCGAGCACGTTGATATGCCCGATCTTGCGGTCCTCGCGTTCACCCTTGCCGTACAGGTGCACTTTCGCATCGGGCATCCGCGCGAACAGGTGGTGCAGACGCTCGTCCATCGACATCGTCGGCGCCTCGGGGGCGCCGAGAATATTCGCCATCACGGTGACCGGGGCCAGCGGGCTGGTATCGCCGAGCGGATAGTCGAGCACGGCGCGCAGGTGTTGTTCGAACTGGCCGGTGCGGGCGCCGTCCATGCCCCAGTGCCCGGAGTTGTGCGGGCGCATGGCCAATTCGTTCACCAGCAGGGTGCCGTCGTGGGTCTCGAACAGTTCGACGGCCATGGCGCCGACCACCCCGAGTGCCTTCGCGAGGTTCAGTGCCAGCGTCTCCGCCTCGGCCGCCAGATCCTCCGCGAGCTCCTGCGCGGGTGCGATCACCACCGCGCACTGTCCGTTGCGCTGCACCGTCTCCACCACTGGCCAGGTCGCCGCCTGACCGTAGGGTGAGCGCGCCACCATGGCCGACAGTTCTCGCTTCAGGTCCACCCGAGCCTCGGCGAGCAGGTGCACCCCGTGCACGAGCTGGTCGTCGACGATCGCCTCTGCCTCCGCCGCCGTCTCGGGCATCCAGACACCGCGGCCGTCGTAGCCACCGCGCACCGCCTTGAGCACCATCGGCCAGCCGTGCTCGGCACCGAAGCGCACCGCGTCGGCCGCCGTGGTCACCGGCGTGAACGCGGGCACCGGCAGCCCCAGCTCGGACAACTTGGTGCGCATGGCCAGCTTGTCCTGCGCATAGATCAACGCCTGCGGCGGCGGCTGCACATTCACGCCCTCGGCGACCAGCGCCTCCAGGTGCGCGGTCGGCACGTGCTCGTGGTCGAAGGTCAGCGCGTGCGAGCCGACAGCGGCCTTGCGCAGCGCAGCCAGATCGGTGTGGCTGCCGAGCACGACCTCCGGGCTCACCTGCGCAGCCGGATCGTCCTGGCGCTCGGCGAGCACGCGTAGACGCTGCCCCAGGGCAATGGCCGCCTGGTGGGTCATGCGCGCAAGTTGGCCGCCACCGATCATGGTGACGGTGGGCATGACAGACGGATCGAAGGAACGTGGGCTCACGACTGCGCCTCGCTGACGCTCGGCTCCGTCGTGCGCCCGCGCGCTGCATCCAGGGTTCGCTCGCTGCGCTCGCTCACGACTGCGCCTCGCTGACGCTCGGCTCCGTCATGAGCCGGGCTGCTGTGTCGATGGTTCGCTCCCTCACGTCTGACAATCTTGTCACGTCGAGCCCGAATAACCGCTACCGGTACACTCGGGCCTTGTGTCATTCGTCGACGACGTGGTCAACGTCCTCCCCCAACCGCTGCGGGAGATCGCGTACCGCCACCATGAGCTGATCAAATTCGCCATCGTCGGCGCTACCACTTTCGTGATCGACAGCGGTATTTTCTATGCGCTGAAGTGGACGGTCCTGGATACCAAGCCGGTCACCGCCAAGATCATTTCCGGCGTCATCGCCGTGATCGCGTCCTACATCCTCAACCGCGAATGGTCGTTCAAGAATCGCGGCGGGCGTGAGCGCCATCACGAGGCGCTGCTGTTCTTCGGTGTCAGCGGTGTCGGCGTCGTGCTCGCCTTCCTGCCGCTGTGGGTGTCGAGCTATGTCTTCGATCTGCGCCAGCCCGAGGTGAGTTTCACCGTCGAGAACATCGCGGACTTCATCAGCGCCTTCATCATCGGCAATCTGCTACAGATGGCCTTCCGCTTCTGGGCAATGCGCCGCTGGGTTTTCCCCGACGAAATGCAGGAGATCGTCGAGGAATTCGAGGATCTGCTCGAGGAAGAGCAGCTCGGCCACAGCTGATTCAGCGCGGTTCGGGCACTCCGCTCGCCGACCGGATGGGCGTGGTCGCCCCGAGGAACACCGCGAATAATGCGGGCCTGCGCCGCTGCAACTCCAAGCGCCCGCCGTCGGCCTCGATCAGCGCCCGTGCCAAGGCCAGCCCGACACCGGTCGATCCGCCTGCCGAGAATCCCCGATCGAAGATGTGCGGCGCGAGTTCGTCACGCACACCTTCGCCCTCGTCGGCCACTTCGACACACACCAGCGGCTCCCGATCCCGCCCTGGGCGCACCGTGCGCACCGACACCGTGCAGGTGCCGCCGCCGTGCATGAGGGCGTTGTCGACGAGCACCGCGACCGCCTCGCGCAACCGCGACCCGGTGATCGGCGCGCACAGCGACTCGTCACCGATCAGCGACAGCGTCCGGCCCGCCTCGCTGAACGGGTGCGTCCATTCGGTGACGACACCGCGCAACTCGGCCATCACCGGCACCGGATCACGGTCCGCCGCGTCCTCGTCCCGCGACGCGCGGACCAGGTCGTCGATCGCCTCGGTCAGCCGGTCGACCTGCGCCATCGCCTCCTCGGCCTCGTGCACGACATCGGGATCGGTGTGGGCGGACAACTCGTCCAAGCGCAGCCGCACCGCGGTCAACCGGCTGCGCAGCTGATGCGACACGTCCGCGACCAGGGCATGCTCGCGTTGCAGCCGGCCCGCGATCTCGACGGTGGCCGAATCGAGCACATCGGAGACCCGGTCGAGTTCGGAAATGCCGTGCCTGCGCGGATCGGGCCGGAAGTCGCCCTTGGCCAGCCGTGCGGCCCGTGCCGCCACGTCGCGCAGCGGATCGGCCACCCGACCCGCGGTGACCATCGCGACCGACACCGCCGCACCGAGCGAAGCGAGCACCGCAAGCGCCACCACAGCAACGGCCTGTCGCTGCCTGACGTGCATCGGCCCCGACGGCACCTCCAGGCGCAGCGAGCCCGCGGTTCCCATCGACAGCGACTCCACCAGCGGGTCGGAGACCCGGTCCACGCCGATGTCCAGGCGCGAGGCGTTGTCCTTGGGGGCCGGATAGACGATGGTCAGCCTGCCGCCCGCGGGGACGAGCGGGCGCACCGATCGCTCGTCGAACTGGCTGGTCACCATGCCGTCGCTGTGCTCCTGCACGATGACCTCCGCGGCGATCCGCTCCAGCCTGCTCTGCAGATCGTTGCGGGTGATGTCCTCGACCCACAGCCAGGCTGTGTAGATCAGCGGAACGCCGAGCACCACCGTGGTGATGGTCAGCACCGTGAGGATGGATCGCAGAATTCTGCGGCGCATGTCAGTCGGTGTTCAGCCGGAAGCCGACGCCGCGGACGGTGACGATGCGCCGCTCGGCCATCGGGCCCTCGTCGCCGATCTTGCGACGCAGCCACGACATGTGCATGTCCAAGGTCTTGGAACCGCGCAGCTCGGCGTCGCCCCAGACCTCTCGCAGGATGGTCTCGCGCGGCACCACCTGGCCTGCGCGATCGATCAGCACCTTGAGCAGTTCGTATTCCTTGTTGGCCAAACCGATCTCGACACCGTTCACCAGCACCCTGCGGGCCGCCGGCTCCAGCCTGATACCGCCGACCTCGACGACGTCGTCACCGATTCCGCTGCGCCGCAACAAGGCTCGCACGCGAGCCAACAGCTCGGCGAGGCGGAACGGTTTGCCGACGTAGTCGTCGGCACCCGCATCGAGTCCGACGACGAAATCCACCTCGTCGGTGCGCGCGGTGAGCATCAGCACGGCCAGATCCGCGCCGCGAGCGCGCACCTGGCGGCACACCTCCAGCCCGTCCATACCGGGCAGGCCGAGGTCGAGGATGAGCAGATCGTGGTTGCCCTCCAACGCGCGCTTCAGCACGGCGGGCCCGAAGCGCTCGACCGTCACCGAATACCCCTCGCGCCCAAGAGCTCGGGACAGCGGCGCGGCAATGGCCTCGTCGTCTTCGGCCAGGAGTACGGCGGTCATGACCCCAGATTACGGATCGGCGCGACAGCGACCGGGCATCTCATCGGTAGCCGCCGCCGGGTGTGCCGTGGCGACCGCGATCGTCCCACCGGTCCCCATGGGCCTGCGACTCCTCGAACGCCTGGCGATACAGCAGCGCATGCACCTGTTGCACCTGCGGGATGTCGTCGTATTCCAGTGGTTCTTCCGAGGAAGAGCCGATGATCAGCGTGCCGGTGCCGAGCAGCCGGTCGAAAAGACCGTGCCGGAACTGCACGCTGGAGATACGACTCATCGGAATATCGATGCCGGTGTGCGTGATCACGCCCTGACGAATGAGGACCCGTCGGTCGGTCACGATGAAATGGGTCGATTTCCAACTCAGAACCGGTGCGACACAACGCCATCCGAGGATGCCGAGCCAGGCGACCAGGATGACGCCGAGCAGGATCGACCGCGTGGTGGCTTCGGTGTTCCGCCAGGCGAGGCCACCGAGAAAGCCGGCCACCGCAGTGGCAACGATCAACGTCACCGCCGGCCAGAACAGCATTTTCCAATGCGGATGACGATGGAGTATCAACTGCTCGTCCGGCGCGAGCACCTCCTCCGGATAACCCATGCCGGAACCCTACCGTGGCAGATGGCAGAATGCCTGGACACCGGGGCGCGCCGTCCTGCACAATCGTCACCTCGCACAGCCGCCGTCGCGCCCGAGATTCTCCCGTTCGCTCAAGTGATGTCCGCTCGACCTAGCTATGAACGCTCTACCTGCGGAAAAGCCAAGTCCTGCTAGACAAACTGTCGATACGACCGTGGAGGCGTCAGTGACCAAGAATCTGAGTCAGCTGGAAATCCTGACCGAACTCGAACCGGTAGCCGAAGCGAACCTGAACCGGCACCTGTCGATGGCGAAGGATTGGCACCCGCACGACTATGTCCCGTGGGACGAGGGCCGCAACTTCGCGGCGATGGGTGGGAAGGACTGGGCGCCGGAGCAGTCCAAGCTGAACGAGGTCGCCAAGGCCGCGATGATCACCAATTTGCTCACCGAGGACAATCTGCCCTCCTACCACCGCGAGATCTCCGAGCACTTCTCCGCCGACGGCGCATGGGGCACCTGGGTCGGCCGCTGGACCGCCGAGGAGAACCGGCACGGCATCGTCATGCGCGACTACCTGGTCGTCACCCGCGGCGTGGACCCGGTCGCGCTCGAAGAGGCCAGGATGATCCATATGACCAAGGGTGTGCACTCCCCCGAGTACTGGAGCGGGTTCCTGGTGAACGTCGCGTATGTGACCTTCCAGGAATTGGCCACCCGGGTCAGCCACCGCAACACCGGCCGGGTCTGCAACGACCCGATCGCCGACCGCATGCTGCAGCGCATCGCCACCGACGAGAACCTGCACATGATCTTCTATCGCAACCTGTGCGGCGCGGGCCTGGATCTGGTCCCCGACCAGGCCATGGAGGCGATCACCGGGATCCTCGCCAATTTCGTCATGCCCGGCCACGGCATGCCGAACTTCCGCCGCAACGGCGTGCTGATGGCCAAGCACGGCATCTACGACCTGCGCCAGCACCTCGAGGAAGTGGTGCAGCCGGTGCTGAAGAAGTGGAACATCTTCGAGCGCAACGACTTCGGTCCGCGCGGCGAGGCCGCCAGGGAATGGCTCGGCGAATACCTGGAGAAGCTGGCGGGCGATGTACTCAAGTTCGAGGAGCAGCGCGATCGAATGTTCGCGCGGGAAGCCGCCAAAGGCATCATGCAGCCGGTGTGAGTTCACTGTTCGCGGCCCCGGCGAAAGCCGGGGTCCCACAGTGGGACGGAAGGCTCAGGCCTCGGCGCGCAGGTGGGTGACGTCGCCTGCGGACACCGCCTGATCGCCGATCAGCAAGCGCCCGGTGGCGTCGACGTCGGTGGCCGTGCCGGTCAGCGTTTCCCCGCCGGGCAGCTCCGCGCGCACCCGCGCGCCCAGCGTGGAACACCGCTCCCGGTAGGCGGCGATCAGATCGGTTGTCGCCCAGTTCGCGTCCTGCCACGCCGTGAAGCGCCGAGCGAATTCGGTGAGCAGCGACCGCACCAGCAGCGTGCGGTCGGTGTCGGCGGCACCGGCCAGCGTCAGTGAAGTGGCGTGCGGCACCGGCAGTTCCGCCTCGGTGAGGCTCACATTCAGGCCGATGCCGATCACCACGGTGGGTGCGCCGTCGCCCGCCGCGACCTCGGCCAGAATGCCCGCGACCTTACGGCCGTCGATCAATACATCGTTGGGCCACTTGAGAGTTGCGGCCACGCCCGACGTCGAGCGCAACGCATCGACCACCACGACCCCGGTGAGCAGCGGCAGCCAGCCGAGTGCTGCCGGGGCAACACCGGGCAAGCGCACCAACAGCGACATCGACAGCTGCGCCCGTGGCGGGCTCACCCAGGATCTGGCATGCCTGCCGCGGC
The DNA here is from genome assembly GCF_046764895.1 of Nocardia sp. CWNU-33. Lineage (NCBI taxonomy): Bacteria > Bacillati > Actinomycetota > Actinomycetes > Mycobacteriales > Nocardiaceae > Nocardia > Nocardia sp. CWNU-33. Next base: position 104,657 of record NZ_JBKOQN010000016.1, on the reverse strand, counting down.
CGTGCTCCTGAGTTTCCGCCAAGAGCACACTGCGATCCGCATCCGGCTCCCCGGCTCGCGCAATCAGGTCGGCATTGGTGGACCCGGTCGCCTCCAGCACATCGATGCGGGAGAAGAACGACAGCTCGGGCGAGTCGGTGAGACTGCGCCGCAACTGTTCTGCATCCAACGGTGGCCTGTGCACATCGGCAGGCTACTCGGTGCCGATCGGCTTACCCCGATAGGTCGGCAGAGCTGTCACCATCGAGGTAAGCCGACGCATGCTGCGGTCAGCAGACGAGGTCATACTCGCGAATCGGTGCTCGCATACCGGAGACATTCGCCTCGTCGCCTTCCCCTTCGTCCGCCTCGGCCCAGAATTCCGGGTCGACGACGGTCGGTTGCGGAGGCGTGGTCTGCCAGCTCGTCCAGGTCGCCGCGGTGGCATATTCGGCGACGGTCCTACCCCATTCCCACATTGTTTTGCTCCTCCCCTGAGCCGAAAACCGGACGCCTTCAGGCTATCTGGGCATCCACACGCGGCACCAATTATTTTCTTGTAGGGAAACGCGGTAATCGACCAGGAATTTTCTGTCCGATGTCACAACTCAACGTGATCTAGCTGCGGTTTTCTACTCACTGGTAGCCGGTGCTCGTTTCGTACAAGCCAGTGGTACTCGTTACACTCCGGAGCCATGACGAGTGTCCAGCAGCAGCCCTCCTCGGAATCGGCGGGCTCCCCCGATATCCACACCACCGCTGGGAAGCTGGCTGACCTGCGGAATCGACTGGAAGAAGCTAACCACCCGATGGGTGAGGCCGCAGTCGACAAGGTGCACGCCAAGGGCAAGATGACCGCCCGCGAGCGCATCCTCGCACTGCTGGACGAGGGCTCCTTCGTCGAGCTCGACGCGTTGGCCCGCCACCGCAGCGTGAACTTCGGCCTGGAGAACAACCGTCCGCTCGGCGACGGTGTCGTCACCGGCTACGGCACCATCGACGGCCGCGACGTCTGTATCTTCAGCCAGGACGTCACCGTATTCGGTGGCAGCCTCGGCGAGGTCTACGGCGAGAAGATCGTCAAGGTGATGGATCTGGCGCTGAAGACCGGCCGCCCGCTCGTCGGTATCAACGAAGGCGCCGGCGCGCGTATCCAAGAGGGCGTCGTCTCCCTCGGCCTCTACGGCGAGATTTTCCACCGCAATATCCAGGCCTCCGGCGTGATCCCGCAGATCTCGCTGATCATGGGCCCGGCCGCGGGTGGTCACGTGTACTCCCCCGCACTCACCGACTTCGTGGTGATGGTGGACGGCACCAGCCAGATGTTCGTCACCGGCCCCGACGTCATCAAGACGGTCACCGGCGAAGACGTCACCATGGAGGACCTCGGCGGCGCGCACACGCACATGACCAAGTCCGGTGTGGCGCACTACGTCGCCTCCGGCGAGCAGGACGCGCTCGACTACGTCAAGGATCTGCTGTCCTACCTGCCGAGCAACAACCGCGCCGAGGCGCCGCGCACGGCGCCGACCGACCCGATCGACGGCGCCATCGAGGACTCGCTCACCGACGAGGACCGCGAACTGGACACGATCATCCCGGACTCGCCGAACCAGCCCTACGACATGCACGAGGTCATCCGTCGCCTGCTCGACGACGACGAGTTCCTCGAGGTGCAGGCCGAGCGTGCGATGAACGTCATCTGCGGTTTCGGACGCGTCGACGGCCGCAGCGTCGGCATCGTGGCCAACCAGCCCACCCAGTTCGCGGGCTGCCTCGACATCGACGCCTCCGAGAAGGCCGCGCGCTTCGTGCGCACCTGCGACGCCTTCAACGTCCCGATCATCACTCTGGTGGATGTGCCGGGCTTCCTGCCCGGCACCGGCCAGGAATACAACGGCATCATCCGGCGTGGCGCGAAGCTGCTCTACGCCTACGGCGAGGCCACTGTGGGAAAGATCACGATCATCACTCGTAAGGCCTACGGCGGCGCCTACGACGTCATGGGTTCCAAGCACATGGGCGCCGATGTGAACCTGGCCTGGCCGACTGCTCAGATCGCCGTGATGGGCGCCTCCGGCGCCGTCGGCTTCGTCTATCGCAAGCAGCTGCAAGAGGCCGCCAAGAACGGAAACGACGTCGATGCGCTGCGGCTCGAGCTGCAAAACGAGTACGAGGACACTTTGGTGAACCCCTACATCGCCGCCGAGCGCGGCTATGTGGACGCGGTCATCCCGCCCTCGCACACCCGCGGTCAGATCGTCTCCGCGCTGCGCCTGCTCGAGCGCAAAATGGTCACCTTGCCGCCGAAGAAACACGGCAACATTCCGCTGTGATGAAGCGATAAACCGTCAAGGGCCGCGCACACTGGATGATAGAGCTGCAATTCAGTCGCTTCCAGAGGAAGATCATTTCATCGGTTCGACATCGAGTTGGGGAATAGGCCCGACCGATATAGAGAAAGGATCTGGCACTGTGACGACCGTGGCAGAGGAAGATGTGTTGACCGCAGTCGAACTGGAGCTCACAGTCGACCCGATCACCGACGAGATCGAGGTGGCCGTGGATCTGGTCGCTCCGGCCGCCGAATCGGGCGGACAGCCGTTCATTCGCATCGTCAAGGGTTCGCCGAGCGACGAGGAGGTCGCGGCACTGGTCTGCGTGCTGACCGCGGCCGCCAACAGCGCCGCCGCCCGCTCGACCGGCCCGGCCGACAACTGGGGCCGACCAAACTTCATGCATCGCGGCAGTTCACCGTTCTCGCCCTACGCTTTCCCACAGCTGTCGCACCTGCGCGACTGACGTGCATCGACGCACCGAGCCGACCATCGACACCACCGCTTCGAAGCATGTCGCGACCGAACGCAACAGAGCGCGGTCGTGACCCGGCTGGTTCTCGCGTCCGCCTCGCCCGCCCGCCGCGAAGTGCTGCGCTCGGCGGGCATCGACCCGATCGTGCGAGTGTCGGATGTGGACGAGGACGCTGTCGCCGCGGCGCTGCCGGACAACACGCGACCGCAGGTCGTCGTGGTCGAGCTGGCCAGGGCGAAGGCCATGTCGGTTGCCGCCGTGATTCCCGAATTCGCCACCGATTGTGTGGTGGTCGGCTGCGATTCGATGCTGCTGGTCAATGGCGAACTACAGGGCAAGCCACACACTCCCGAGGTCGCACGGACCCGTTGGGCCGAGATGGCCGGGCGAAGTGCGGATCTCATCACCGGACATTGCGTCCTGCGCATGCGGGACGGAGCGGTCGTCGCCGAGGCTGTCGACTGCAGTTCCACTACAGTGCATTTCGCCAAGCCCGAACCCGAGGAACTGGACGCCTACATCGCGACCGGTGAGCCACTCCAGGTGGCGGGCGCGTTCACCCTCGATGGCAGAGGCGGCTGGTTCGTCGATCGCATCGACGGCGATCCGTCCAGCGTGATCGGGATCGGTCTACCACTGCTGCGCCGACTGCTTGGCGACATTGGGATCGGCATTGCGCAGTTGTGGGGCCACGCGGCCCGCTGACGGTGTCGCGATCCGCGGCTCGGCGGCGGTGGCCTCGGCACCGACCGGCACCGTCGTCGCAACCACGGACGCGTCCCGGCCGGTGTCGGGCTCCCGTCGCATCTCCTGCGCCATGAGCTCCAGTCCCACTACACAGAGCTCCGGCTCGACGAACGGGTGCAGCCGCACATTCACCGCACCGCGGTCCCCGCCACGATCGAGCACCTCTTTGATCAGGCCGAGATGCACTCCGCACACCACCTCGGAGTGCGTGCGTGCGAGTTCGCGCAGTGGGCAGGCCGTCAGTCTGATCGGCGCCTGCTCGTCGGCCTCGGTGGCCTGTTCGCGTTCCGGCGCGAAGCCGAGCTCCGAAAGCAGCGTCATCGCGAGGTCTTTGGCCTCCTCCAGCGTTTCGATGTGCTGGTCACCGACATCCAGCTTGGCGCCCCATGCACGCCCGGCGGCGATGGCCGCCTCCGAACGACGTCGCGGATCGGGGCCGAGCTGGTCGGCGAGTACCTGCGCGAGTTCCTGATAGCCGACCGATCGCTGCACCGCGCTGTATCCGATACGCGGGCGCCCGCGGCCACGGGGTGGCTGCTGGAATTGCCGCACCAGGGATTCCTTGGTGAGTACGTCCAGATGAAACCGAACCGTGGTGACGTGCTGTCCGGTGATTCTGGCCAGTTCCTGGGCGTCGAGAGGCTCACTGGCGCCACGTAGGATCGCGAGCAGTCGCCGCCGCGGCCAAGAATCGGACATAGCTCACCCCTCCTCCTGGGAGACTTTATCGGATGTGGGTGCGATTTATTCGCCCATTAAGCCGATTTGTGATCTGAAACGAGAGTCACTATCGCCTCACACCTACCATCGCTGTGAGACCCGAACCGCTGTAACCACCGTCTACCACGCGTGAAGGACCCACACCGTGCCCGTTGCCAAGGATCCTCATCCCTCATTCGGTTCCTACGCTCAGCCTCACCGACTGGTAACCACGGAGTGGCTGTCGGCAAACCTGGGCACCCGCGGACTCAAGATCGTCGAGTCCAACGAGGACATACTGCTCTACGACATCGGACACGTACCCGGCGCCACCAAGATCGACTGGCGTGGCGACCTGAATGATCCGGTCACGCGTGACTATATCGACGGTGTCCGTTTTACCGAGCTTATGCGCGCAAAAGGAATCGAGCGCGACGACACGGTGGTGATCTACGGAGACCGGGGCAATGCGCAGGCGGCGCACACCGCGTGGCTGTTCACACTCTTCGGGCACGAGGATGTCAGGCTGCTGGACGGCGGACGCGACGCTTGGATTTCCGAGGAACGCGACACCACCTTCGATCTGCCATATCTCACGCGCAGCGAATACCCCACCGTGCGCCGCGACGACAGCACCGCGCGCGCCTTCCGCGAGGACGTGCTCGGCCACCTCGGCAGGCCGCTGATCGACGTGCGCTCCCCGGAGGAATACTCCGGCGAACTCATCCAGCCACCGATCAATCCCGAGGATGCCGCGCTGCGGGGTGGACATATCCCGACCGCTGTGAATATCCCGTGGACCGAGACTTTCAATTCCGGCGGCCGATTCCGTTCCCGCACCGAACTCGACGAGGTCTACGGCGCGCTGGCCGCACCAGACGAGCTGATCGTTTACAGCCGGGTCGGCGAGCGGTCCAGCCATACCTGGTTCGCACTGACGTTCCTGCTCGGATTCGGCACGGTGCGCAATTACGATGGCTCGTGGACCGAATGGGGCAACTCGGTGCGAGTGCCGATTGCCAAGGGAGCTGAACCAGGCGAGGCTCCGGCCGGTACATCACGTAAGACCCGCAGCAGATAAGGCCTACGCCACACCCGACGCCCTGGTGTGATGTGCGACCTACTGTTCAGTAGGGCTATCCGAGTGCAGTGTCTGTTGGCAGACTGCCTACACTCGCCCGAGACGTAAGTTTGATCGACCACGGGGCGACCAAAAGATTGCACACAGGAGGCTCAGTGCCCAGCCATGCCAGCGCGCGGATAACGAAGGTACTCGTAGCTAACCGAGGCGAGATCGCCGTGCGCGTGATCCGGGCGGCCAAAGATGCCGGAATCGGCAGCGTCGCGGTGTACGCGGAGCCGGACGCCGACGCCCCATTCGTGAAGCTCGCCGACGAGGCCTTCGCCCTCGGCGGTCAGACCTCGGCCGAGTCGTACCTCGTGTTCGACAAGATCCTCGACGCGGCGGCCAAGTCCGGCGCCGACGCCATTCACCCCGGCTACGGATTCCTCTCCGAGAACGCCGACTTCGCCCAGGCCGTCATCGACGCCGGGCTCATCTGGATCGGCCCGTCGCCCCAGTCGATCCGCGACCTCGGTGACAAGGTAACCGCGCGCCACATCGCCGAGCGCGCGAACGCGCCGATGGCCGCGGGCACCAAGGACCCGGTCAAGAACGCCGACGAGATCGTCGAGTTCGCCAAGCAGTACGGCGTGCCGGTCGCGATCAAGGCCGCCTTCGGTGGCGGTGGCCGCGGCATGAAGGTCGCGTACTCCATCGAGGAGATCCCCGAACTGTTCGCGTCGGCGACCCGCGAGGCGGTCGCCGCCTTCGGACGCGGCGAGTGCTTCGTCGAGCAGTACCTCGACAAGGCCCGCCACGTCGAGGCGCAGGTCATCGCCGATCAGCACGGCAACGTGGTCGTAGCGGGCACCCGTGACTGCTCGCTGCAGCGTCGCTTCCAGAAGCTGGTCGAGGAGGCTCCGGCCCCGTTCCTCACCGACGACCAGCGGGCGCGGATCCACGCCTCCGCCAAGGCCATCTGCAAGGAGGCCGGCTACTACGGTGCGGGCACCGTCGAGTACCTGGTGCAGGGCGACACCGTCTCGTTCCTCGAAGTGAACACCCGTCTGCAGGTCGAGCACCCGGTCACCGAGGAGACCGCAGGCATCGACCTGGTGCGCCAGCAGTTCCGCATCGCCAACGGCGAAGAGTTGGAGCTCAAGGAAGATCCGGCCCCGCGTGGCCACTCTTTCGAGTTCCGCATCAACGGTGAGGATGCCGGTCGCGGCTTCCTGCCCGCGCCCGGCCCGGTCTCGGTGTACAAGGAGCCGAGCGGCCCCGGCGTGCGCGTGGACTCCGGCGTGGTCGAAGGCAGCGTGATCGGTGGACAGTTCGACTCGATGCTGGCCAAGCTGATCGTTACCGGCGAGAACCGCACCCAGGCGCTGCAGCGGGCGCGGCGCGCGCTTGCCGAGTTCCATGTCGACGGTCTTGCCACCGTCATCCCGTTCCACCGCGCGATCGTCGAAGACCCGGCGTTCATCGGGGACGGCGAGAAGTTCGACGTCTACACCAAGTGGATCGAAACCGAGTGGGTCAATAACGTCGAGCCGTTCACCCCGGGTGGCGCCGCTGCCGATGAGGACGAGGAGCTGCCACGGCAGAAGGTCGTCGTCGAGGTCGGTGGGCGTCGGGTCGAGGTGTCGCTGCCCGGTCAGTTCAGCCTCGGTGGCAGTGGCGGTGGCTCGACCGGGGGCAACGGCGCCGGTGTGGTGCGCAAGAAGCCCAAGCCGCGCAAGCGTGGTGGCACCGGTGCCGGTGCGGCCTCCGGTGACGCGGTCACTGCGCCGATGCAGGGCACCGTGGTCAAGGTCGCGGTCGAGGAAGGCCAGTCCGTCGAGGCCGGCGACCTGATCGTGGTGCTCGAGGCCATGAAGATGGAGAACCCGGTCAACGCGCACAAGGCAGGCGTCGTCACCGGTCTTTCGGTCGAGGCGGGCGCCGCCATCACCCAAGGCACTGTGCTCGCCGAGATCAAGTAAACGGCTGCGCACAGCCGAGGTTGTGTCCCGTTAACTGCACATGAGCAACCGCTGGAGCGGGCGCTGGACCCAGACGTCCACGCCCGCTCTGTCGTATGGTGGATCGGGTGACCAGTTCGCCCGTTGCAGCTACCGTCGCCGAGGTCATCCGCGGCCGTCGTGAGTCCGCGAGCCGCAGCGACGGGCATCGCCTCGCACTGGTCATCGAGGGCGGGGGCAGCCGCGGCGTCTATTCCAGCGGCATGGTGCAGGCGTTGGAGGAGCTCGGTCTCGCCTCGATCTTCGATGCCGTCTACGGCACCTCCGCGGGCGCGATCAACGGCGCATGGCTGCTGTGCGGGCGGGCGCTGCCCGGTATGCGGTCGTGGACCGATCCAGCCATCATGCGACGCGCTGTCGATCCGGCTCGGCTGCTGCGCGGACGACCCGCGTTCGACCTGAACTACCTGGTCCATCAGGTGTACGACGGCGTCGAACCGATGGACTTCCCTGCGATCCTGGCCAACCCCACCACCTTCCACCCGATCGGCACCGATATCCGCACCGGCTTCGCGGTCGACCTGCGCCGCCACATCGTCGATAAGCGGACGTTGATGACCGCGCTGCGCGCCTCGGCCGGGCTGCCGATTCTGGCCGGACCTCCCGTCCCGCTCGGCGACTCTCACTACCTCGACGGCGGGCTCGCCGAAACCGTGCCCATCCGTACCGCAGTCCGTGACGGCGCCACCCACGCGCTCGTCCTGCGCACCCGCCGCACCGACGAACAGCGCCCGCCCGCCTCCCGGCTACATCAGATCGTCGGCAGCAGCTACCTGCGCGTCCGCGCCCCGGGCGCCTACCGGGCCTGGTTGCAGCGCCCACTCCAGCAACACGTCGAAGACCGATTCCTCACCGGCCTCGGCCACACCGCCCTCCAAATCCACCCCCCGCTCGGCTCCCCCGACATCGACAGCGCGGCCCGGGACACCACCCTCCTGGCCCGAGCACTCGAGATCGGCCGACGGGCCGTCCACTCCAGCCTCGCCGCCGCCCTGGACATCAGCAGCGAAACCGCCTGACAGAGGTCTGCTCTGGTCGAGCAGTACGAATAGGCCACTGTGCCCACCTCGGACCAAACCGCGAGCACAGCGACCGCGACGATGTGCGACCGTCCCGCGCGGCCGCCGTGGTCAACCCACCATCACTGCGACGCCCTGGGAGAGCGGGAAGTCGTGCAGGTCGAGGTGACTCGGGGTGGAGTCGGGGGCGACGTCGAAAACCATTTGGGTGGTGGCGGATTGGCCGGGGTGCAGTTCGAAGGAGTAGTTGTGGCGGCCTTGGGTGGTCTGCCACATGGTGGCGGCGGGGTCGTGGTCGATCACGCGGCCCCGGGTATCGATGAGGTGTTGACCGAATGGCAGGAACCACTTCGACTGGTCGGAGATGTTGTTCACCGTGACTGTGACGATCGTGAAAGAACCACGGGCCGATTGGAATCCGACGCGGGAGATGCCGGAATCGGCACTGGTGACCACGAATTCGAACTTCCCGTCGCGCACCGCTGACTGCGCAGGCGCGGGGCCGGCCGGACCGGGATCCGGCGGGGGTGCGGGATGTTCTTCGGCCGCCGCCGTCGGCCGTGCGGCGCCCGAACCACCGCTCGAATCGCCGACCCGGCTGCCCGAGGCCAACAGCGCGACGCACCCGGCCGCGAGCACGAACGGCGTCAGGAACACCACGACGAGCGCGCCGATTACCTTGGTGAGCACGCCACCCGACCGTCGACGGCCTCGACGTGGGGCCGCGGGCGGCGGCGCGATCCACGGACGCCCCCGCGACATCGACCATCGCAGCGGCGCAACCGACGCACCACGCTGCCGCTTCGACTTCGGCTGATAGGCAGGCCGTTTCGCCGGGACCGGCGGCGGGAAAGTCGCACCGGGCCGAGCAGGCGCAAACGGCGCGTATCGCGAATTCTGCTGCGGGACAGCACCTCTTACCGGCGCCGGCACAAGCGGCGGCGCGAGCCGAGTCACCACCAACGTCGGTGTCGGCCCCGGCTCCGGCATCACCTTCGTCGGCACAGGATGTTTCGGCGCGGGGACCGATGATCGCGCATCGACCGCCGAGTTCGGCGACTTGCTCGAAGCAGCAGGTGCTTTCCACGGCGACGGAGATGACGACGGTTGCCCCGTCGCCACCAACGTCGGTGTCGGGCCCGGCTCCGGCATCACCTTCGTCGGTGTCGGATGTCGAGGCGCGGGCGGTATCGGCGGCTGCGCACCGGCCACCAACGACGGATCCGGCGTCGGACCGTCCGATGCAGCAGGCGGTGGCAGCGGTGCCGACGGTTCCGATCGACCCGTCGCCACCATTGTCGGCGTCGGTCCCGGCTGCTCGAGCAGCTTCGTAGGAGGCTTCGGTGTTGCCGACTGCGGCGGCACCAGCGGAGTAACCAACCGATTCCCGGCGCGCGGATTCGAGCGTTGCGAGCCGACGGCGGCGCGGGCGGCGTCCGCGAAGTCACGGGCGCTCGAGTAGCGCCTGGCCTGATCCTTGGCCATGCCGCAGGCGATGACCGCGTCCAACGCCGCTGGTACCGACGGATTCACCGAGGCCGCGCACGGCGGCGTGGCCATCAGGTGGTCGTGCATCTGGCGGGGTGGGTCGGTGTCGCCGTACGGGCGACGGCCGGTCAAGCATTCGTACAGTACGCAGGCCAGCGAGTAGATGTCGGAGCGCGCGTCGACCGTCCCGTTGAAGCGCTCCGGTGCCATATAGGGCCAGCTGCCGATCGCCATACCCGTTGCGGTGACGGCGGTCTGCCCCATGCCCTTGGCGATCCCGAAATCGATCAGGTACGCGTGCCCGCCGTTGTCGATCAGAATGTTGGACGGTTTGACGTCACGATGGATCAGCCCCGCCCGATGCGCGGCATCCAGCCCGGAGGCCACCTGCGTCACGAAGTCGACGGCCGCGGCCGGGGCCAGTGTGCGAACCCGGCCGAGCATTTCGGCCAGATCGATGCCGTCGATGTAATCCATCGCGATGAACAGTCGGCCGCCCTGCTCGCCGAAGCCGTGAATGCGCACGATGTGAGGGTTGCGCAGGGTAGAACCGAGCCTGGCCTCCCGCTCGAACCGCCGCCGATACTCCCCATCGGTAGCCAGGTTCGCCGACAACACCTTCAGCGCAACCTCGCGCCCGCCATCGGTGTCGCGCGCGAGCCACACTTCCCCCATCCCGCCCCGACCGAGCAAACGGTCGAGCCGGTAGTTCCCGAACTGTTCCTCCCCCATCGCTGACCTCCCGGTAACCGCGCCGCTGCGGGTGGGGCGGCAACCCGGCGACCCCGAATTGCCCGAACCTGCTCCGACCCTAGCCCCGCCACCCACCCCCGCACAGTGTGATGTCCCCTACGTAGCACTACCTCACCGCCGAATCCGCCGACACCCCTACGAATGCGCTCACTGCGGAGTACCACCGAGCACTACTTGCCGGGTTTGCCGTGGCCGGGTTTGTCGTTGTGCGGCTTGTGGTTGCCGTGACCGGCGTTGCCAGAGTTACCGCTGCTGGCTGTCGTAGTTGCTGCCGGCGTCGGAGTTGTCGCTGCCCAGGGGGCTGTCGCTGCCCGGCGTCTGCTGGCTGTTGCCAGAGTTCTCCATGGCCGGTTGGTCGTTGGCCGGCTTCGGCGCGTCGACATGGGGCTGGGCTGGAATCCAGGTGGCGAGGTGGCCGTCGGCGGGCAGGCAGGCGAGCGGGGTGCCGTCACCTCCGACCGTGCTGTCGTCGACGGCGGGGTTGCATGGCTGCCCGGCGGCCGGGACGAACGCGATCGGTGGCTGTGCTGATGTCGGTCCGATCGGCGCTTGTGGCCGCGGCGTCGGACTCGCCGAGGTCGGTGTGGATGACGGTGCGGCGGAATCGGTCTCGGTGCCCTGCGGGCGCCCGAGCCACAGCGCCATCCCGACCATCGCAAGGAGGGTCGAAAGGGCCGCGGCAGCGAGACCTGTGCCCAGAATCCGCGACGGCTCGTGATCACCCGGCGGTTGCGCTGCACGCACCGATCCGGCCATACGCAACGGCTCGATCCCGCGCAACGAGTCAGCCCCACCGGACGACTCCACTCCACGCAACGACCCGATTCTGCGCGGCGAGCCGGCCGCACCCGACCACCCCACTCCACGCATCGATCCGGCTGCACGCACCGAATCGACCCCGTGCTGTGAGCCGGCCGCACGCCACGATTCCGGCAGCACTGCTTGCGTGGCCACGCTCGCCGCAGTGATCTCGACCGTCGCTGTCTCCCGACCCGTGACCGCGGCATACGCATCGGAGGCCATTTCGCCTGCGCTGGACCAGCGCTGGTCCGGGTCCTTGGACATGCCGCGGGCGACGACGGCATCCAATGCCGCGGGCACGGTGGGATTCACGGCGGTGACTCGTGGTGGATCGGTCATCAGGTTCGCGCGCAATTGCTGTGTGGAATCGACGGTGCCGAAGGGGCGCTGCCCGGTGAGGCATTCGTAGAGCACGCAGGCCAGTGAGTATTGGTCGGCGCGGCCGTCGCAGGTGCCGGTGAACCGCTCCGGCGCCATATACGCGAGGGTGCCGACCACGTTGGTACTGGCCGTGATCGTGGGCTGGTCGATCCGGTGGGCGGTGCCGAAATCGATCAGATGGACGAATCCGCTGGGGCTCACCATGATGTTGGACGGTTTGACGTCGCGGTGCACCAGCCCGGCCCGATGGGCGAGGTCGAGCGCCGCCGCGGTCTGCGCGACGATCTCCACTGCCCTGGCCGGCGACATCGACCCGTCGCGTCGGAGTAGACCAGAGACATTGGTGCCCTCGATGAACTCCATGTCGATATATAGGCGACCGTCGAGTTCGCCGAACGTGTGGATCGGCACTAGGTGCGGACCACGAACCTGGGCGGCCAGCCGGGCCTCCCTGGTGAACCGCTGCCGGGATATCGCGTCGACGGCATGCACCGCGGCCAACAGCTTCAGCGCGACGTCACGCTGTGTGACGCTGTCGTGCGCGAGCCAAACCTGCCCGGTGCCCCCACTGCCGAGCAACCGGTCGAGGCGGTAGTGGCCGAACCACACCTCGCCCATATCGAAACCTCTCACTAGCCTGCTCTCCCTCGAACAGGTACCCGAAATCCTCACCGGCACTACAAAATCGAGAACCCAACGCGACAGCCATCCATCATTTCGCAACCCACCACCTTCGGGGCACGGAATTCTTCGACCACCCCGCACCGGATCCATCGACGTACTTCGGTCCGTCAACACACAGGTGCCACGTCGGTCCCGACAGCCCACATCCGGTCAACCCGGCCGGCCACCAACAGACACCGGTGCGGCGGCCCGCCCGAGCCGGCACCCGACCCAGGTCGATGAGCAACGGCGGGGCGGCCGCATCGTCATCGACAGCCGCTAGCCTTGCTGGTATGAGTGACGTGCCCGAGATCCGCATCGGCACCGCGGAGCGTGAGCAGGCGATGCAACGGCTATCCGACCATTTCGCCGCCGGTCGGCTGAGCGTCGCCGAGTTCGACGAGCGCAGCGCGGTGGTCGCGGCGGCGATGACCCGCGGTGATCTGGACACGGTGTTCGTGGATCTTCCCGAGCCCGTCGCGGCTACCGCGGTGCCCGCGAAGCACGACACGGGGTTCATGGCCGAATGGCCGGAGCGAGTGATGGCGGTCATTCCGATCGTCGCTGTCATCCTGTTCTTCCTCACGCATAGCTGGCTGTGGTTTCTGGCGATTCCGCTGATGGGCGCGCTGCTGTACGGCAATCGGCACGATCGCGGGCGGGACCGGCGTCGGGATCGGGGTCGGGGTCGGGGTCGGCGCGCGGAGGACAAGGACTGATGGAACCGGTCGAGATCAACGCGGGCACGTGGTACCTGCGCGCACTGCGTGCCGACGAACGCATCGACGACCGTCCGGCCCTCGCCGAGGGCGGCATCGATGACCCCGACTATGTCTCACTGCGTACGACGCAGTGGGACAACGAAACCCATTATTCGTGGGCGGTCTGCGAACCTACTACCGCGGAGATGGTCGCCGAAATAGGCGTGACCCCCGGGACCGATGACACGGCCGACATCACCGGGTGGGCCCGGCCCGGCTACGAAGCCGCGCTCGAGTCCGGCCTGACCTCCGTCCGGCGATTCGTCGAGGGCGGGCTCGGATTGCGGCCGAACACCCACTCCAGGAGTGATCCGGCCGCTTCCTGAGCTAACGCATCACGCCGGTATGCCCGGTGGAGTAGCGGCCGGGTTGTGGCCAGACGGTCAACCCGTGTGCCCCTCGGCCAACCGGTATGCGAGCCAACAGGTTCCAATTGACGATATCTACGGCGTAAACCTCGCCGTGATGGCGGCCAGAGACCCAGAAGACCCGGCCGTCAGCGGAGATATTGCCCATGTCGGGGCTGCCGCCTCCTGGGATGTACCACTTGTTGACCAGCTTGTTCGCCGCGAAATCCCACACCGAGATGCTGCCCTCGTGACGGTTGGTGATGAGCATCTGCTGGGAGTCGCGGGTGACGTAGAGGCCGTGCGCGCCCTTGCCGGTGGGGATGAAGCCGGTGTTCTCGAAGCGGAGGGCGTCGACGGTGTAGACACCGTTGGCGGCCATATCGGCGATGAAGAAGGTACGTCCGTCCGGCGAGAGCTTGACGTCCTGCGGCATACCGGAGCGCCCGCCGGGCAGGTCGATGGTCTTGACCTCGGTGCGCGCCGCAACGTCGAAAACCAGCATGCGCCCGGCGAATTCGCAACTGGCCAGCGCGAACCGGCCGTCGGCTGTGAAGTCCATGTGATCGATGCCGGCGCACGTGGGCACTGCCATCGAGTGCAGCTTCTGCCAGGTGTACGGATCGTAGAAATCCAGCGACTTGTCCGCTTCCGCGACGACGAGCGCGAACTGGCCGTCCGGCGTGTAATACATGTTGTAGGGGTCGCGCACCGGAAACGCCGAACCAGGCCGACCGGTCTTCGGATCGATGGCCAGCAGGCTGCCGGCGCCGATCGGCAGATCGTTGGTGACATACAGCGTCTGCATGTCGTAGGAAGGCACCACATGCTGCGGTTCCGAGCCGCCCGACCGGAAGGTGTCGATCACCTGGAAGCTGGCCTGGTCGATCACCGAGACTGTGTTGGATTGACTATTGGGCACGTACACCAGCGCCCGGTGGTCGGTCACCGCCGGGCTGAGCTCGCGGTTCGCGGCGTACACATCGGTCGATGACAGCGGCGGCGGCATACCCGGTAGCAGGTTCTGTAGATCCGGAGCCACCGCACTCGTAGTCGGCGCAGCAACAACCACGCTCGGTGCTGGCGACACGCCTGCCGAACCCGCGCCACTGGAGGCGCACCCCGCCACGGCCGCTACTACGGCTAGGGATGCGATGAATTGATAGGGGGCCGCGGCCGGACGTCGGTCCGGTCGAGCGGATGGTGCGCAGCTGCGGAACATGCGCTGCCGGTTCACGCGCTGCACCATGCCAGGGGGTGGTGAAGACGAGATGACATGGGTGCGAAGCCTAGGTGGTGGGGCGCGGATTCTGCGGTAATCCGCGCCGAATCCACCGAAGCAGATTCTGCCACCCGGACATTCGCGACAGAACTCTTCCGAGGCTGGTCGGAGTCCCGGTCCGCGGTGTCCGCCGCCGCACCGGACAAAGGCGCGTAGCCAGGTCCGTGGCGGCGCGGATTCCGCAGCAATCCGCGCCGGATCCACTGAAGCAGGTTCCGACCGTCCGGACATCGGCGGCTGGACTAACCGAGGCCCGTCGAACCTCGAGCCACAGCGTCGACCGTCTGGCCGAATGCAATCCGCGCGACGGTCGGTCGAAGCCGGTCCTGCCATCCGGACATCAATGGCGAACTACCCGAGGCCGGTGAGAACCCGATCCAGGGCGTCGACCGCCGCATCCAATTCGGCATCGCTGACGGTGAGCGGCGGCCGGAAGCGGATGCCCCGTTCACCGGTGCCGAGTATCAGCACATGCTCGTCCGCCCACAGCTTGGCCAGCACTTGGTCGCGCAGCTGCGCCGAAGCGACTGTGACCGCGCACATCAGGCCGCGCCCACGGGGTTCGGTGATGCTCGGGTGCACCTCGGCGAGCCCTTCCAGTCGCCGCAACAGATGCGTGCCGAGCTCTCGAGACCCCTCTATCAATTGGTCCTGCTCGAGCACCTCGAGAATCCGCCTGGTGCGCACCATGTCGGTAAGGTTGCCGCCCCAGGTGGAATTGATCCGGGAGCTGACGGCGAACACATTGTCGGGCACCTCGTCGATACGCCCACCCGCCATCACGCCGCACACCTGGGTCTTCTTCCCGAACGCGACCACGTCCGGCTCGAGCCCGAGTTGCTGGTAGGCCCAGGTGGTTCCGGTCATGCCGACCCCGGTCTGCACCTCGTCGAGCACGAACAGCGCGTCGTTCTCGTGACACAGTCGCTGTACGGCCTGCAGGAACTGCGGCCGCAGGTGCCGGTCACCGCCCTCGCCTTGGATCGGCTCGGCGATGAAACATGCTATGTCGTGCGGGTTTTCGTCGAAGGCGCGCCGCGCCTGGGCCAACGCGTTCGCCTCGGCAACGTCGATGTCGAGGTCGTCGCACAGATACGGTGCCTCGATGCGGGGCCAGTCGAACTTCGGGAAGCGCGCGACCTTCACCGGATCGGTGTTGGTCAGCGACATGGTGTAGCCGGTGCGGCCGTGGAATGCTCCGGTCAGGTGCAGCACCTTGGTGCCGAGTTCCGGTGCGCGGCCATGGGATTCGTTGTGCCTGCTCTTCCAGTCGAAGGCCGCCTTCAGCGCATTCTCCACGGCGAGTCCGCCACCGTCGATGAAGAACAAATGCGGTAGCCGTGGATCACCGAGCACCCGTGCGAATGTCTCTACGAACCGGGCCATTTCGACTGTGTAGATGTCGGAGTTGCTCGGTTTGTTGAGGGCGGCTGCGGCGAGTTCGGCGCGGAAGACTTCGTCCTCGGCCAGCGCGGGATGGTTCATCCCTAGCGCGTTCGAGGCGAAGAAGCCGAACATGTCGAGGTAGGAGCTGCCGTCTCGTTCGTCGACGATCCGGCAGCCACGCGAATTTCGGAGGTCGAGCACCAAGTCGAATCCGTCGGCCAGCAGGTGCGCCGACAAGATCTCGTGTACCCGGGTTGCGGGGGTGACCGGTGCTATGTCACCGTCCGTGCGGGTGCGGTCCAGTTCGAGGGTCACACCGGTCAGGGTACGGAAATATTTACGGAATCTCTACATCTCTTCGTACTAATTACGGCCAATTGTTATCTGTCATAGAATGTCTGCAAGATGATGGTGCTTCGGGTCCTGACGTTGGCGGTCGCTCTGATCTCCTGCAGCAGCTGCTCGAGGTGCCGTGGCGAGGCCACTCGCACCAACAACACGTAGCTCTCGTCACCGGCCACCGAATGGCATGCCTCGATACCGGGGATATGTTGCAGAACGGCAGGCGCGTCATCCGGTTGCGAGGGGTCGAGAGGAGTGATCGCGACGAATGCCGACAGCAGTTGACCGAGTGCCTCGGGGTCGACATGAGCCGTGTAGCCCCGGATCACCCCACGCGCCTCTAACCTGCGTACCCGCGATTGCACCGCGGAGACCGATAGGCTCGCCTTCTCTGCCAGGTTCGATAACGTGGCCCGACCGTCGGCCATCAGTTCCCGAATCAGCAGGCGATCGATGTCATCGAGCGCGGGTCTTGCCGGTGTATCCGCCATCAGCGAAGGCTAACTCAGCAAGCGCGACTCGTGGCGGAAACCTCTACTCGTTCACTTCCCGTAACAGCACAGCCATTGTGCGAATGCCCAAAGCGACAGCGGAGCAATCGATGACACATACGCTCGACGATCACCTCACCATGGACCTGGCAGCCCGTGCGGCGGCGCTGTTGCGCGAGCTCGGCGCCGAGCCGCCGGTAGCGGGCGCATTGCCTGCCCGCACACCGATTACCGGCGGTCAGCTCCTGACGCTGGCCGTCGACTCCCTCGACGACGTCGACGCCGCGATCGACCGTGCCGCCCTGGCATTCCGCGGGTGGCGTACCGTCCCCGCACCCGTGCGGGCCGCGGTGGTACGGCGGCTGGCCGAACTGCTCACTGTGCACAAGTCCCAACTCGGCGAGTTGGTCACGCTGGAGGCCGGGAAGATCGGCCCGGAGGCACTTGGCGAAGTCCAGGAAATGATCGACATCTGCGAGTTCGCGATCGGACTTTCGCGACAGCTGTACGGCAAGACCATGCCCTCGGAGCGGCCGGGGCATCGACTGCTGGAGACCTGGCATCCGCTGGGTGTGGTCGGGGTGATCTCCGCGTTCAACTTCCCGGTCGCGGTGTGGGCGTGGAATACCGCCGTCGCCTTGGTCTGCGGTGACACGGTGGTGTGGAAGCCGTCGGAGACGACGCCGTTGACGGCGCTGGCCTGCCATACCCTGCTGCGCCGCGCTGCGGCCGATGTCGGCATGGATCCCGAAGTGCACCAACTGATCCAGGGTGGCGCCGAGGTCGGTTCACGGCTGGTCGACGACGAGCGCGTCGCGCTGGTGAGCGCCACCGGTTCGGTGCGGATGGGGCGCATCGTTGCACCGCGGGTGGCCGCGCGCTTCGGTCGGTGTCTGCTGGAGTTGGGCGGCAACAACGGCGCGATCGTCACGCCGTCGGCGGATCTGGAACTGGCGGCGCGCGGCATCGTGTTCGCCGCAGCGGGCACGGCAGGCCAACGCTGCACGACGCTGCGACGGCTGATCGTGCACGCCGATGTCGTCGGACCACTGCTCGAACGCGTGGCGGGTGCGTATCGGCAACTGCGCGTGGGCAATCCGCTCGAGGACGGGGTGCTGGTCGGCCCGCTGATCGACGGGCGGGCCTACCAGGGGATGCGTGCCGCGCTGGATCGGGCACTCGCCGACGGCGGCGAGCTGGTGTGCGGCGGGGAACGGGTGGACGGTTTCGGCGACGATGCGTTCTATGTGCGTCCGGCGATCGTGCGGATGCCCGCACAGACCGCGGTAGTGCGCGAGGAGACCTTCGCCCCGATCCTCTACGTGCTGACCTATCACGACTTCGACGCCGCGATCACGTTGCACAACGCAGTGCCGCAAGGACTTTCGTCCGCCGTTTTCACCGCCGACCAACGCGAGGCCGAGCGCTTCCTCGCCGCCGACGGCTCCGACTGCGGCATCGCCAACGTCAATATCGGCACCTCCGGCGCCGAGATCGGCGGCGCCTTCGGCGGCGAGAAGCAGACCGGCGGCGGCCGCGAATCCGGTTCGGACTCGTGGAAGGCCTACATGCGCCGCGCAACCAACACCATCAATTACTCCGACCAACTCCCCCTCGCACAAGGCATCCAGTTCGGCTGACAGACCTCTGACCTCGCGATTAGGTCGGACAGCCACCCCATGCGTAGTCTTATGGCTACCCAACGCGGGGTGGAGCAGCTCGGTAGCTCGCTGGGCTCATAACCCAGAGGTCGCAGGTTCAAATCCTGTCCCCGCTACAAGCGGCCCAGGCCGGAGAGATTTTCGATCTCTCTGGCCTGGGCCATTTTTCGGCATCCTGGATGCTTTGGTTCGGGAACACGGCGTTCTGGATGACTTCGGCCGGCTTCGAATCGTCGGGGTTGTCCTGGTTGCTTTCTCGCACCAGCCCGACTCCGGTCACGCGGATGACGTGCCCGGTCACCAGGATGATTCCTGTTGCAGAATCCGATCCGGTTGGTCACCGCGATCAAGACGGGCGTTTGTCTGCGGGCTCGAGTTCCGCGCATGCCGCGCTCACCAAGGCCGCGACAGCCGCAGGCAACGCATGCCGAGGGTCCGGGGCGAAGCGTGGCGAGTGGTTGACGGGCATCCGCGACGGCAGACTCCCCTCAGTAAGTAGCAATTCTTGGTCTTCCGAGGTGAACCGGCTGGGATCGGCGCCGCCGATATGCCAGAACACCGACGGACAGCCCGCCGCCGCGCCGAGCAGGCCGAAGTCTTCGCTCCCGGTGATCGGCTCGGGCAATGGAAATACTGTCAGTCCGCCTGCGGTGAGCTCCGTCATGACGCGCTCGGTGGCGCCGGGGGTGTTAACGGTCAATGGGAAACTGTCGAAGACCTCCACTACCGGCTCACGTTGTGCGCCGGCGGCTGTGGCTTCCGCTGTGACAATTCGGTCGATCGCCTCCAGCATGTCCCGACGTGAGCCAGGAGTAAACGTCCGCAAGCTCAGTAGTAGTTCTGCACTGTCGGCGATGATGTTGGCGCGTTGTCCAGCATGCAGCGCCGCAGCAGTGAGGACTGGAGCTGCCGACCGCGAGGTCTGCCGGGCAGTCAACGCCTGCAGCCGCAGCACCAGAGAGGCCGCCATCGCGAGTGAATCGACGGCCAGGTGTGGAGTCGAGGCATGCCCGCCCACGCCGGTCAGCGACACCCGCACCGAATCGGCGGCAGCCATCAATGGACCACCTCGGGTCAAAATCAGCCCGGCAGGCAACGGGCTCACATGCTGCCCGAGGCAGATCCAGGGTCGCGGAACCTTTTCCAGCAAACCGTCGTCGAGCATCGCCGTGGCTCCGGAGCCGGTTTCCTCGGCGGGTTGAAAGATCGCAACGACTGTGCCGGGTAACGCGTCCGAGGCTCCCAACTCGGCACAGGCGGCCAGCAGTGCGGCGACATGGAAGTCGTGGCCACATGCGTGCATGACCCCGGGCACGGTTGAGGCGTATTGGAGATCGGTGTCCTCTTGGACCGGTAACGCATCCATATCGGCCCGCAGCCAGACCACCGGTCCAGGGGCTCCTCGAAGAACACCAACCACTCCCGTGCCGCCCACACCGGCCGTCACCTCCCAGCCGGGCAGTGACCGCAGCTCCTGGGCCACCAGGTCCGCAGTAGCGTCTTCGACCCCCGATAACTCGGGGTGCGCGTGCAGGTGCCGGTAGACCTGCTGCCAGTGTTCGTCCACGACAACCGTTCGTGTCATGTCGGTCTAATCCTGCGATTCGACGGGGATTGATCTACTTGGGCTGGACGCAGAACTGCGGATCGAGCGGTCGGCAATGCTCCGCATCGTGGCAACAATGTCTGAGGGGTGCGTGAGTTGCGGGTAATGCCCGCTGTCGGTGACGGTCACGACGGTGGCCTCGCTGGAATCACCGATCAGCGGATCAAGAGATCCGGCAACGATGTGGACAGGGACAGGGAACGGTTCGGTTCCGTCGATTAGTGCCTGGAGAGCAGCGCGTTCCGGGCGTTGGTTCGCAGCCCGGAGCCAGTCGGCTACTCGGCGGGCGACGCCAGGTCGTTGCAGTTGCTTTTGCGCGCTTTCGATGGCCCGACGAATGTGTTCTGAGGAAAGGGCACCGCTGTCGCCGAGCAGAGTGCTCGCCAAACTGTCGGCTGACATCCTCCTGAGGAGTGGTGCGGCGAGCACTGGTGTACGGAGCAACCAGTTGGGCCGCGCTTGGAGGAAGTACGGGGAGATAACGAGCACGGCCGTGATGCGTTCGGGATGGGCGGCGGCATAGCGCAGTGCCGGTGCGGCGGCCGCTGAGTGTGCGACAAGAATGGGGCGGGTTCGTACCGGCTTCAGCAGATCGGTAACCCACTCCAGCGGTGTCGCCGCTGTGGCGGTCGAACGGCCGAGTCCAGGCAGATCGGCGACGAGAACGCGCTCGTTGTCCAATTCGCGGATCACTCCCTGCCATGAATCACCGTCAAGGGGAATTCCATGCAGGAGAACGAAATCGGGCGAATTTCTGTCTCCGGCGACAAAAGTCCGAGATCCGCCGACTTCATGGAAGCCGCCGGGAAAATCCGTCGGCGCCGCCCCGAAGCCATCCGATACCAACCGGTCGGCCCAGCGGCGCAGGACGGTCTCGACTCGAGGCTGCTGGAGTCCTGCGGCTCGGGCGACCTTATCGGTCGAGGTCGTGTCGTAACGGTCCTCGGAGAGGAATGAAAGTGTTTCGGGGTTTGCGCCGGTCAATGCGGTTGGCAGGCGGCGGATCAGCCCGACTGGCACTTGCATTTTGGGTGCACGCAAGCCCAGATGGCCGGCCAGCAGCCGCACCATATCGGGCAGGTTGGGCGTGTTCGCATCGAGCACCCAGTGCAGACCGCCGGGCTCCGGATCGTAATCGGGAATCGCGGCCATGAACTTTGCGAAATGATCGACGGCGACCACGGGCACGAAGGTACGGGCGGTTCCCGGAAGCGCTGGGAGTTTCCCCATCCACAGATCGCGGACCACTTCAGCCAAACCAAGGTACTGACCGACCTCGCCGGTCTCTGAATGACCGATCACGCTGCTGGGATTCACCACAGTCAGTGGGACACCCGATTGCGCCGCGATCACCCGCATGGCCGCATCCGCTTCGGTCTTGGAACCTTCATAGGCTCCTTTGCCCTGGTAGAGCTTCGCCAATTCGTCTTCGGGAAGCGGATACCGCGGTTCAGGGTCAGATCCGACTCGATAACCGGACACATGGATCAGTCGACGGAGGGCACGACGGGTCGCGGACCAGTACAACACGTTGAGAGCACCCGCGACATTTACAGCACTTGCCTCCTCACGTTGCAGCCCGAACCGATATATACCGGCAACGTTGAAAACATCCCGGATACCAGCCAGTCGATCGTCATCCGCCTGACTCAGTCCCAGGTCTGTGCCTTTGGTGAAATCGCCGGACACAACCGTCAGTCGATCGGCGGCCACGCCGCGATCGCCTAGCCACACGCGCAATTCGCCCTCCCGGCTTCCTGTCGGCTCGCCCTCGGCGTTCGTGCGTCTCTGAGCCGGATTGCGAATAACGGCAGCGACCGCACGGCCCTGATCCAGGAGATGTAGCACTGTCCACTTGCCGATAAGGCCCGTCGCGCCGAATACCACCGCGTCTGGAGCGCTATTCAAGGTCTCTTCCATCTCATTCCTATCTAGACCGATCTACATATAATATTGAAACGTCTCCGCATTTGGTGCGATCGTCAGTCTTTGGTGAGTAGCCTGGCGATGCGCCGCCCGACCTGCTCAACGGGGATCCGGCTGCGGCCGGCACGAGCTAGCACCAGCGCACCTTCGATCAAGGCGAGCGCCGTCGTCGCAAGTTCATCCGCTTCGGCCGGGGCGTGGCCGTCAGCACGCAGGGCATCTGCCAGCGTTCGCTGCCAGCCTGCATAGATGCCGCCGCAGATCGGTTGCAGGGCGTCGTTGGTGGCAGCTACCTCCAGCGCCACAGTGGCCACTGGGCAGCCTTTGCTGTAGTCGGCGGCGACCATCCTGTCTGCCAGTGTTTCCAGCAGCGCTCGCACGAGATCGCCGAGGGTGGGCGCCTGTAGGGCCAACTCCTTGACCATGCGATCGACATCCCTGCCCGCCACAGCGAGGGCTTCGCCGACCAGCTCGTCCTTACCGCCGGGAAAGTGGTGGTAGAGCGAGCCTCTGGGAGCCTCGGCCAGCTCGAGCACCTGCTTCAGTCCGGTGCCGTGGTATCCATTCGCCTCGACCATCAATCGAGTCGCTTCAACCATCCGCGCTCGCGTCGTATCTCCCTTTGTGGCCATGCAACACGCTAGACCGGTCTGCATAATTATGTCAACCACCCACGATGTGGCCGAGGGATAGAGCATCAGTCGGCTGTCGGCGTCGCCCTGTGGGCGTTGTTGCTGGAGCAGCACCGTGGTCGGCATCGGCTGCAAGGTGTCCGCTCAGGCGTCATTGGTATCGACTTGTTGGTGAAACCGATTGACTTGTCGGTGAATTGCGGTGGCCGTTCGATCGGCCGGGGATGCTCACGGATTGGTTGCGGTGAGAATTTCGCGCGCAGCGCGCTGCCCGGATTCGACCGCGCCGTCGATGTATCCGGCCCAGCGGGTCGCCGTTTCGGTGCCGGCCCAGTGCAGCGAGCCGGTCGGGCGGCGCAACTCCGGTCCGAAGCGTGTCAAAGTCGATGGGGTCGCGAAGGCGCCGTAACAGCCGCGGCTGTAGGTTTCGGTGGCCCAGTCCTGCTCGATGTAGTGGACCGGACTGCGCGCCTTGGGGCCGAAATATGCTGCGAGGTCGTCGAGAACCGCGTCGCGGCGTTCTTTCGGCGCCAGGCGAGCCGCGGCTTGGGCATGGGTGGCTTCGAGGAATCCGACCAGGACCGCTGGGTCGACGCCGGGCGGACCGGCATCGAAGACCGTGCCGAGCGCGCGCCGGTCGCTGTTGGCCTGCCCGGACAGACCCTGTACGCGCCAGAACGGCTCGTCGTAGACCGCGTTGACCTTGATCGTCCAGCCCATCGGCAGACGTTGGAGCAGTTGGGCGCGCTCGGCGGGCAGGTCCGGCGTGAATCGGATTCGGCTCACCAGCGGAGGCGGGACCGCGATGATCGCGTGCCGTGCCCGCCACTGCCGCCGCCCGGCCCGCACCCGAACCTCGTCGTCGCTCCAGTCGATCTCGGTCACCGCGGCGCCGAGGACGACCCGGTCGCCCAACTCCTCGGCCATGGCGATCGACAGTCGCTGTGTGCCGCCGACGACCCGGTCCTGCTGTGCACCGCCGGTCGTGTTGATCAATGAGTCGACGCCGCCGCCCGAATGGATGTAGAACTGCGCCCACAGAGCCGACATTTCGTCCGGTTCGGCGCACCAGACCGCCTGGGTGACCAGCCGGAAGAACGCGCGTCCGGTGGCGGTGTGCGAGTGCTTGCGCAGCCACGTGTCGAAGGTCTGACCGTCGAGTTGCCGGGCATGGGGCGCCGTCCACGGTGCCTGCAGGGGTACGCGGCGAGCCGAGCGATCGAGTCGCAGCTGCGTGAGGCCGATATCGGCGAGCACGAGCGGGTTCAGCCGGGGCATTCGCCCCCGGAAGCGGCTGACGCGACCGCCGAAGTCGCCGATGTTCGCGCCCTGATCGTGCGTCGGGTACGTGGCGAACCCGAGTTCGGTCAGCAATGCCAGTACCCGGTCCTGGCCGGGGCCGACCCACATGCCGCCGACTTCCACGTACGTGTCACTGCCCGGTACCTCGACGTTGCGGGTTCGTCCGGCACACCGGCCAACAGCGCGTTGCCGTGCGCGTACACAACCGGGTCGTAGTCGATCGACACCACGCGTGCCGATGCATCGACCTGCTGGGCTACCTCGTGCACATTGGGTGAAATCGGGATACCTGCACCGATATCGATGAATTGTCGAACACCGGCCTCGGCAGCCAACTGGACGGAGTGCAGCAGAAACTGACGACAGAACCAGGCCAGCGTCCTGGTGTCCGGCGCAACTGCGAGCATGCGATGGGCGACCATCTGGTCCACCTCGTAGTTGTCCTTGCCGCCCAGCATGTAGTTGTACACCCGGGCCGCATTCGGCTTGGTGGGGTCGGCACCCGACGGCACTCGCTCAGCCTCCGGCACAGCACCTCCCTCGATATCTCGACGAGCGCTACCGCGGACCCGGAATGCTCTGTGAGCCGACACTACCTTCGCCACGTCACGAGGTGCGCCGCATCCACCGAATACCGGAAACCATCCCGAAACAGCAAGCAGTGGTGAACATTCGAGCAACTTCCACCCAGAATAAGGAGCTGTCTCAGCGGCCTGCGGGTCCTCTCCGCCTGCACAGCAACGGGCGGACCCTCAGCACCCGGCGGGCAGACATTCCGCGACTGTGACGCACACATACTCACTCGTCTTCGGCCACTCCGAGAATCTGTTTTCCCACCACCCCCGCGAGGACCTCGGTCGAGTAGGCCATCAGCTGGCCTGCTTCGGCATCTCGCAGATGGCGTTGGATCGGAGACTGTTTGAGGTAACCGGAAGCGCCACCGATACGGACGCCCAGTTGCGCGACGTCCACCGCCACCTTGTTGGCGAGATATTTGGCGCGGGCCAAGTTCGGGAAGAAGGCAGGGACGCCGTTGTCGGCCTCCCAGAGGGCACGGTCGTAGAGCGCGTGTGCGGCGGCGAGCCGGATCTCGACGTCGGCCACGTCGAACTGCACCCACTGCTGGTGCGACAGTGGCCTGCCCATGATCACTCGCGACCGTGCGTGCGCGATCAACGCGTCCAGCGCGGCGTCGGCGATGCCGAGGGAGATCGCGGGCAGTCCCGCCGGGATGACCGCGAAATCGCCGGGACCCGGTGCGCGGCCACGATATTCGGCGCGCAGCACGGTGTTGTCGAAGGAGAGCAGTTGGCTGCGGGTCGCGCGCAGACCCAAGGTGTCCCAGATCGGGATGACCGACACCGTGGCGTCGGGGATCACGCCGAAGAAGGTCGGCACATCGTCGACACGCGCATTGACCAGCAGATAATCGGCGATCTCGCTGGCCGAGACGAAGCGCTTGGCGCCGGTGATCGACCAGCCACCGTCGACAGGGACGGCCTCCTGTTGCGGATTGAGGAAACGGTTTCCACTCGCCGGCTCCGACAACGCGTTCGCGAACCGCTTGCCGGCGAGGAATTCGTCGGCAAAGAACGAGCCCAATGAATCCCGGGTGAACTCGGCGAGCGCGACACCCGCTCCGGCGTGCATTACCCAGATCGTCGCCGTGGAAGGATCGGCCTTGGCGAGTATGCGCACCAACTGCCCGAAAGCCAGGTAGCTCAGGCCGAGACCCCCCACCTGCTCGGGCAACACCGCCCGATCGACGTCGGCGTCGTGGAGTGCGTCCAGATGCTCGACCGCGATCACGGCGCGCTCGTCGTAGTCCGCGGCGGCGGCATCGAAATCGGCGGCCAGCTCGACGACCCGGTCGAGGATCTTGCGCTCGACATCGCGCAGTGGGCCTGGGAATTGCGCAGTGGTCACGAAACACTCTCCGGTAGTAAGGGTTCCGCGATCGCGCGGCGATTCGTCGATCAGGGTACGCAGCGCAAGTGCACCGGAGAGCGGGAAATCGAGAAACCCGGCGCTTGTCCGCCGGGCCGACACCCGCGGAGCTCCGCTACCGTGACGGCCCAGGCGAGACGGCTGCACACCGCCCGGCCTGGGCCGTTACCTGCTCGCCTCGGACCGGCCGTCAACGGTCGGAGGGGAGCAGTTCGTTGCCGACTACACCTGCGGCGGCTCGATGCCGATTTC
The DNA here is from genome assembly GCF_046764895.1 of Nocardia sp. CWNU-33. NCBI lineage: Bacteria > Bacillati > Actinomycetota > Actinomycetes > Mycobacteriales > Nocardiaceae > Nocardia > Nocardia sp. CWNU-33. The sequence goes on along the minus strand of NZ_JBKOQN010000016.1, from coordinate 78,297 downwards.
GCGCAGGCTATTTCGATACAGCTCGACATTGGCGAGCTTGATGTCCTCATAGCCGCGAACGATGTCGGTCAGGGCGGCCGCTTCGACGGCCCGGTCGTAGCCGGTCGCGTCGAGGTCGGCGGCCAGCGCCGTCACCATCTCGGTGTAGTGGGCGAGCAGGGCGCGTTCCACTCGGCGGACGTGGGCATAGCCGAAAGGATCGAACTTGGTGCCGCGCAGCCGCTTTCCCTTGGCGAGCGCACGCAGCACCAGGTGACTACGTGGCCCGAGGCCGATCTTCTTCTTACGGCCCATGGCGCGCAGCACCGGCGGGTGCAGGCGGTAGGTGAGGTTGGCACCTTCGGGAAGCTGGTCGGCCACATCGTCGAGGAACGCCGGGTCGGTGAGGCGGCGGGCGACCTCGTATTCATCCTTGTAAGCGGTGAATTTGTACAGGCCGCGGGCAACTTGCTCGCTGAATTCGGTGCGGTCGGTGACGCGGTGCTGCGCGTCCCAGATGTCTTGTACCGTTCGCACATAGGCACGGGCGACGCGGACACCTTGGAAACCGATCAGCTCGACGGCGCGCAGCTCGAGCAGACGCCTGGTCTCCCCCGTCGCGGTCACGCCGTCGAAAAGATCTGCGGGGATATCGATCTCGGCACGCTTGCGCTGCTTGCGAGTGGTGGCGGCCGTGAAAACATCCGGGCGCTCCACCGCAACCCGACCCCAGCGGAATGCCGCGATGTTGGCGGCCACGGCGACGCCGTTGATCTCGATGGCCTCCTCGATCGCCGTAGCGGGCAGGCGCAGGCCGCCGATCTGATAGGCGGCGCCGACCATCAGGAAGTTCGCAGCGGAGGTGTTGCCGAAAAGCACCTCCGCAGCGGCGAGTGCGTCGAAAGCACGCACCGAGCGCGACACCTGCTCGAGCCGCGCCAGCAGCGTGCCCTCATCGGGGTACGCGACGGACTTGTCGTAGACCATGTCGCCCGTCGGAGTCTTGCTCGTCGAAGCGACCGACATGGTGGTCGCCTTCGAGCCATAGGCCAGGTTCTTGTTGTCCGTGGCGGTGAGCAGGTCGAAAGCCACGATGCAGTCCGCGGAACCGGGGGTCAGCCGGTTCGCGGGCTCCAGCTCGCCGAACGCGAACCGCAGGTGTGACACGACAGGTCCGGCCTTCTGGCTCAGACCGATCTGGTCCAGGCTCGCCACCTCGTAGCCTGCGCGCAGCGCGGCGGTCGCGAGCACCTGGTTGACCGTGACGATGCCGGTGCCGCCGATGCCGGCCAGGAAGACATTCTGGGTCGTCGTCGGTGTCGTGTCCCGGAGTTCGGGCAGCACCGGCGGCTCGGCGCGCTTGGTCTCGGCACGCTTCTTCGCTTTCGTCGGCTCCGGGAGCTCGACGGTGACGAACGAAGGGCAGTCGCCGTCCATGCAGCTATAATCGGTATTGCAGGAGGTCTGATCGATTGTGGTCTTACGGCCGAATTCGGTGTCGACCGGCTGGACCGACAGACAGTTGCTCTTGACGCCGCAGTCGCCACAGCCCTCGCAGACCGCCTCGTTGATGACCACCCGAGTGCGGCGAACCGGCAGGGTGCCGCGCTTGCGCCGGCGGCGCGCGTCGGCAGCGCAGTGCTGGTCGTAGATGAGCACCGTGACGCCGGGGACTTCCCGCAGCGTGCGCTGTGCTTCGTCGAGCCGATCGCGGTGCCACAGCAGGGTGCCCGCGGCGAGATCGCGCTTGCGGTACTTCTTCGGCTGGTCGGCGCAGATGATGATCTGCCGCACGCCCTCGGTACGGAGCTTGTGGGTCAGCATCGGCACCGCGAGCGCGCCCTCCGCGTCCTGCGCACCGGTCATCGCGACGACGTCGTTGTAGAGCAGCTTGTAGGTGATGTTGACACCCGCGGCGATGCAGGCTTGCACGGCGAGCTGCCCGGAGTGGAAATACGTGCCGTCGCCAATGTTCTGGAACAGGTGCGGCACGTCGGTGAACGGCGCCTGGCCGATCCATTGCGAGCCTTCGCCGCCCATCTGCGTCAGCCCGGTGACCTTGCTGTCGTCGCGACCCGACATGGTCACCATGGTGTGGCAGCCGATGCCGCCACCGGCCAGTGAGCCCTCCGGCACCGCGGTGGATCGGTTGTGCGGGCAGCCGCTGCAGAAGTAGGCGGCCCGCTTGGCGGGCAGCACCGACAGCGACAGTGGTTGCGGCAGTGGTCGTTTCATATCGAGCTGCCCCTGCAGCGCACGGCGCAGTGGCGCAACGATGCGGCCGGTGGTGAGTTCTCCGTCCTGGCTGAACAGCGGCCGGTTATCGGCATCGCGCTTGCCGATGATCTGCGGCGCGTCCGGTGTGCCGTACAGGATCTCCCGGATCTGAGTTTCGATGAAGGCGGTCTTGTCCTCGACGACCACGATGCGCGAAAGACCATCGGCGAACTGCCGGACCCGTTCGGGCGCAATCGGATACGGCATTCCGATGCGCAGCAGCCGGACGCCGGCATGCTGTAGCGCGGCATCGTCGACGCCGAGGTCGACGAGGGCCTGACGCACCGCGTCGAAGGTGGTTCCCGTTGCGGCAATGCCGAGGGTGGCGCGGGCCGGGTTCACCTCGATGACGTCCAGCTCGTTGAGTGCACTGTAGGCCTTGACGATTTCCCAGCGCGGGCCGTACAGATCTGCCTCGGCGATCACGCTGTCCGCCGGTGCCGCCATCGGCCGCTGCAGATAGGTGAACGGCCTACCCTCCCAGTCGATTTCCGGCACGGTGATAGCGATATCGCCCACCGAGCCGTCGACCGTCCACGCACCGTCGGCCACATCCGCCACGATCTTCAGCGCCACTAGGCATCCCGAAGCGCGGGACAGTGCGACACCGTGCAGACCCATGGTGACGATCTCGCGCGCATTGCGCGGGAACAGCACCGGGATATTCAGCGCTGCCAGCGAGCGTTCGCTGACCGCGGGCACGGTCGACGATTTGGAGGCGGGGTCGTCGCCGACCAGCAGCAGCACGCCGCCGCGCGGATTCACCCCGTACATATTCGCGTGCCGCAACGCATCCGTGGCCCGGTCGAGCCCGGGCCCCTTGCCGTACCAGACCCCGACTACGCCGTCATGCGTCGCGGTGCCCGCGGGCAGATCGGCCTGGCTCCCCCACACGGAGGTGGCGGCGATTTCCTCGTTCAACCCCGGCACAAAGGAAATATCGTGCTCGGCAAGAACGTTCGGCATGCCGTTCAACATCTTGTCGACGCCGCCGAGCGGGCTGCCCTGATACCCCGAGACGAAGGTGCCGACCCGCTGCCCGGCGCGCAGATCGCGCACATGCTGTTCGACCAGCTGTCTGGCAATCGCCTGGACGCCGGTGAGGACGACGGTTCCGGCGCCGACCCGGTAGCGGTCGGCGAGGTCGTACGGGGCTGAGATCAGTTCGCGGTCAGCGAGCTCGGTCATGCAGTCCACCCATCCGCTCAGCGCCGATCAGGCGCATCGCTTCGTTGAGCACTTGGTGCCGTCATCCTGTCTTCGAAGGCTCAAACGCACAATAGTGGTGAAAAAAGTTGAGCAAAGTGCGCAATCTCACCAATACAGAGTGGGCACGGCCTATGCAGGATGTGAGGTATGTGTGACCGTGACCACGCTACGCACGGGCCGCGGATTTTCGTCGCAGCCGCCTGCAAACCCGCGCTTGGCCGACCGCCGTCCGTGGCGGCCGATCTCGAGCCGCAGCCCACACTCGGCTATCTCAGGGACACCGCACGCTGATTTCGTCGGCGCTGCGCGGTCGGTTCGACCGACCATCCCGGCTTCGAGCGGAACTCGGCCACGGCAGCCACAACTAGGCAACTATTCGGCCTCCATGTGATCTTGACCGAGCTCACATGGGTTAAGTTGTGAAACTGACAGTTTCAGCAGGACGGTGTGGTCGTTTTCGTCGGGTCGACGATAACTTGTCGCATCGGATGGTGTCGCCTATGGCGGACACCGGCAGCCCACGAGCCGAAGGAGGTGCGACAGCCTGCCGCGATCGGCTCGTTCGGTCCGGCTGCCGGTTCCTCCTTTCCGTCTATGCAGTGAACGCAGAGGTTCGCTGCGTTTCCCCGTGTAATGCCGGTCCGTCCGATGCGCTGAGCCCTGGGGCGTTGCTGCCTGAGGTCTGCTTCGCCGCGGCGGCTGCCCCATCGAAGGAATGCCTTGTCCAGAGTTCCCTTCAGGATTGCGGTCCTGTTGTTGAGTATCGTTTCGCTCGGCCTGCTCGGTGTGCCCGCAAATGCCCAGCCGTTGTATCCCACCCCTGATCCCGATCCCTTCTACGCGGCGCCATCCGAACTGGAGGCGCTGCGCCCGGGCGACGTGGTCCGGACCCGCAAGATCGACACCGCGTTCTACATCGGAACCGAGGGCTGGCAGGTCGCGTTCCGCTCCACGAACTCGCAGGGCGGCCCCGTCATGGGGGTGACCACCGTCCTGCTTCCCGTCGGTATAAAGAACCCGCCGCTGGTCTCCTACCAGGCGTTGATCAACTCCCTCGGCACCCAGTGCAACCCGTCGCGATCGCTGTTCAACGGCGAATTACAGGACGCGCCCGGCGCCATGCTCCCCATCGGTCGCGGGTGGGCGGTCTCGCTGCCCGACTACCTCGGCCCCACCTCGGCCTACGGCGCCGCGAAGCTCAGCGGCATGATGACCTTGGACAGCGTCCGCGCGGTGCAGAAAGTGACCGAACTCGGTCTGTCCACCTCACCGGTCGCCATCGCGGGCTACTCCGGCGGCGGCATGGCCACCGCGTGGGCGGCGGCACTGCAGCCCACCTACGCCCCCGACCTGAAACTCACCGCCGCGGTCGCGGGCGGCATCCCCGCCGACCTCGAAGAGATGGCGCTGTCACTCGGCTTCAATCCGCACCCCGGATTCGGCCTGGCCTTCGCCGCGGCCATGGGCCTGGAACGCGAATACCCGAACCGGTTGCCGATCTCCGATCAGCTCAACCCGAACGGCCTGTGGTTCCGGGAATTCACCCACGACGCCTGCCGCCGATTCCTGCTCTTCCACGGCGCGTTCCGCAGCGCCGAGCAGATGGCGGCGTCCAAGAGCCTGATGGACAGCCCCGAAGCGCGGGAGGTCCTGCGCGAGAACAGCTTGCGCCACTTCCCCGGCATCCCGACGGTTCCGACGTACATATGGCAGGGCCGCTTCGACGAGCTCACCTTCTTCAACCCGGTGGCCGAGGTAGCCGACCGATACTGTCGCGCCGGCGCCCCGGTCGAGTTCCGCCCCTACGACATCGCCGAACACATGACCACGGCCGTCGCCGGTTTCCTCGACGCATGGAACTACGTGGAAGCCCGTTTCCGCGGCGACCCGGTACCGACCAGCTGCTGAGCACTCACCACGAGGCGGCCTCGGAGACGTTCTCCGGGGCCGCTTTTCGTTGGTAACGAGCCGTCGTCCAGGTCGATGAAGCAGGTACCCCAGGCATCGCAGCATTCGTCGACCGGCCTGGAGTTCCTAGTAGAGAAGACATGTCGCACAGTTTTCGCACGCTCGTGTTCGCGAGTGTCACCGTCGCCGGGTCGTTCGCGCTCTTGCTGGGCGGTTGTTCGTCTCCCCCGACCTCGACAAGCGGCGTGACGACCGCTCCGTCTGCCGGCGTCGCGCCGCAGACAACCACTGCCGCACCGACTACTACGGCAACCGCCGCGGTGACGTCGCCGACCGTTCCCACAGCGCCTCGCCCGGTGGATTCGACACAGCCGACCACGCCACCCGCAACCACGGACTACATCCCGCCCGCGGCGATCATGCCCGCGCCGCAGCACGGTCCGGCCGCGTGCGGGCCGAATTCCTACCTCAATTCCTACGACCAGTGCGTGCACCGCCCGGAATCGGCTGCCGCCCCACCACCGGGAGCGACGGCACGGTGCAAGGACGGCACCTACAGCTTCAGCAAGAACCGCTCCGGGACCTGCTCGGGCCACGGCGGGGTTGCGACCTGGCTCTGACCGCGTCCAGGCCGGCAGGCGGGTCATTCGATGATCGAGCGGACCTGCTCCTCGTACTCGGCACGGGTCTCGTTGTCGGCGGGGTGCAGGGCGCGGTCGCCGTCGAAGAGCTTGCGCACCAAGCGGACTGCGCGTTCGGGGGCGGCCGCGAGGGCGACGTCGATGGGACCGAGGTAATTGGGGACCGCGACCTCGGCTTTGCGGGTGTGGACGGTGTGCACGATGGCGGCGGCGACATCTTCGGGGTCGACGGTCGGCATGCCCTTGCCGAGGGTCAAACCCGACGACAGACGCGTGCGGACCGCCGAGGGCAGCACACAGCTCACACTGACGCCGTGCGGCGTGAACTCCAAACGCGTTGCCGCCGAGAGACCTACGGCGGCGAACTTGCTCGCGTTGTAGACGGCGAGACCGGCCACCGGGATCTTGCCCGCCAGCGAGGCCACATTGACGACGTGGCCGTGGCCGCACTCGATCATGCCGGGGACCACGGCGCGCATGCCGTTGATCAGGCCCCACACATTGATATCCATGGTGGCACGGCCGACGGCGTCCGGTTCGTCGAGAAAGGCGCCCGCAGGCATGACGCCCGCATTGTTGACCAGGATGTCGATGCGACCGAAGTCGGCGACCGCCTTGTCCCATTGGTCGCGTGCCCGTACATCGAGTTCGTAGGCGCGCGCGCCGATGGCGGCCGCGGCGGATTCGGCTGCGGCGGTGTCGACGTCGGCGATCGCAATCTCGGCGCCCTTGGCGGCGAACAGTTCTGCCGCGGATCGGCCGATGCCGCGGCCCGCCCCAGTAATGAGCACCCGGGCGCCCTTCAGGTCGAAGTCGGGGTAACCATGTCCGAGAATGCTCATGCGAAAGCTCCTTGTTCCAGCGCCCGGCGGGTGCTGCGCAGACTGTGTTCGAAGGTGTCGAGACGGCGGCGGCCGTCCATGAAATTGGGGCCCATCACCGCGAGATCCTCGGCGGTGGCGTCGATACGCAGCACCGTAGTTCCCGCCGCGCGCAATGCCGCGACCTCGGCATCGAGTTGGGCGCTCATGCGGTTTCGCAGCTGCCGCTCGAGGAAGTGACCGGGTCCGGTTGCCGGAATCTTCCCGCTCGAGGCCATGGGGGCGAGTACAACAACCTCGTCCAGCTTGTCGGGGATGAGCAGGTCCACCGACGCCGTCGAGCCCGCGCCGCCATCGATGAAGCGGCGACCCGCGATCGGGACCGGCGGGAACCAGCCGGGCACGGCCCACGACGCCCGCAACGCCTCGCCCAGCGTGGCTTCGGGCGCGTCGGGCGACCCGAACGCGACGCGTTCCCCGGTGGCGTAATCCATGGCGACCAGCCGGGTCGCGGGGTGCGGCACCCAGGTGCGGCCCGGGTTCAACCGCTCGGCGAGTTGCTGCAACCAACTCGGGTCACCGGCACCGACCGGCAGCAGGCCACTGCCCACGGTGAGCAACGCCTGCCCGGACTCGCTGCGGCGCAAGGGTAGTCGCAGCGAGCCGAGCCGCGGGCGCGGCAGCGGCGGAAAACATCCCGGTTCGGACCGCATGTGCGCCAACAGAATCGGATTCGTCGAGGTGCCGCGTTGCATCGCGACCAGCTCGTCGACCCCGATGCCGCTACCGAGCATGGTCATCATCTCCGCGCCCGCGGACGTGCCGATCAGCACGTCCGCCTCGCGCGGATCCCAGTCCAGTACGTCACGGGTCGCGGCGAGCGCGGCGACGATCCAGGCGGCGCCGAGTGTGCCACCGCATCCGATGGCCAGGCCACGCCGCTGTGACCCGTTTTTGTTACCCATAGTTCCAAACACTAGCAGAATCCAAATACCTGCGGTATCCGAAATCCATCGGTACGTAGAATCATCCGCATGGCACGTCTGACCCGGTCCGAGAGCCAGGCCCGCACCCGCGCGGACCTGATCGCCACGGCACGCGACCTCTTCCTGGCCGAGGGCTACGCGAAGACCAGCCTGGAGCGGGTTGCCGAGGAAGCGGGCTATTCGAAGGGCGCGGTCTACTCGAACTTCCGCACCAAGAAGGAACTCGGCCTCGAAGTGCTCGGGCTCATCCATGCCACCAAATTCCAAGAGGTCACCGACCTGATCGCGGCGGGCAACACATTGGATGATCAGCTGGAGCGCTTCCAGGAATGGGCCGAACGGACCATTGGCGACGTCGGCTGGACCCTGCTGGAATTCGAGTTCGCCACGGTCGCTCGCGACGATCCCGAGCTGCAGGCCGCGCTGGTGTCCAGCCTCGCCATGGTGCGCGGCGCCGTCGCCACGCAAGTGCAGAGTCTGTCCGACACGGTCGGAATTCCGCTGCCGATGCCCGTGGAAGAAGCCGCGAGCGCGATCCTCAGCATGGGTATCGGCCTCGGCATGCAGCGCGCCATCGATCCATCGATCCCGGCCCGACTGATCACCGACGCCGTGCGGCTACTGGTGACCTCCGGCGGCGGGGCGCTGCGTGCGCAACCGCGCACGCTCACGCGGTGAAGTGCAGCGTCCACTCACCGCGGTAGTGCAGCCGGGTGACGCTGCCCGGCGGAATGTCGATCCGCCAGAACGATTTCGGCGGCGCGTCGAGGGCGACGAGCAAAGCCGCCCTGATCACCGCCGGATGGGTGATCGCGATGGTGGACATGCCCTCGGAGGCGATCTCGGCCATCCAGTATCTGGTCCGCTCGACCACGTCCACCACGGATTCACCACCGTGGCCGCGGAACTGCGGGTCGGTGAGCCAGGCATATAGCTCGTCCTGTGGCACCGACATCAACTCGCCACCGCGCCACGCCCCCGCGTCGAGGTCGCGCAGCCGGGTGTCCTCCTCGCCGGGCAGTCCCATCAGGGCCGCGGTTTCCACGGCCCTGCGTTCGGGGCCGGTGAGGACTCGGGCGGCGGTGAGCGGCCCGCACGCGGCAATCGCCCTGCGGCCCGCCTCGGTGAGCGACTCGTCGACTGGAAAACGTGCCTTTCGCATCGCCTCGGTCATACCATGGCTGACCAGGTCGAGTCTGAGCACCTTTTGCACGGATGGAAGCGTACGGCGCGGCGGAGGTGGCCGTTATTCGATTGCTCTGCCTTCGCTCGGACAGTTGGCAGGACGGGGACGCCGCCGCCGGGTTACCTGTACGGCCGGATGAGTTGTCGGTGCCCGGGTGCAGACTGGTGCCATGGCTCAGTTCTCCACCGCGACCCAGGAGTGGTTCGACGGGGCCTTTCCCGCGCCGACCGCCGCTCAGCTGGGCGCATGGAAGGCCATCGCGGCAGGTGAGCACACGTTGGTGGTGGCGCCGACCGGGTCCGGGAAGACGTTGTCGGCGTTTCTGTGGGCGATCGATCAGCTCGCGAGCCGGCCGAAACCCGAAGGCAAGCCCGCTGGCCGCGGCACCTCGGTGCTCTATGTATCACCGCTCAAAGCACTGGCGGTCGATGTGGAACGCAACCTGCGCGCGCCGCTGGTCGGTGTCACGCAGACGGCCGGACGGCTCGGCCTCGACCCGCCTGCCATCACGGTCGGGGTCAGGTCGGGCGACACCAGCGCGGCAGACCGGCGGTCGATGCAGCGCACACCACCGGACATCCTGATCACCACACCGGAATCCTTGTTCCTCATGCTGACTTCCGCGGCGCGGGAAACTCTCAGCGATGTCCACACGGTGATAGTGGACGAGGTGCACGCCATTGCGGGTGGGAAACGTGGCGCGCATCTGGCGTTGTCGCTGGCCCGGCTGGATCTGATGACCGAGCGCCCGGTGCAGCGGATCGGTCTCTCGGCGACCGTGCGGCCGCCCGAGGAGGTCGGGCGATTCTTGGTCGGCAATGCGCCGATCACCATCGTGTCGCCGCCCGCGCCGAAGACCTTCGATCTGTCGGTGCGCGTACCGGTGGCGGACATGACCGAGCCGGGCGACTCCGATCAGCCGGGTTCCATCTGGCCACATGTGGACGACGCGATCGTGGACCTGGTGCTCGAGCACCACTCCTCCATCGTCTTCGCGAACTCCCGGCGCCTGGCCGAACGACTCACCGCGCGGCTCAACGAAACCTACGCGGCGCGCATCGACGAGCCCGTCGAAACCGAGCACAAGCCGCCCGCGCTGCTCGGGGCGTCCACGGAAGTGATCCATGGCGCCCGGCAACTACTTGCGCGGGCGCACCACGGTTCGGTGAGCAAGGAGCAACGCGCGCTCATCGAAGACGACCTCAAGAGCGGCCGACTGCGCTGCGTGGTGGCCACCAGCAGTCTCGAGCTCGGCATCGACATGGGCGCAGTCGATCTGGTGGTGCAGGTGGAGGCGCCCCCCTCGGTGGCAAGCGGCTTGCAGCGGATCGGGCGCGCCGGACACCAGGTCGGGGAGATCTCCCGCGGCGTGCTGTTCCCGAAGCATCGCACCGACGTGATCCACTGCGCGGTCGCCTCGCAACGCATGACCGCAGGACAGATCGAGGCGATCCAGATCCCAGCGCATCCGCTGGACATTCTGGCGCAGCAGACGGTCGCCGCGTGCGCGCTCGAATCGATCGACGTCGACGGGTGGTTCGAAACAGTGCGTGGCACCGGCAGTTACGCGGCGCTGCCGCGCTCGGCCTATGAATCGGTTCTGGATCTGCTGTCCGGCCGCTACCCCTCCGACGAGTTCGCCGAGCTGCGACCGCGAGTGGTGTGGGATCGGGACGCAGGCACACTGACCGGGCGGCCGGGCGCGCAACGACTCGCGGTGACCTCTGGTGGCGCGATCCCCGACCGTGGCATGTTCGCGGTGTACATGGTCGGCGAAAAGGCCTCCCGGGTCGGCGAACTCGACGAGGAGATGGTGTATGAATCCCGCGTCGGCGATGTCTTCGCCCTCGGTGCGACCAGCTGGCGGATCGAGGAGATCACCTTCGACCGGGTATTGGTGACCCCCGCGTTCGGGCAGCCGGGCCGCCTGCCGTTCTGGCACGGCGACGGACTCGGCCGCCCTGCGGAACTCGGCGCGGCATTGGGCGAATTCATCCGCAAAGCCGGACAAGACTCCACCGCGGCCCTTGCACAGCGCAGCACCGCTACTGCCGACGCGCCTCGGAAACGACCGCCGCGCAGTAAGATCGGTGTCTCGGCGACGGCGACGGGTGTGGCCGATTCGTCGCACAATGGCGCAGGCGCAGGCTTCGCACAGATCGTGCAGGGCGCGGGCCTCGACGACAACGCAGCGACCAACCTGCTCGCCCTGCTCGAGGAGCAGCGCACCGCCACCGGTCAACTGCCCACCGATCGAACGTTGATCGTGGAACGCTTCCGCGACGAGCTCGGGGACTGGCGGCTGGTGCTGCACTCGCCCTATGGGCAGCCGGTGCACGCGCCATGGGCATTGGCCATCGGCGCGAGGCTGCGCGAGCGATTCGGTGTCGACGCCAGCCCGACCTCCTCCGACGACGGCATCGTGGTGCGGCTGCCCGACACCACCGATGATCCGCCCGGCGCAGAGCTTTTCGTGTTCGAGCCCGACGAGATCGATGAGATCGTCACCGAGCAGGTCGGCGGTTCCGCGCTGTTCGCCTCCCGCTTCCGGGAGTGCGCCGCGCGGGCGCTGCTGCTGCCACGGCGCGATCCCGGCAAGCGGGCCCCGCTGTGGCAGCAGCGTCAGCGTTCGGCGCAGCTGCTGGATGTGGCCCGCAAGTTCCCCGACTTCCCGATCCTGTTGGAGACGGTGCGTGAATGCCTGCGTGACGTCTACGATCTGCCGTCACTGCGCGATCTGCTCGGCCGGGTGGCGCGCCGCCAACTGCGGCTGGTGGAGGTGGAGACCGCGACGCCGTCGCCGTTTGCCAACGCCCTCTTGTTCGACTACATCGGGCAGTTCATGTACGACGGCGACAGCCCGCTCGCCGAGCGCCGCGCCGCGGCACTGTCCTTGGACTCCAGCCTGCTCGCGGAACTGCTCGGCCGGGTGGAGCTGCGCGAACTATTGGACGCGGCGATCATCGAGCAGACCGAGCGGGAACTGCAACGGCTGACCCCGGAACGCCGAGCCCGCGATGCCGAAGGTTTGGCCGACCTGTTGCGCCTGCTCGGGCCGCTCACCGCCGACGAGGCGACCGCGCGGTGCGTCCGCGCAGACGACACCGATCCGGATACCGATCCGGACCGAGCGAGCAGCCCTCGCGCCGATGACGCCCGATCGGATACCGACCCCGCCGAATGGTTCGCCGAACTGGTGAAAGCGCGTCGGGCGCTGGAGGTTACCTTCGCGGGCCGCACCTGGTGGGTGGCGGTGGAGGACGCCGCTCGGCTGCGCGACGCGCTCGGGGTCCCACTGCCGATCGGCACGCCCGCGGCCTTCATCGAACCGGTCGCCGACCCGCTCGGCGACCTGGTCGGGCGCTACGCACGCACCCACGGGCCGTTCGGCACCGAGGCGGTGGCCGCCCGATTCGGCATCGGCACCGCCGTGGCCGCCACCGCCCTGCATCGCCTCGTTGCCGAAAAGCGTGTGGTGGAAGGTGAATTCACCCCGGCGGCCAACGGCTCGGAATGGTGCGACACCCAGGTCCTTCGCCGCTTGCGTCGCCGCTCACTGGCGGCAGCACGGCACGAGGTCGAGCCGGTCGCCACCGCGGCCTTCGGACGTTTCCTACCGGCCTGGCAGCACATCGGCACCGGCGAACTGCGCGGTGTGGACGGCGTCGCCGGCGTGGTGGAACAACTGGCGGGCGTGCCGATCCCCGCCTCGGCCTGGGAATCGCTGATCCTGCCCGCCCGGGTCCGCGACTACTCCCCCGCCATGCTCGACGAACTGATGGCCGCCGGCGAAGTGATCTGGTCCGGTCACGGCGCCATCACCGCGAAGGACGGCTGGATCGCCCTGCACCTGGCCGAACAAGCACCCTTCACACTGCCGCCCACCGACGACATCGAGCTGTCCGAGGTACATCTGCGCCTGCTCACCGCACTCGGCGCATCGATCGCACCATGGCCGCCGATCGAGGCCACAGCGTCGGTCGAACCAACGGTATCGGCCGATGACACGGCCGCCGGACATCGTTCAGTGGCCGACGGCAGCTCGCCGTCACTGCGACTGCCACCGATACCACAGGGCGGCGGCGCGTATTTCTTCCGCCACCTCTCCGACTCGACCGGGCTGCTGGATGACGCGAAAGTGGCTGCCGCACTGTGGGAGCTGGTGTGGGCCGGCGTCGTCGCGGGTGACACTTTCGCGCCGGTCCGCGCACTACTGTCCGGCACCGCACGCACGACTACCGCGCACCGCATGCCACGCCGCGCGCCCCGGGGCCGCGTCTACCTGCCACGACCGAGCACGCCGACGCGGTCCGGGCCACCCGCGGTCGCGGGCCGGTGGTCGCTGCTGCCGGATCGAGTGTCGGACAACACCGTTCGCGCGCATGCGACGGCGGACATGTTGTTGGAGCGTTACGGCGTGCTGACCCGTGGTTCGGTCCAGAACGAAGGTGTGCCCGGCGGATTCGCGCTCATGTATCGGGTGCTCACCGAGTTCGAGGACCGTGGACGTTGTCGCCGCGGCTATTTCATCGATTCGCTGGGCGGCGCGCAGTTCTCCACCACCGATGTCGTCGACCGGCTGCGCTCGTTCGACACCGACCGTTCGCACACCACCAAGGACCGGCAGCACACCGGCTCCGCGCTCGCGCTGGCGGCCAGCGATCCGGCCAATCCCTACGGCGCAGCTTTGCCATGGCCCAAGGGATCGGCCGAAGGCGCGGGCCACCGGCCCGGCCGGAAGGCGGGCGCGATCGTCGTACTGATCGATGGCGAGCTGACGCTCTACCTGGAACGCGGCGGCAAGACGCTGCTCACGTTCACCGAGGATCCGAACGCGCGCCAGGCCGCCGCCACCGCGCTGGCCGGTCTGGTCCGCGACCGCCGCGTCGACTCGCTGGTGATCGACAAGGTCGACGGAGAATCTGTGCACGGCAACACCTTCGCCGGCTTTCTCGCCGAGGCAGGCTTCGCACAAACACCACGCGGTCTCCGCCTGCGGAGGCAACCATGACCCACTACGTCGTGACCAGCTCCAGCCACTGCGCACCCGCCCATTCCGTAACCGACCAGTCCGCGACCCACCGCGCGTCGACCGCCCGACCGTCCGCCCATGCCTGAAGGCGACACGGTTTTCCTGACCGCGAGCAGGCTGCGCCTCGCGCTCGACGGAAAGACGCTGACCCGCAGTGATTTCCGAGTGCCCCGCTACGCCACCGTCGACCTGCGCGGACAACAGATCGAGAGCATCGGCAGCTACGGCAAGCACCTGTTCATCAGGACACCGGAGGTCAGCGTCCACACCCACCTGAAAATGGAGGGCGAATGGCGCACCTACTGCATCGGGGAACGTTGGACCCGGCCGCGGGTGACCGCACGCCTGGTACTCGGCACCGAGGACACCGAGGCGGTCGGCTTCGCCCTGGGCACTGTCGAGGTGCTGCGCCGTGCGGACGAGCACACCACCATTGATCACCTCGGTCCCGATCTGCTCGGCGCGAACTGGGACGTCGCCGAAGCGATGTGGCGGCTGACCGAGCACCCCGCGCAACCGATCGGACTCGCGCTGCTCGACCAGCGGAACCTGGCGGGCATCGGCAATATCTACCGCAGCGAGATCTGCTTCCTGCGCCGGGTGCACCCGGCCACCGCCGTCGCCGATGTTCCCGATCTGCTGGCACTGGTCAACGAGGCGCATCGGGTGCTCACCAAGGCCGCCACCGAACCGCCGTGGCGCCCGCTGGCCTATGGCCGCACCCGCCGCCCCTGCCAACGCTGCGGCACCCCGATCGTGGTCCACCTGCTCGGCGAAACCGGGCCGGGCGACCGCATCACCCAACGAGAGCGCGGTATCTACTTCTGCCCGCGCTGCCAGCCGCCACCTGCCTGACGGATCCGCCGAGTGCGCACCGACACGCAGAAAGCCCTGCTGCCGGTGCTATTTGCCATTTCATTGCTAATACTTCTCTACCGCCGCGCGACAACTCCATCGGAAGGCGTCCGCGAGCACCATGAGAGCAGGCAAATGATGAGTGGGCCGACCAGAAGGTCGCAGCTGTTCGCGATTGCCGTTCGTCTGCTCTTTGCTGCCGCGGCCATCGCCGCCACCGTGGCGTTGACCTACTGCCTGCTGCATTCGACCGCGCCGACGGGCGATTCGACCACACCTGACCCACGGCCGCCCTCGATCTCCACCGAGGATCTCGGCGAGCGCCTTCCTTGATTCACTAGACCGGTCGTCATAATTACTGCTACCGTCGGAGCATGGCACCACGCACCGGCTCGCGACAGCGCTTCCTCGATGCCGCCGCCGACCTCTTCTATACGCAGAGTTATCACGCCACCAGCTTGAACCAGCTCGTCGCCGCGGGCGGCGCCCCGAAGGGCTCGTTCTACTTCCACTTCCCCGGCGGCAAGGAACAACTCGCAGCCGAGGCGCCCACCCAGTCCGGCGACCGCCTGCGCGAAGCCGTCGACACCATCCTCGGCGGCGACCTGACCACCGTCTTCGACGCGCTGACCGCAATCCTGGTCGACTCCGGCTTCGAGCGCGGCTACCCCATCGCGACCATCGCGCTGGACGCCTCGGCCGACAGCGAACCGATCCGACAAGCCTGTGTCGCCGGTTTCGAGCCCTGGCGCGCAACAGTCGAAAGTTCCTGCGGGACAAGGACATCGAAGCCGAGCGGGCGGCCAGTCTTGCCACCGTCGCGCTCGCCATGATCGAGGGCGCCTTGCTGCTCGCCAAGACCCAACGTGACCCCGCGCCTTTGCATGCGGTCGCCGACCATCTCCGCACCACCTTCGAACGAGAGCTCTCCTGATGCGAATCCATCACCTCAACGGCGGCACCATGCGCCCACTCGGCGGCCGACTCGTCGACGGCACCGGCGGCCTGCTGCGCCGCGCC
Source organism: Nocardia sp. CWNU-33 (assembly GCF_046764895.1). Lineage (NCBI taxonomy): Bacteria > Bacillati > Actinomycetota > Actinomycetes > Mycobacteriales > Nocardiaceae > Nocardia > Nocardia sp. CWNU-33. The sequence goes on along the minus strand of NZ_JBKOQN010000016.1, from coordinate 62,383 downwards.
GAAATGGTCTGCCACTGCCTGCTGATCGAGCTCGATTCCGGGCTTGTTCTGGTCGAGACGGGAATCGGCGAACAGTCGGTGCGCCACCCCAAGGAATGGCTGGGCAGCAAGTTCCTGCTCCTTACCAACCCGGTCCTCGAACTCGAGCAGACGACGGCATACCAGGTAGAGGCACTGGGCTTCCGCCGCGAGGATGTCCGCGACATCGTGCTCACCCACCTCGATCTCGATCATGCCGGCGGCCTCGCCGACTTCCCGAATGCGCGGGTGCACGTGTATGCCGAGGAACTGCGCTCACTCGAAGGCACCCATGGACCCGAGGAGCGCCTCCGCTACAAGGCCCCGCAGTTCAGGCACGGCCCGCACTGGGAAGCGTATTCCGACCTCGGGGAAAGCTGGTTCGGATTCGACGCGGTGCGACAGTTGACCGGACTACCTCCGGAGATTCTGCTGATCCCGCTGTCCGGGCACACCAGAGGACACGCGGGCGTCGCGGTCGACACCGGCAACGGCTGGCTGCTCTCGGCGGGCGACTCGTATTTCCATCCCGGCACGCTGGACTCCGTTCGTCCACGACAGCCGATCGGCGTCTCGATCTTCGAACGCAGCGTGCAGACGCTGCCCGGTCCCCGCATCGAAAACCAGCAGCGCCTGCGCGAGTTGGTGCGCGACCACGGCGACGAGGTGACCACCTTCTCCGCGCACAACGCCGCCGAACTGCGCGCCCTCCAGAACGTGCCGGCCTGACTCGAAACCCTTGACGCTGCACACCCTTCCGATTAACTTACATTTTGTAAGTTAATCGAGGGAGTGCACCGTGAACGATCCGCGACGGTATGTGGTCATCGGAGGCGGGCTGGCCGGGCTCGCCTCCGCCGTCTGGCTGGCCGAGGCAGGCAAGCAGGTCACCCTGCTGGAGCGTCGAGGCAGGCTCGGCGGCCGAACCCACGCCATGAGGGTCGATGCGGTCGACGATCTCCCCGACAATGGCCAGCATGTGATCGCCAGCGGCTACGACCACCTCTTCCGGTATCTGACCAGCATCGGAACCCGCGAGTTCGTCGCCTTCCCGCACCACGCCACGCTGCGCTGGCCCGATGGTCGCCACGCGACCATGGCAACGAAGGGCATCGGCGCACTGCGCACCCTGTTCGGCGCCCACCCCGACGCGAGCCTGCTCGACCGGCTGCGTGCGGCGCGCGCCACCCTGCGCCTCGGCTGGCAATGCCTACACCAGCCTGCCGATCTCGCCGATCTCACCACCGAGCAGTGGTTCCAACGGATCGGCATGCCCGCCACCGCACGCGAGGCGCTGTGGGACTGGCTCGCACTCGGCGTTGCGGCCGAGCCCGTCCAGCAGGAATCGGCGAAAGTACTCGCCGACGTGATGGCCACCGGAATCCGGCTCGGCATCAAACATCGGCAACCTGCCACCATCGGCTATCCGACCACCGACCTGGACACACTCTTCATCACCGGCGCCGAAAAGGTCTTCCAGCGGCACGGAGTCGAAGTCCGCCGACGCGCGGTGGCCCGGCGAATCCACATCGTGGACGGCGTGGTGACCGGCGTTGCGCTGGCCGACGGCACCGTGGTGCCCGCCGACGCGGTGGTGTGCGCGGTCCCCAACTCCAACGTGGGCGGCCTGCTGGAAGAATTACCGGAGCACGCCGAGATCTACGCGGCCGCAGACAAACTCGGCTACACCCCGATCGTGAGCACCAATCTCTACCTGGACCGCCCGCTGGGCACCACGTCGCAGTTCGAGGCGCTGATCGGCGGCACCGGCGTCATCGACGAGGTCTTCGATCGGCAGCGGATGACCGGCCGCAACACCGACAAGGCCTGGCTGTACTGCCTGACCACCAGCGGCGCCTACCAGCAGATCCACAAGACCAACGAAGCAATCGTCGCCGAGCAGATGGAGCTGCTGCGCCGCTACTACCCCGCTGCCGCGGACGCGAAAGTGATTCAGGGCCATGTGGTTCGGATGCCCAAGGCCACCTTTTCCCAAGTGATCGGCACCCATGGGCTGCGGCCGGACCAGCGGACATCGGTGCCGACACTGGTGCTCGCCGGCGACTGGACGGCCACCGACTGGTCGGCCACCATGGAAAGCGCCGTCCAGAGCGCCGCGAAGGCCGTGGACCAGCTGCTTGCGCTACCGTCTGTGTTGTGACCACGGAGCGCTCCACATCCGAGCACCGCGCGGCCCGGGCACGCACCGCAGAGCCCGACACCGCGCCGAAGCGCCGCATGTCCGCGGCCGACCGGCGCACGCAGTTACTGGATGTGGCGCGCGACATCGTGGCCGCCGACGGATTCGGCGCGGTGAGTATCGATCGCGTGGCACGGGAGAGCCAGGTGGCCCGCGCTCTGGTGTATCAGCAGTTCACCGACCTGTCGGGCCTGATGACCGCGCTGCTGGAACGTGAGACGGCCGTCGCGCTGGCCGGCGTCAGCAGCGTCGACTGGTCGGGCACCGACTACGACATCGACGAGGTCGGCCGAGGCGTGCTCGCCTATCTACACGCCGCACCGACCAGCTGGCAGATCATCCTGAGCCCGCCCGACGGCGGTCCGCCCGATCTGCGCGAACGGCTCGAGCTCGGCCGCGCCTATGCGCGCGCGATCGGTGCGCGTCATCTGTCGCGCTTCACCGGAGTCACCGTCGACCCGGACGGCGCGACCGAGCGGATCATGTTGGCGGCCTTGGAAGAACTGGCTCGGCTGCATCTGACCGACCGGGATCGGTACCCGGACACCATGGTGCTGCGTTATCTGCGCTCGCTCGTGGCATGGGCCGCGGACGTCGAAGTGCCTAACAAGACCCGCTGACCTGCGGTTTCGTCATCATCACGAAATCCTCACAGTGCGATTGGTTTTCTTGTTCCAGCGCGGAGAACCGCGCGGGGAAACGAGAGGAAATCCAAACCATGAAGACCAAGACCGCCATTGCCGCAGGAATTTTCGCCCTCGGCGCCATCGCCGCCGGCTCCGGCGTCGCCAACGCCGAGTTCATCGGAAACTACGCGACCTATGAGGCCTGCGCGGCCGACGGCAACTCCCCCAAGACCGGTGGCACCCAGTGGCAGTGCGTCGAGGTCGCCGAAGGCTGGGATCTGCACACCTTCTGATCGATCGAGTTCCGACTACCGACCGGCCCGGAGGGGTCGGGCCGGTCGGACTCCGGCCCGCACGCGGTGTCTGAAGTGCCTTATTCTCAGACCTCGTGCGGGTTTTGGTGATCGAGGACGATGAGGGTCTCGGCAATGAGGTGGCAGCGGGACTACGGTCGGCGGGCTTTGCGGTGGACCTCGCACACCACCTGGCCGACGCCGATCTCAAGATCACCGTCAACACCTACGATTGCCTCGTCGTCGACCGCGGGCTGCCCGACGGTGACGGCCTGCACCTCGTCGCCGCCCAGCGCGCCGTGGGCCTGCGCGTGCCGGTGCTGATACTGACCGCGCGCGACGGGCTCGCGGACCGGATCGCGGGCTTCGACAACGGCGCCGACGACTACCTCGTCAAGCCCTTCGCGCTGGCCGAACTCGCCGCGCGGGTGCGCGCCCTGTGTCGTCGGCGCGAGCAGCCCGCGCCCGCACGGATCGTGCTCGGCGACATCGACATCGATCTGCCGCGCCGCCGCGTGCAGCGCGCGGGCATCCTGCGCTCGCTGACCCCCAAGGAATTCGCCGTGCTCGAACTGCTCGCCACCCGCGCGGGCAGCGTTGTGTCCCGCTCCGAGCTCATCGAATGCTGTTGGGACGAAATGGCCGAACCCGCGTCCAACGTGGTCGACGTGGTGGTCGCGCAATTGCGCCGCAAGCTCGGGGCACCACCGGTGATCGAGACCGTTCGCGGCACCGGCTTCCTGATCGGAAGTGCACCATTCGCACCGTGAGTTCGCTGCCCGCAACCCTCGGCGGCAGGTCCATCGGCTCGGCCGCCGACCGGCCCGCGGTGGCCAGGCTGCGCCGGACCCGCTGGCAGCTGACGGCGCTGATCACCGCGATCACCGCGACGTCGCTGATCATCCTCGGGCTGGTCGCAGCGACGATCGACTCGCGGTCACGCGATCACGCCATCGACAATTCCCTCGACCGCGTGGTGACCGGGCTGTACCGAGCCGTCAACCTGCCGCCCGGCGAGGACATTATCGACCTGAGCCAGCTCGAGAACGACGCCCTCGCCAACGGCGAAACCGCGGTCATGATCGTCAGCTCCGACGGCGACGGCAAGTGGACAGAGAGCTATGCGCACCTGCGCACCTGGTTGCCCGCGGACGACGGTGCCGCCGCCCTGGCCGACGACGCCGTCTTCGCGGGGGAGACGGTGTTCCGCAACGGCTTCGACAATATGGGCCGACCCGTCCGTATCGCAGCGACGCCGATCTCGTGGGAGGATTCCCGAATCCAGGCGGTCGTCATCGCGGGCACGAATCCTGGCCTGTGGGACCGTGATCGAGCGCTGCTGATCTGGGGACTCGTCGTCGGCGGCGCCACGCTCGTCGCACTCTCGGCCATCGCGGGACACCTGCTTTCGGGCCGCAGCATGCGTCAGGCCATGGTGATGGTCGAGGAGCAGGAGCGGTTCCTCGGCGATGCGGCCCACGAACTGCGCACCCCGCTGACCACGCTGCGGCTGGTCACCGAGCCACGCGAACGCGCGCCGCAGGAGAATCAGCGGGCGCTGACCGACGCGCGGGCCCTCGGGGACAGGATGGAGCGCATCGTCGCCGGTCTGCTCGCCAGGGCGCGCATGCAGGCAGGCGTCACCACGATGGAGAAGATACAGCTGCTGCTCGATCAGCTCACCGAATCGGTCGTCGAGGAGTTTCCGAAGGCGAATATCGTTGTCCAGGCCCATCCAACGGTGGTGATCGGCGACCCAGGCCTCCTGAGCCTCGCAGTACGCAATCTGATCGAGAATGCGATCGTGCACGGCGCGGTGAACCGCAGCGCGCCGATCGAGGTGCACGTGGCAGACGGTCGCGTCAGCGTCCGCGATCATGGTGCAGGCATCAATCCGCAGCTGTCGAGCAATCCGTTCCAGCGCGGCGTGACCGCGGGACGCGGCAGCGGCATCGGCCTGGCGCTGGTGGCCTGGATCGCGGACCTGCACGGCGGCAACGCATCGATGGAACCGGCCGCCGGTGGCGGCACCATCGTCTCGATCGCTCTGCCGCCGCCGTCGCTCGGCCACGCCTGACGGCTCAGCTGTCCAGCGGTACCGGTTCCAGAATCTCCGGGCGTGGCTCAGGAGCGGCGACGCGCAGTGCGTCGGCGGAGGCGTCGTCGGGCTGGGTCTGCGAGCGGATCTCGGCCTCGACCCTGGCCTGGTAGGTCTTCACCTCGCGGTCGATGTCGTCGTCGTCCCAGTCGAGTATCGGCGCGACGAGCCCGGCCACCTGTTCGGCGCAGTTCGCGCCGCGGTGCGAATACTCGATGGAGATCCTGGTCCGCCTGGCCAGGATGTCCTCCAGGTGCAGCGCGCCCTCTGCCGCCGCCGCGTAGACGGCCTCCACTTGCAGATACGACGGCGCGTCCGTAATCGGTTGCAGTAGTTCGGGTTTGCCGTCGGCAATGGCCATCACCTCGTCGATGAGCGAGCCGTAGCGGTCCAGCAGGTGCTCGATCCGGTATGGGTGCACGCCGTAGGCCTCGGCCAGCTGCACCGTTTGGTTGATCAGCGCGAAATAGCCGTCGGCGCCCAGCAACGGGACCTTCTCGGTGATCGATGGTGCCACCCGGGCCGGAATATCGTGCGCCGCTTCGTCGACCGCGTCGTAGGCCATCACCCGATAGGTGGTGTACTTGCCGCCCGCGATGCCGACGAGTCCCGGCGCAACCCGCGCGACTGCGTGCTCACGGGAGAGCTTCGAGGTCGAATCACTCTCTCCCGCAAGCAAAGGCCGCAGACCCGCATACACGCCATCGATGTCGGCGGGGGTGAGCGGTGTGACCAGCACCCGGTTCACCCGGTCGAGCAGGTAGTCGATGTCCGCCTTGGTCGCCGCGGGATGCGCGAGGTCCAGATTCCAGTCGGTGTCGGTGGTTCCGATGATCCAATGCGCGCCCCACGGAATCACGAACAGCACCGAAGTGGTGGTCCGCAGGATAATGGCGGAATCGCTGACAATGCGGTCGCGGGGCACCACGATGTGCACGCCTTTGGAGGCGCGCACGTGAAATCGGCCGCGATTGTGCGAGAGCGCCTGCACCTCGTCGGTCCACACACCCGTCGCGTTGATCACCACATGGCCGCGGACTTCGCCGGTGCGGCCGTCATCGCTGTCGCGGACCTTCACTCCGACGACGCGGTCGGCCTCGCGAAGGAAGCCGACGACCTGGGTGGAGGTGCGGATGACCGCACCGTAATGCGCGGCGGTCCGGGCGACGGTCATCGTGTGCCTGGCGTCGTCGACGACGGTGTCGTAGTAGCTGACGCCGCCGATCAGCGAATCGGGCCGCAGGCCCGGCGCCAACCGCAGTGCGCCGTGACGAGACAGATGACGTTGCCCTGGAACGGATTTGGAGCCACCCATGGTGTCGTAGAGCACCAGACCGGCCGCCACATACGGGCGCTCCCAGGCACGGTGGGTCAGCGGGTAGAGGAAGCACAGCGGTTTCACCAGGTGCGGCGCCAGCGTGGACAGCGCGAGTTCGCGCTCGCGCAGCGCCTCACGCACCAGCCCGAACTCCAACTGCTCCAGATACCGCAGGCCGCCGTGGAACATCTTCGAGGACCGACTGGAGGTACCGGAGGCGAGGTCACGCGCCTCGACCAGGGCAACACTGAGGCCGCGGGTCGCCGCGTCCAGCGCGATTCCGGCCCCGACCACGCCACCGCCCACCACGACGACATCGAAGTGATCCTTGCCGAACCGCTCCCATGCCGCCGCGCGCTGCTGGGGGCCGAGAAACTGCGATTGCGGATTCTTGGTCATTGCTCGACTCCTCCAGCCGACGACGGCGTCGGGTGTAGACGACGTTGTGGGTGTTCACGGGCACACGATCGAGCTGCTCCGGGTACAGGCTATGCGAGTCGAGGACGAATCCTCGGCCGTGGTGCCGGCCGTGTCGCCGGGGAGCTACCCGCCGGTAACCGAGGTCCACAGTAGTCCGGCGACACCCACCGCGCGAGGCGATGCGCAGCGCGCTCGACACCCACCGTGTCGCGTCGTTCGACCCGCAGCGCGCACCGCATTTAGTAGCCTGCACGAATGCGTCGCTATGTGGCCGCCATTGATCAAGGCACGACGTCGAGTCGGTGCATCGTGTTCGACAGGCAGGGCCGCGTGGTCGGCGTCGCCCAACGGGAGCACGAGCAGATCTTCCCGCGGCCGGGCTGGGTCGAACACGATCCGGAAACCATCTGGCGCAATACCGCATTCGTCCTCGGTGAGGTTTTGCAGACCACCGGTCTCGGCGCGGACGACATCGCGGCGGTCGGCGTGACGAATCAGCGCGAGACAACGGTGGTGTGGGAACGCGCCACCGGCAAGCCGATCTACAACGCCATCGTCTGGCAGGACACCCGCACCGACCGGCTGGTGACCGAACTGGGCGGCGAGTACGGCGCGACCCGCTATCAGGACCGCACCGGCCTGCCGCTGTCCACCTACTTCGCCGGACCGAAGCTGCGCTGGATCCTCGATCATGTCGAGGGCGCGGCAGCACGCGCCGAGGCCGGCGAGCTGTGTTTCGGCACCATCGACAGCTGGGTGCTGTGGAACCTCACCGGCGAGCACATCACCGACGTGACCAATGCGTCGCGCACCATGCTGATGGATCTTCGCACGCTGCAATGGGATCCACAGATCTGCGCGGAATTCGCCGTGCCGCAGGCGATGCTGCCGCAGATCCGCAGTTCGTCGGAGGTGTACGCGGCGATCACGGCGGGCCCACTGGCCGGTATTCCGGTCGCAGGCATCCTCGGCGATCAGCAGGCGGCAACCTTCGGCCAGGCCTGCCTGGCCCCCGGCGAGGCCAAGAACACCTATGGCACCGGCAATTTCATGCTCTTGAACACCGGGACGACGCCGGTGGTCAGCAAGCACGGACTGCTCACCACCGCGTGCTACCGGCTCGGCAACGAGCCCGCGGTGTACGCGCTGGAGGGCTCGATCGCAGTCACCGGCTCACTGGTGCAGTGGTTCCGGGACAACCTCGGCATTATCTCCGCGGCCGAGGAGATCGAACCGCTGGCCCGCAGCGTCGACGACAACGGCGGCGCCTATATCGTGCCCGCGTTTTCCGGGCTGTTCGCGCCGCGCTGGCGGCCGGATGCTCGCGGCGTGATCGCCGGCCTCACCCGCTTCGTCAACAAAGGCCACCTGGCGCGAGCAGTGCTGGAGTCCACCGCATTTCAGACCCGCGAGGTGGTGGACGCCATGCGCGCGGATGCCGAATCCGAACAGCTCGACCTGGAACTGACGACACTGAAGGTGGACGGTGGCATGGTCGGCAACGACCTGCTGATGCAGTTCCAATCCGACATTCTCGACGTCCCGGTCGTCCGCCCGGTGGTCAACGAAACCACCGCTCTCGGTGCGGCCTACGCCGCCGGACTCGCGGTCGGCTACTGGCCGAATACCGATGACATCCGCGCCAATTGGGCGGCCGACAAGACCTGGGAACCGACGATGTCTGCCGAGGACCGCGACCATCACCTGGCAGAGTGGAACAAGGCTGTGGAACGAACCTACAACTGGGCCTCTTGAGCGACCCGAACCGCCAGTGGCACAGCCTATTCGGCGGCGAGCAAGCTAATCCAGCCATGGCATTTCAGATGCAGGAGCCGTGGGCTACCTCGCGCTCTGCGAGGCAACCCACGGCTACGCCGCGGTGATTCGCGCTGATCGTGGACTAGAACTCGGACAACGGCAGAGCGGCGGGCTGGCACCACGTCGTCACCGGCTGGCAGGGCGGCGGCGGAGGCGGACAGTCGGTTGTCACAGGCTGACAAGGACCCGCCGTGGCAATGCTCGGCGCAAGAAACACCATGCCGCCGGCAATCAGCGCACCCGTAATGAATTTCGCGATCATGAATTGATTCCCTCCCGTTGAGATCCAATACGGACGCTACCGCGGCGGTTAACTCCACAGCGAGAGGATCGATCAGCTTGGCAGTCCGAAAGACGATGTGGCAGTCACTGATTCACGACAGCACGCGCCAAGCGGTCGATAGCCTCGGTCAGCGTCGTGGCATCCGAGGTGGTGAAGCACATGCGCATCGAGTTGCGGTAGCCGCCGTCGACAGCGAAGGCGGAGCCGGGGACGTAGGCGACACCTTCGGCCAGTGCGCGCGGGAGGAGCGCCTGGGTGTCGGTGTCGTCGGTGAAGTCGGCCCAGACGAACATGCCACCGGTCGCGTCGGTGCAGACGATCCGATCGCCGAATCGGTTGCGCACGGCGTGCACCAGGGCCTTGGCCCGGGTGCCGTAGGCGGTGCGGACGTTGTCGACGTGGGCGGTGAGCCAGGTCTCGTCGGCGAGTAGCTCGGCGGCGATCTGCTGGGTGAGTGCCGAACCGCACAGGTCCGCCCCCTGTTTCAGCAATTCCACCCCGCGGCAGACCTGGTCCGGTGCAACCATCCAGCCGACGCGCAGGCTGGGCGAGAGGATCTTCGAGGCGCTGGAGAGCCGAATCACGTTGCCCGAGTACGTGGCAACCGGTTCGGGGGCGGGGCTGTCGAACCACAACTCGCCATATGGATCGTCCTCGATCACCCAGAAGCCGTGCGCATCGGCCAGTTCCGCCAGCTCGCGACGACGCTGTTGGCTCATCGTCACCCCGCCGGGGTTGTGGAAGTTGCTGACGGTGTGCACGAACGCGGGACGTTCGCCGCGCCCGAGTAGCTCCGCGAGCACGTCGACCCGCATACCCTCGGCATCCAGCGGCACCGCGATGATCCGCGCCCCAGCTGCCCGGAACACTTGTAGCGCACCGACATACGCCGGATCTTCGACAACTACCAGTGCGCCGGGATCCAGCAGTACCTCGGCAAGCAGCGAAAGCGCCTGTTGCGAGCCGTGGGTGACGAACACCTCGTCGACCGGGACGACGCGGCCGAGCCGGGCCGACTCCCGCTCGGCGAGTACGGCGCGCAGCGGCGCCCAGCCGGGCGATTCGGTGTACTGCAGGCAGCTCGAATCGCTCAGCGCAGTCTCCGCAGCGGCGGCGATCCGCTCGCGCGGCATCAGCGCGGCATCGGGCAGGCCACCTGCCAGGCCGATCACGTCGGCTCGGGTGGTGAGCTTCAGCAGATCGCGGATCGCTGAGCTCTGCAGACTGCCGAGCTTGCCTGCGAGCGGTGGGATAGTCGGCGGCATGCGCACCTCCGGGGACACCATGGACACGTGACCCAACTGTCCCAGATCAAGTACCAGAATATGAAACTGCTTCCCATATTATGGGAATTAATCAACGTTCCCGGACCGCGAAGATCAACTTCTTGCCGTCCCGGTCGACCGTGGTGACCGTTTGCGGGTACACGATGGTCGTGCCGTTGGCACGGTGCTCGGTCAGGTCCACATCGTAGGCATCCGGGGCCGCCTCGGTGATCCGCACGCAATGCGTGGTGCCCACCGGGATCTCCTCGTTGATGGCCTTCTGCAGGATTTCCGCGGGTGACAAGTACTCCGCATCCGGCGCGAGGTAGCTGCGGGCCCGCTCGCCACTGCGCTCGACGTAGTAGGCGTACTGGAAACCGAGAATCGCGCCTGCTCCGCTATTGGTATCACCGGCACCATTGCCGACGGTCACCTTGCCGTCCTTGCTTGCCGGGCAGCTCAACGCGGCTGTCGGCGTAACAGGCGGCGGCGCCGCGGACCCGCCGCCGCTATCGCGGTTCACCGCAATGATGGTCGCCACCAGCGCGCCCACGACCGCCGCCGCGGCGACCGAGCCGAGCGCGATCCAGCGGCCGCGCGAACCCTTCTTCTGCCGATTCGTGGTGAACACCGGGGTCGGGATGGCGCTGGGAGCCAGGCGCTTGGCAATGGGATCGTCCGACCACGACAGGCCGGGCCCGGAAGCCGGCGGTGGCGTCGGGACACCGCCGCCGTCGGCGGGCCGATTCCACCACGTATCGCGTTCGACACCGGGCGACGCCGCCTGTGGACCGGGAACGGTGAGATCTTCGTCCGCATCGACCGGAGGCTGCGGCGACGGCTGGACCGGCGGCACGGGCGGCGGCGCATCGGAAAAGACCGTAGTGTCGGGCGCTCGATACTGCGCGGGCGGGGGCGGCATCGCCGGCGGTTCGTCCGCCGGACGCCAGATCAGCTCGGGATGATCGGCCGCGGGCTCCGACCACTGCGGCGGTTGACCACTCGTCGGCGGACCGAAATCGTCCACGGGCGGACCGAAGTCACCCATGGGAGGGCCGAATTCGCCGACCGGCGGCCCGAATTCCGATACCGGCGGGCCGAACTCGCCCATCGGTGGACCGAATTCCGACCTGGGCTGGCCGGATTCTCTGCCCTTCGCATCGTCCTCGGAACCCACACCAAATCCTTTCCCCAGGACACACGTGTGGGGCGGTCGCGAACGACCGCCCCACCCGTCGAATCAGCTCGTGTCAGTACTGGAGCGAGCCACCCCACTGAGTCGTGACACCAGCAATGTTGACCGTCTGCGGAAGCAGTTCACCCGGCTGCACCGGAAGTTTAACCTGCGCTGCCGCCTCGAGGGCAGCCGCGCCACCGGGCTGTGCCGCGATCCAGTGCTCGACGGCCGCCTTCGCCTTGTTCAGCTCGGTGGTGTCGAGAACGACGGTGTTCTTGTTGTCGGCCAAGCCCTCGCCACCGGTGTAGCTGGTGAGCTTGATGGTGTTGGCATCGACGTACTCGACCGAAACGCCGGCCTCGCCCGCACCGGTCGGGGTGTGGTAGCCGACGGTGCCGACATAGCCCGCCGCGTTGTTGAAGTGGTGGGTGTTGGCCGCGAAGCCGGGCAGCGCGCCACCACCGTCGATGTTCGCGCCGAGCTCCGCGTGCGGACCGGTCATCTCGACGACCGGAGCTGCAGGCGCGGCCTGCAGACGCGGCGCCTGCCAGCGCGGCGGCTGCTGCACCAGGGTCTGCGATTCGGGCTGTGCCGCCTCGGCATTCGCCTCGCTGCCCGGTGCGGCGCCGGGGGCGCCCGGCTGGGTCGCGCCCGGCTGGACCGGCTTCGCGTCGGTGCCGGCGGGATCCGGCACGACAACAGGCTGAGCGGGCGGCTGCTGACCGGGAACCGGTAGCGGCGCAACCCGCGGGGTGGTCACACCCGGCTGGGTCGGCGCGGCGAGCTTCGGATCCTTCGGATTCGGCATCACCTGGTTGGGGTCCGGCGTGGTGACACCCGGCTGGCTCGGCGTCGGCTTGGACTCCGGCTTACCAGGTTCCGGCTTGGTCTCCGGCTTGTTCGGCTCCGGCTTGGTGGTTTCCGGCCCCTGGTCCGCAGGCGCATCGGTGCCCGGCTGTGCCGGTGCAGGTGTGGTCGGTGTGGTCGGCTCATTGGGAACTGCCCCCGCCGGCGCCGCGAAGAGAGTGGCCACAGCGGCCGCAGTGGCCAGCGGCAACGATGTACTCGCCATCGCTCGCTGCGCCCGACTCGGCTTACGATGTTTCACTTTTCGCAAATCCCTTTCCCGGGTGCGACCGAACCGACCGCACTCAGTTGTCTCTGGTGAGACGCACGGCCGCCGAACGGCTTCAGGGCCGCTCGCCGTATCCCGTTTGGAAAGGAGCAAGCCCCCCATACAGAAAACCTCGCGACCGCCCGCCGATCGCATCTCTGCGGGAAGTGAACCACATGTGAGCCGCACTGGCAATGCAATGAAATATGCCCAACGCCAGGAACACTCACGCAGCCGCGATCAGCGCCCCCAACGCGACCGATCCGGGGCCGAGAACCGGCTGTCAGTCCAAGTCGTCGTGGCGCATCAGCAGGCGTGCGGCCTCGGTAACCGAGCCGGTCAGGGACGGGTACACCGAGAAGGTCTGGGCGAGATCGTTGACGGTCAAATTGTTCTGCACCGCAAGGGCAATCGGCAGAATGAGCTCCGAAGCGATGGGGGCCACCACCACGCCGCCGATGACCACGCCGGTCGCGGGCCTGCAGAAGATCTTGACGAAACCTCGTCGCAAACCCGACATCTTGGCGCGCGGGTTGGTGTTCAGGGGCAACATCACCGTGCGGGCGGGCGTCTCACCATTGTCGATGGCGGTCTGGCTCACGCCGACCGTCGCGATTTCCGGGCGCGTGAACACCGCGGAAGCCACAGTCTTCAAGCGAATCGGGCTCACGCCCTCACCCAGTGCGTGATACATCGCGATGCGACCCTGCATCGCGGCCACCGAGGCCAGCGGCAGCAGGCCGGTGCAGTCACCCGCGGCATAGATGCCGGGCACCGAGGTACGCGACACCCGATCCACCCGCAGATACCCGCGGTCGAGCTCGATGCCGACCCGCTCCAGACCGAGACCATCGGTATTGGGCGTCGAACCAACGGTCATCAACGCATGGGTGCCGGTGACGGTCCTGCCGTCGGACAGCTTGACCACGATGCCGTCGGCGGTGCGCTCCACCGCGTCGGCGCGCGCGTGCTTGACCAGCTCGACGCCGCGCTCGGCGAGCGCGTCCTCCAGCACGAGCGCGGCGTCCGCGTCCTCGCCGGGCAGCACCCGGTCGCGGCTGGACACCAGCTTCACATGCACACCCATTTCGGTGTACGCGGAGACGAATTCGGCGCCTGTGACACCGGAACCGACCACGACCAGCGTCTCCGGCAGCTCCTGCAGGTCGTAGAGCTGACGCCAGTTCAGGATGCGCTCACCGTCCGGCTCGGCGCCGGGCAACACGCGCGGGCTCGCACCGGTGGCGATCAACACCACCTCGGCCTCGACGATCCGCTCCTCACCGCTGTCGAGAATCGCGCGCACCTGATGCGCGGCGAGACCGGTCGCGGCATCGATCAGCTGCCCGTGTCCTGCGAGCACCGTCACCCCGACGGTCTGCAGCTTCGACCGAATATCCGAAGACTGTGCGAGCGCAAGCGCTTTCACACGGCCGTTCACCTCGGGCAGCTGGATGGTCGCCTGGCTCGGATCCAGGGTGATGCCCAGGTCACGGGCGCGCCGCAGGTCAGTGCGCACGCCGGTCGATGCGATGAAGGTCTTCGAGGGCACACAGTCCCACAGCACGCACGCGCCGCCGATGCCATCGGAATCGATCAGGGTCACCGATGCGCCGTGCTGCGCCGCAACGAGCGCCGCTTCGTAGCCGGCCGGCCCGCCACCGATGATCGCTATGCGGGTCATGGATACCTCCGCTCGAGCAGTTCGACCGGGATCTCCGGTACCTCGGACAACGTTAGCTGGGGCAGTTTGCCGCTGCTACGCGTGGTTGCGGCCGTAGTGGCGGCGCGCACAACACGGACATCTGCCGGGATAGAGTCGATGTGCGGCGGTTATTGGATACCCTTTGCTGGTGCCGATCTACGCCGCCTACGGGTCGAACATGGACTCGTCTCAGATGCTCGAGCGCTGTCCGCACTCCCCCATGTCCGGTACGGGCTGGTTGGAGGGCTGGCGTCTGACCTTCAGTGGCGACGACATCGGCTGGGAGGGGCCGCTGGCCACCGTCGTCGAAGAGCCGGGGTCCCGGGTCTTCGTCGTGCTCTACGACGTCTCACCGGAGGACGAGCAGCGGCTGGACCGTTGGGAGGGCTCCGACTTCGGAATCCATCGCAAGGTCCGGCTACGCGTCTCGCCGAATCCGGGTAGTGGCGCCCAGCCGATCCTCGCCTGGCTGTACGTACTCGACGCCTACGAGGGCGGCCTGCCCTCCGCGCGATATATCGGTGTGATCGCGGACGCGGCCGAGAAAGCAGGCGCGCCCGAGGACTACGTGCATTCCTTGCGCACCCGCAACAGCCGCAATGTCGGTCCCGGCAATTTCGGCTGACCCCACGCGCTCTCCGACAAAAGCAGCTGCGGCCGGACCCATTGGTCCGGCCGCAGCTGTCTGCGCAATGTCCGGTCGCTCAGCCCGCTTGCAGCACGATGTTGCTCAGCACGCGGACTCCGACCGCAAGCGCCCGCTCGTCGAGGTCGAACGTCGGCTGGTGCAGGTCGAGCTGTTCGCCGTGACCCGACCAGACGCCGAGCCGCGCCATCGCGCCGGGCACTTCCTCCAGATACCAGGAGAAGTCCTCGCCGCCGCCGGACTGCATGGTGTCGGCGAGCGCGTCCGGACCGATCTCGCGGATCGCGTCCTCGAACATCCGCGTCGACTGCTCGTCGTTGACCACCGGTGGCACCCCACGCTTGTAGTTCAGCTGGTACCGCACGCCGGTCGGGGCGAGCAGGCCGTCCACGATCTCGCGCACCATCGGCTCCAGTAGCGACCAGGTCGCGTGGTCGCCGGTGCGAACGGTGCCGGTGAGCATGCCGGTCTGCGGAATCGCGTTGGGCGCCTTGCCTGCGCTGACCGCGCCCCACACCATAACGGTGCTGGTGCGTGGATCGATGCGACGGCTCAGCAGCCCGGGCAACCCGGTGATCACGGTGCCGATCGCATAGACCAGATCACTGGTCAGATGCGGACGCGACGTGTGGCCGCCCGGCGAATCGAGCACCAGCTCGATCGTGTCGGCAGCCGAGGTGATCGCCCCGACGCGGATTCCGATGCGCCCGACTTCCAGCCGCGGATCGCAGTGCAGCGCGAAGATCCGCTCCACACCCTCCATCGCACCGGTGGCCACCACGTCGATCGCGCCGCCCGGCATAACCTCCTCGGCGGGCTGGAACACCAGCCGCACGCCCTGCGGCAGATCGGCGTCGGCGAGCGCGAGCGCGGTGCCGAGCAGAATCGTGGTGTGTGCGTCGTGCCCACAGGCATGCGACACGCCCGGCACAGTCGAGGCGAAGCTGAGCCCGGTGAACTCCTGTAGCGGGAGTGCGTCCATATCGGCGCGCAATCCGATCCGCGGTCCATCCGGTCCGATGTCACAGATGAGCCCGGTGCCGCCCGGAAGCCGTCGGGGCGAAAGCCCAGCCTTCGTCAGCCACGCCGAGACGAACTCGGTGGTGGCGAACTCGGTACGAGAAAGCTCCGGGTTGGCGTGGATATGCCTGCGCCATTGGACGAGGTCGACCGTGTGCTCGGCCAACCATGTCTCGACCGCTTCCTGCCCGGTTCGCACGGTGTCCGACGATGCGACGCTCGCCGAACTCTCCGTGGTTGCCGGGGCCACCGCTTGCGGGCCCGACGCCGGGGCCGCCAAACGGCTGGTATTGCTCACCGGATGTCCTCCTGTCGTTGAACGAGCCGTTGCAACAACCTGTCTCTATCTACATCATCGCGAGCGACGGCAATAGCGGTACGCGCGAGCGCTAGTGCGCCGTCGGTGACCGCACGATCCGCCGAGGCGTTGATACTCGCCGCGGCGAAGCCGGGCTGATGTGTCACCGCCCCACCGGCGTCTATGCCGATGACCGGATGGATGCCCGGAATGACGTTGGTGACGTTGCCCATGTCCGTACTCCCGAGCGGTCGCTGCGCCTCGAGCTCCGGTGCGATCGGCACCCGGCCCAATTCGACGATCTGCTCGCGATAGGCAAACAGTAATCCCGGATCGGGAGTTAGCTCGGTATATGTCGGCGCAACCGTCCGTATTTCGTGCGTGCAGCCGGTCGCCAGAGCGCCCGCCTCGAAACAATCCGCTGCTCGTTGCATCAAATTGTCGAGAGATGCGGAGTCGGCTGCACGTAGGTAATACAGCAATTCCGCACGTCCGGGCACAATGTTGGGGGCTACGCCACCGTCGCTGACTATACCGTGCAGTTGCTGACCAGGCAGAAGATGCTGCCTCAGCAACCCGAGGGCTACCTGTGCGACCGTCACCGCATCACCGGCGTTGCGACCCAATTCCGGCGCGGCGCTCGCATGCGCCTCGCGCCCGTGGAAGGTCACCGACAGATCCGCAAGGGCCAGCGAGCGCGCGCCGACGATGTCGAACGGGCCGGGGTGCACCATCATCGCCATCGCGATGTCGTCGAAGACGCCGCGTTGCAGCATCAGCACCTTGCCGCCGCCACTCTCCTCGGCGGGCGTCCCGAACACCACGACGGTGATCCCGAGCGCATCGGCGACCTCGGCGAGACCGATCGCAGCGCCGACCGCCGACGCCGCAATGATGTTGTGTCCGCAGGCGTGTCCGATCTCCGGTAGCGCGTCGTATTCAGCGCAGATGCCGATCGTCAGCTCGCCGCTGCCGTAGGTGGCACGGAAGGCGGTCGGCAGGTCGGCAACGCCGGTCTCGATCTCGAAACCGCGCTCGGCAAGCGGCGCGATGGTCTTGGCGGCGCTTCTGGTTTCCTCGAACGCCAACTCCGGTTCGGCATGGATCGCGTGCGACAGGCCGATCAGCTCGGCGGCCGCGGCATAGATCGCGGCATCCGCCGCCTCGACCGCACCCATCCGCCCAGCGTGGTGGTCGCTGCGCGATTCAGGGAGCCCGCTACGCGGTGGTGGCATGGAACACAGTGTCGCACTGCGCCGGTTATAGGGCGCAGGCCACGTCAGTCCGACTGCTCACATCAGGGCGTGATCACGGGTTATCCGGCGGCGAATGCCAGATTCTCCGGGGTGGTCGGGGTAGCGAGGCCGGCAAGCGCGTTGGCGTGCAGTGCACGCTTGATCACCGGCAGGTTCGGTTTGCGGTTGCCCGCCAGTGCCGCGGCCCGCGCGATGGCAGCCCCCAGCAACGCCTCGGCGTCGGCCTTGTCGTCGACGATGCCCGCGGCGATCGCCTGATCCGCCGAGTAGCGGTGGCCAGTGGTCATGGCCTGCAAGGCGACCTGGTTGGAAAGCCGCTCGGTGAGCAGTGCATTCATGCCGACGGTGAACGGCATCCCGAGGTGGACCTCGGGCAGGCAGTAGAAGCCGCGGTCGGCGCGCATCACGCGGAAGTCGTGCGAGGTGGCAAGCATCGCACCCGCACCGAAAGCGTGACCGTTGATCGCGGCCACCGTCGGCATCGGGAAGGCGAGCAGCCGGGTGTAGAGCGAGTGCACACGGTCGAGGTAGCCGTGGATCTTGTCCAGATTGCCGAACAACCAGTCGGTGTCGAGACCGTTGCTGTAGAACTTCCCGGTCGCGGTGGTCACCAGCGCGGCAGGCCCCTCGGACGCTTCGACCTCGTCGAGCAGGCCGTGGAATTCGTCGATCCAATCAGGATGGAAGCGGTTCTCGCTATCGGCCTGACCCTCGTTCCCGAGGTAGACCACGAACACATCTCCTTCACGTGACAGATACGCCATGCGTGCAGCGTATCGGGTGCGGAGCACCAGCCCTACTCGCGGGTAGCTTGCGCCGGCGAGGTGCGTGGACACCCGCACAGCGCCCAGTTGCGAGCATCACATGAGCACCCTCGGCGGAGCCGCTCTACAAGCCGAGCTCGCGGCCCGCCCCGGGTACCGAAGCGGTGCACCGATGTCGCGAGCGCCCCGCCGCCCGCACCCACGTGATCCGAGCGACGCGCCGAAGTCACGAGCGTCCCCGCCAAAGCACCCACCACGGAGCGAGTCTTACGAGCGACCGTTCGCGGCCGGCTCGCGTCCGAGCGGCCGAAGCGCATGTGACGAAGTCGCGAGTCTCGGCCGCTCGGACGCGAGCCTTCGGGGCCGCAACCACGCAGCGCCGCAGGCGCTGCAAATCAAACCCAGCTATCGTGACCTTCATGCTTGCCGAACAGGCCGCCGAGGCGATCGCCGAACGTACGGGAGTCAAGCGTCACCGAGTTGCGGTGGTGCTGGGGTCGGGGTGGCAGGAGGCGGCCGCGGAGATCGGGGCGGCGACTACGTCGGTGCCGATGCCGGAGCTGCCCGGGTTTGGGACGCCGAGTGCGCAGGGGCATGTCGGCATGGTTCATTCCGTTGCGGTCGGCGAGACGCCGGTGCTGCTGTTGATGGGCCGCCAGCATCTGTACGAGGGCTATCAGCCTGCTGAGGTCGTGCATCCGGTGACCGCGGCCATTGCCGCCGGTGCGGAGACGGTGGTGTTGACGAATGCAGCCGGCGGCATCCGTGACGGATTGCGTGTCGGTGAGCCCGTGCTGATCGGCGACCATCTGAACCTGACCGGTCGCACGCCGCTGACCGGTGCGACCTTCGTCGATCTCGTGGATACTTGGGATCCCGAATTGCGTGCGCTGGCAAGAGAAATCGACCCGAGCCTGACCGAGGGTGTGTATGCGGGACTGACCGGGCCGCAGTACGAGACGCCCGCCGAGATTCGGATGCTGCGCACGATCGGTGCGGATCTGGTCGGCATGTCGACGGTGCTCGAGGCCATTGCGTGCCGCGCGCTCGGCGCACGGGTACTCGGCATCTCGCTGGTCACCAATCTGGCCGCCGGTGTCACGGGTGCGCACCTTTCGCATGCCGAGGTGCTCGCCGAAGGGCATGCGGCCGCGCCGCGCCTCGGCAAGCTGCTGCGTGGCGTGCTGGAACGGCTGTAGATGCTGCGCTTCGGCACGGCCGGGCTGCGCGGGCCATTGCAGGATGGGCCCGATGGCATGAATCCGACGACCGTCAGCAGGGCGACGGCCGGTCTCACCGCATGGTTGCGCGACCGTTGTCTCGGTGGCGGTGCGGTGGTGGTCGGTCGCGATGCCCGTCACGGCTCGGCCGAATTCGCGATCGCGACAGCGGAGATCTTTGCCGCCGCCGGCTTTCCGGTGACGCTGCTGCCGCGCCCGCTGCCGACGCCGGTCGTCGCATACGCGGTTCGGGAGCTGGGAGCCGTTGCCGGAGTGCAGATCACCGCATCGCACAACCCGGCGACCGACAACGGCTACAAGGTGTATCTGGACGGTGGCTCGCAACTGATCTCCCCGGCCGACACCGAGATCGAACGCTGCATCGAGGCGGTCACCGAACCGATTGCCAGGACCTCGGTCACCCCCGCCGATGATGATCTTGTGCGCCGATACCTCGATCGGGTGGCCCAGTTGCCGAAACTCATCGGCGGTCCCGGTGAGCGCTCCGATATCCGGATCGTGCTGACCCCGTTGCACGGTGTCGGCGGCGATACCGTGGTGAAAGCCTTGGCGGACGCCGGATTTGCCCACGTGCACGTCGTCGGCGAGCAATTCGCGCCCGACGCCGACTTCCCCACCGTCGCGTTCCCGAACCCCGAAGAGCCGGGCGCCACCGACCTTTTGCTCGCCACCGCCGAGCGGATCGGCGCGGACATCGCCATTGCCCTCGACCCGGATGCCGACCGCTGTGCCGTCGGCATCCCCGATGGCAGCGGCGGCTGGCGCATGCTGCGCGGCGACGAAACCGGAGTGCTGCTAGGGGATTACGTGCTGCGCACCGCACCGCCGGACTCGCTGGTGGCCACCACCATTGTCTCCTCGCGACTACTTTCGAAGCTCGCCGCCGCCCGCGGCGCACGCTATGCGGAAACCCTGACCGGCTTCAAGTGGTTGGCCCGAGCAGGAGACGGCCTGGTCTACGCCTACGAAGAGGCCATCGGCCATTGCGTCGACCCGGCCACGGTGCGGGACAAGGACGGCATCTCCGCGGCCGTCCTCGCCGTCGACCTGGCCGCCCGATTGAAGGCCGTCGGCCGCACCCTGGCCGACGAACTCGACGACTACGCGCTCGAATTCGGCGTACACGCGGTCGATCAGGTGTCGCTGCGCCTTCTTGACGCGGCCGCAGCCGCCGCCGTCGTCGACCGCTTACGCGCCGCCCCGCCCGGCGAGGTCGCGGGCGACCCGATGGAATACACCGACCTGCTACAGGCCCGCGGCCGAATGCGTACCGACGCACTGATCTTCGAGAGCGCCACCGCACGCATCGTCGTCCGCCCCTCCGGCACAGAGCCCAAACTCAAGTGCTACCTCGAAGTAGTCCACCCCGCCCCCACCCGCCAAACCTTGCCCGCCGCCAAAACCGCCGCAGCCCAACACCTCTCCACCCTCCGAACCTTCTGCGAACAGCTCGCCCACTAGCGCCACGCGAGCGCAGTGAAAGGGTGGCTCCCACCCCCGAACCACCCACCATTCCACTACGCTCGCCGCCGAGACTGCGTGGAACGCAACCACAGCCAGTCCTCACGCTGGAAGCCGCTGCCTGTCTACCCAGGCTGCGGAAGCAGAAAGTCGGGTACGGCACATGACGTGCCCAGCACTGCCCGGAACACCGCCGGGACGTGAGTTCACATGTCGAGCCGGGCACGCTACCCAGCTTCGGCTGACCAGTTCACGGTGTCGCACTGGGAGGTGAACTGGGCGAACTGTTCCGCGCGCTCGATGG
This sequence comes from Nocardia sp. CWNU-33, assembly GCF_046764895.1. Lineage (NCBI taxonomy): Bacteria > Bacillati > Actinomycetota > Actinomycetes > Mycobacteriales > Nocardiaceae > Nocardia > Nocardia sp. CWNU-33. Next base: position 41,058 of record NZ_JBKOQN010000016.1, on the reverse strand, counting down.
GGAGGGGTCAGCGCGGGCCGAATTGGCGGTCGCCTGCGTCGCCGAGGCCGGGCACGATGTAGGCGTCGGCGTTCAGGCCTGCGTCTACGGCAGCGGTGACGAGACGGACCGGGAACCCTGAATCTTCCAGTGCGGCAACGCCTTCAGGTGCAGCTACGACGCAGACTGCGGTGATGTCGGTGGCGCCGCGAGCGGCGAGCAACCCCAGGGTGTGGCACATCGAGCCGCCGGTGGCCAGCATCGGGTCGAGCACGTAGACCGGGAGCTCGGAGAGGTCCTCTGGTAACGACTCCATGTAAGGGACGGGCTGGTGGGTCTGTTCGTCGCGGGCGATGCCGACGAAGCCGACCCTGGCATCCGGAATCAGTTCGGCGGCCGCGTCGATCATGCCGAGGCCCGCGCGCAGGACCGGCACCAGCAGTGGCGGTTTCGCCAAGCGCACGCCCTCGACCGGCGCCACCGGGGTGGCCACCTCGAATCGGGCGACGGGGGCTTCGCGCAGCGCCTCGTAGATCAGGATTCCGGTGAGATCGCGCAGTGCGGCGCGGAAGGCCGGGTTGGCCGTCCTGGCATCGCGCATCGTGGTCAGCAGGGCGGCGGCGAGTGGGTGGTCCACGGTGTGCGTGTGCATGAGTGAACGATAAGGTTGGCAACGAGTTCGACGTCGAACCTCCGGCGGGGGAATTTTTTCGATGGGGCTGGAACCGATCCGGAAGGCAGCGCGTCGAACTAGGTGGATGACGTACTCTGCCTGGGAAGAAAACAGATGGGGGAAGCACTATGCGAAAGATGTCGGCCGACACCGAGGGCATCGCAGCCTATGGTGCGTCCGCCCACACCATGGCCGCGGAGATGGCGGCGGCCAGTGCGGGCGCGGCGGGCGCCGATCCCGCCTTACTCGGTCCCATCATGGGCTTGATCGGCGGTGATTTCATGGCCGCCTATGCCGCTGCCCATGCCGGGCACGTCGCGGCGATCGGCCAACTGTCGGCCGTGCTGACGACCGTGGGTGGGGCCGCGACCGGCGCTGCTGTCGTCCTCGGCGAAACCGACCAGACCAATGCCGCCGCGATCGACAGCGCAGATTCCGGACTGGGCGAGTGACCCGATGATCGATATCAGCGTGCTGGCCAAGCCACTGCTCGACCTGCTCTCCAGCTTCGGCTCGGGAGTCCTGCCCACCGACGGCCCCTCCGGTCAGCTGCAGTCCACCTCGAGCATCATCGACCAGATCCACGCGTTCGGCCGCAACAGCATCAACAGCATGAACGAGGCGTGGGACGGTCGGGCTGCCGATTCCGCCACCGCGAAGGCGTTGCGTGTGCAGACCTCCGCCGCGACCATCTCCGATCGCGGCAACGACATGGCCACGGTGGTCGATCAGGCTGCCGCCCAGGTCGAGACCGGGCAGAAGGAACTGAGCGCAATCGTCGAGTCGTTCGTGAACACGGCGTCCGCTCTCGGTCCGACCATCGCGACGCCGGAAGGTCTCGCGGTGCTCGTCGGCTCCGCGATCGACCATCTCGGCCAGGGCTTGAACGTGGTCGGGCGGGTGCGCAGCGAACTCGATACCCAGACCGCGAGCATGACCGAATTGACCCCGCCACCGTCGACGGCGCCCGCGACGCTGCCCGCCGGTCTGGCAGGCGGTGCGAGTGCGCTGGCCAGCGGTGCGAGTTCGGGAGCGCAGCAACTGCTCTCGACGCTGACCAGTGTCGGCGGTTCCGCGGGCAGCATGCTCACCAGCATGGCGACCCCGTCGATGTCCGGCTCGACACCATCCAAATCCGGCTCGTCGCCCAGCACACCTGGCCAGCAGAAACCCAACAGTGGTTCGGCGGGCCAGACGCCGGACGGCAAGGGCGTGAAGGTCACGCTGCCGGACGGCAGCGTCGTCGAGGCGCCGAACGAGCAGGCCGCGCAGGCGGTTCGCTCCGCGCTCGGCGCCGTCGGCACGCCATATGTGTGGGGCGGCACCAGCCCGGGCGGCGGGCTGGACTGCAGCGGGCTCACCCAATATGCATACGGCGAGGCAGGCGTCGAGCTGCCCCGACTTGCCCAAGAACAGGGCAATGGGCACATGGGGGTCTCCCCCGGTGACCTCATGCCCGGCGACCTGGCCGTGTGGGACGGCCATGTCGCCATGGTGATCGGCAACGGGCAGTTCGTCGAGGCGGGTGACCCGGTCCAGATCAGCTCGATTCGAACGGAGAACATAGGCATGGACTTCTACGGCTTCTACAGGCCGACCACATGAGTGAGCGCAGCGAGCAAATCAATGACACAGCGCCATCGGGCATGACGGAGACGATCGCCGGCGAGGCGCAGTCATGACCGAACCGAAGCCCCCGGCCGTCCCCAATGTCACGGTGGCGGCGAGCACCAACCGGTCCGGCACCATCTCGGTGCGCGCCACCGATCAGGGCATGCCGGTGGAGATCAAGTTCGAGCGCAGCGAATACCGTTACGGCGCACAGACTCTGGCGGACGAAATCCTGCGGCTGACGAAGCGCTCCACCGTCGCTGCCCGCGCCCGCAGGCGCGAAGTACTCGCCGAGGCCGGCCTGCCCGCCGACATTCTGGACCGGCTCAACCTGCCGACCCGCCAGGCTGCGGTGGACGAACTGGACCGGATCGATGACGCCGACACGGGACCCACGAGCTGGATGAGGCCGGTATGAGTGAGCGAAGCATCGACACCGTCGCCCCTGCGATCATGACGGAACCGAGCGCCGGGGAGGCGCAGTCATGAGCGCGGAGATGGACGCTCTCGTCGCCAACGCGACGCAGAAGTTGGAGGCATTGGAGGCCGCGCTCTACGGCCTCAAGCAGGTGCGCGGCCGGTTCCGCACCGAGGACGGCGCGGTCAGCGCCGAGGTCGACAGCGATGGCGCGCTGGTCGCGCTGACCCTGTCGGAATCGGTCACCACGCTGCCTCCCGCCGAGGTCGGCCAGCTCATTGTCTGGGCCTGTAAGCAGGCCGCGGAGGACGCGGGCACCCAGCGCTCGAAGGTCGTTGCGACACTGAACGAGTCGTTTGTCCCGGCCGCCGAGGGGGCTCAGGGAACAATTGGGGGCGGGCCGGATAGTGCCTGACGCGGAAGGTCGATAGGCTTCCGCTCATGGCTTCTGGAGACATCGTCCCGATCGAGCTCGGCCTGACCGACGGCGATCTCGTCACCCTGTGGGCACCGCGCTGGCGCGATGGTGACGACGAGTGGGAGGCGTTCCTCGGACACGAGGACTCCCTCTACGGTTTCGAAACCGTCGCGGAGCTGGCCGCCTTTATCCGGACCAACTCCGACAACGACCTCATCGACCATCCGTCGTGGAAGGTCGTCGCCGGTCTTTCTGCGGTGGAGCTGGAGCCGGAGGAGAACTTCACCTTCGATCTGGTCGCGGTGCCGGAGCTGGCCGCGGGCGATCCCGATGTCGATACCATCGCGGAGCTGGAAGACACCCTCGCCATGGTGCGCAACATCGGCGAGGTGTGCGAACTGGAGACGGTGACCAAGTTCTTCGGTTCGCACCCCGTCCTCGGCGCGCTGCCAGGTGGGGTGAGCGCCTTCGTCGGACGCGACGGCGAAGACCTGTGGGATCAGATCGGCGCCGCCATCGCCAAGGGCTGGGACGACGTCCTCGATGCCATCGACTCCGTGGTGCAGACCCCGGATGTCGACCCCGAGGCCGTCGCGGTCGCGGAGGCGGAGCTGCTCGCGGCCGAGGAGAACGTCGTCGACGCCGACGACGCGGCCGACAGCGAGGAAGAGGAAGAGTTCGAAACCGTCGACCTCGACGCGGACGACGAAGACGAAGACGAAGAGGACGAAGACGAAGAGGACGAGTCGTTCTGGCACGAGGTCGGCATCGACCCGGTCAAGATCGTCACCGCCGACGGCAACTACTTCACGCTGCGCTGTTACCTCGACGACGAGCCGATCTTCCTCGGCAAGAACGGCTCGATCACCGTCTTCGGCTCCGAGCGGGCGCTGGCTCGCTACCTGGCCGATGACCACGAGCACGATCTGTCGCGGGTGAGCACCTACACCGATGTGCAGACCGCCGCCGTCGACGGCTCGCTCGAGGTCGAGGTCACCGACGAGAATGTCTACGTGCTGCCCGGCCTGGCCGACGATCTGGCCGAGGGCCCGGAGGCGGTCGATGTCGAGCAGCTCGATCTCGCGGTCGAACTGTTCACCGACGCCGCCGACTATGCCGACGACGACACCGTGGAGCAGGCGCTCGCCCAGTCCAACCCGCTCGGCTGGTACGTCTCCTACCTGCTGAACCCGGACCCGAACCGGATGGCCCCCAACCCACCGTTCACCGCCGAAGCCCAGAGCTGGCGGGAGCTGGAGCGCAACTTCGAGAGTCGGCTCGCACCGCAGTGACTGTTCGAACGCTCCAAATTCCCGCTCGATTCAACGGCCCGCCCGGCTCCGGCAACGGTGGCTATGTGGGTGGGCTGCTCGCCGCGCAGCGCGACGATGCCGCGGTGACGGTGATCCTGCGCGGCCCGCCGCCGTTGGACACCGCGCTGCAGATGCGTGCGGGCCGGTTGTACGACGGCGACACCCTGCTCGCCGAATCGCGAGCGGGTGAGTTCGAACGGGACGCCCCGCAGCGCGTGTCGTTCGACGACGCCGAGGCCGCCGCCAGCTCCTACCAGAGCAACGAACTGTTCGCGCACTGCTTCGTCTGCGGCAGCGCTCGCACCGATGGCCTGCGGATTCAGGCGGGCGTTGTCGGCGACAGATTGGTCGCCGCACCATGGGTTCCCGACGATTCGCTGCCGCTGGAGACCGCCGTGCTGTGGGCCGCGATGGACTGCCCGGGCGGCTGGTCGCTGCCGGGGATGTTCGAGCGGCCCGCCGTGCTCGGCTCGATGACCGCCACCGTGCACGCACTGCCCGAGGTCGGCGAGCGGTGTGTGGCCGTCGGCGAGAATCACGGCGAACAAGGCCGCAAGTCCTTCGCTTCGACGGCCGTGTACGGTGCCGACGATCGACTACTCGGCCGGGCCGAGCAGATCTGGATCCGCCTCAACTGAGCCGGACCACGCGCACCCGGCAAGCCGGACACGCGCGAAAGCCCTTGCCACCCTGGCTATCCGAGCAAAACTGCGTAACCCGGCTTGATGATGTCGTCGATAATGCGCAGACGTTCCGGGAACGGGATGAAGGCCGACTTCATGGCGTTGATGGTGAAACGTTCCAGGTCGCTCCAGCCGTAGCCGAAGGTGTCGACCAGCTTCGCCATCTCCTTGCTCATGCTGGTGTCGCTCATCAGCCGGTTGTCGGTGTTGACGGTGACGCGGAAACGCAGTCGGGCAAGCAGGTCGAAGGGATGCTTGTCCAGCGAGGGGACCGCACCGGTCTGCACGTTCGACGACGGACACAACTCGAGCGGAATCCGCATATCGCGCACATAGTTTGCAACCAGGCCGAGGCTGGCGTCCTCGATCGCGCCCGGCACAGCGATGTCGTCGGTGATCCGCACGCCGTGGCCCAGCCGGTCGCAACCACAGAAGGCGAGGGCCTCGTGGATCGAGGGCAGACCGAAGGCCTCACCCGCGTGAATGGTGAAGTGCGCACTGTTGGCGCGCATGTATTCGAAAGCATCGAGATGTCTGCTCGGCGGGAAACCCGCTTCCGCGCCCGCGATATCGAAACCGCCGACGCCACGATCACGGAAACGCACGGTGAGCTCGGCGATCTCCCGCGAGCGCGCCGCGTGCCGCATGGCGGTGAGCAGGCAGATCACCACGATCGGGCGGCCCTCCGCCGCGGCCGCCGCCTCGCCCTCGCGGAAGCCGGCCAGGGTGTGCTCGACCACCTCGTCCAGGGTCAGGCCGCGCTCCAGGTGCTGTTCGGGCGCGAAGCGTACCTCGGCGTACACCACGCCGTCGGCGGCCAGGTCTTCCGCGCATTCGCGAGCGACCCGGCGCAAACCCTCCGGTGTCTGCATCACCGCGACGGTGTGGGCGAAGGTTTCCAGATAGAGCTCCAACGAACCGCTGTCGGCCGCGTCGCGGAACCACGCGGCCAGCGCCGTCTCGTCGGAGGCGGGTAGGTCGTCGTAACCGCAATCGGCGGCGAGCTCCAGAACCGTTGCGGGTCGCAGGCCACCGTCGAGGTGGTCGTGCAGCAGCGCTTTGGGAGCTTGGCGGATCGAGGCAAGGGTCAAAGGCATCGGTCCTGTCATGACCACACGTTAGCTGCATGTCACCGCCGCGGCAGCGCACTTGGTGCGCGTCATCACTTGTGATTGCCCTCTCGGGCGCGCCGCGTCGAGACGTCGACCTCATCCGCATTGCTCGAGTGGCCGTTCGCCGCCGGATGCAGTAATCGGGGCCACGCACCGAAACCGCCGCCGACGTGCTGGCGTTCCCGACCGGCCGCATCGGGCATCCGATTGCGGTGGCGACGGGTTCCCTTGGCAGCCAAGGCATTCGACCGATGTGCGTGCCAACATCGGCACATCAGGAGGCCGCCGATGATCATGATGGCGGAGGAGACTTGTTGCTACGAGACAAGTCAGGCAGGCAGCCACGGTGGGCAGCCCGGCAAGCGCAACCATGTGGTCGGCGGCATGGCGATGCCCACGTCGGCGCGCGGGCGCGGCAAGGCTGGTAGCCCCATTCAGTACCGGATCACGGTCGGCCCCGGAGATGCCGACCGAGTCAATGACCGATTCGTCCGAGAATCAACGGCGTGTCCAGCTTCGGTCCCACCTCATCGATCGTGATAGCTCCTTCCAGCGCGGCGACAGCGCCGGAGAACGCCTCCGGAGTATCGGTATGCAGGGTGAGCACGGGTTGGCCCGCGGTGACGGAATCACCCGGCTTGGCATGCATCTCGATGCCCGCACCGGCTTGCACCGGGTCGCCCTGCCTGGCGCGGCCCGCGCCGAGCCGCCATGCGGCAATACCGACACCCATGGCGTCGAGGCCGGTGAGCACCCCGTCGTGCTCGGCGCGCACGATTTCGGTGTGCTTCGCGCGGGGTAGCGGCGCGTCCGGGTCGCCGCCCTGTGCCTGGATCATGGCGCGCCAGTGGTCCATGGCGCGGCCGTCCGCCAGTGCATCGGCGGGATCGACGTCGAGCCCGGCCTGCGCGACCATCTCCCGAGCCAGGGTGAGGGTCAGCTCAACGACATCGGCAGGACCGCCGCCCGCGAGCACCTCCACCGACTCGGCGACCTCGAGCGCATTGCCCGCGGTGCGTCCGAGTGGAGTGTCCATCGCGGTCAGCAGCGCGACCGTTCGCACGCCCGCGTCGGTGCCGAGTTCGACCATCGCCGTCGCCAATTCGCGTGCGCCCTCGATGGTCTTCAAGAACGCGCCCGCGCCGACCTTCACATCCAGCACCAGCGCGGCGGTGCCCTCGGCGATCTTCTTGCTCATGATCGAACTGGCGATCAACGGAATAGATTCGACGGTCCCGGTGACATCGCGCAACGCGTAGAGCCGCTTGTCCGCGGGAGCCAGATCGGCGCCCGCCGCGCACACCACGGCGCCGATGTCAGGATCTGTCAATATCTCGCGCATCCGCGGCACTGTCACATCGGCCCGCCAGCCCGCGATGGCCTCGAGCTTGTCCAACGTGCCGCCGGTGTGGCCGAGCCCACGCCCGGACAGCTGCGGCACCGCCGCACCACAGGCCGCGACCAACGGCGCCAACGGCAGCGTGATCTTGTCCCCGACGCCGCCCGTCGAATGCTTGTCCACCGTCGGCCGCGGCAGATCGGTGAAGTCCATCCGACGGCCGGAGGAAATCATCGCGGCGGTCCAACGCGCGGTCTCGCGCCGCGTCATCCCCCGCCAGACAATGGCCATCGCCAACGCGGCCATCTGCTCGTCGGCCACCGCCCCCTTGGTGAATCCGTCTACCACCCAGTCGATCTGCGCGTCCGACAGCTCCCCGCCGTCCCGCTTGGTGGTGATGATCGAAACCGCGTCCCATGCCGTCACAGCCGCCAGTCTGGCATGGGACACGTTCGAGCCCTGGTTCCTGTCGGTGGCCTCCGATAGCTTCGCCGCATCATTCGTTCGAGGGCTGGGCCGATAGTTACTGCTGCCCGGCGTCCAGGTCGTCGGGACCGAAGGCATCGGGCAGCAAGGTTCGCAGCGCAACGGGTCCGGACTTGTGGTCGATCAAAAGATCGGCGCCGCCGTGCTCGTGGAGCAACTGCCGGCACCGCCCACAGGGCATCAGGATTTCGCCGCGAGAATCGGCCACAGAGACCGCTATCAAGCGGCCGCCACCACCCGAAAATAAGTTACCGATGAGTACGCATTCGGCACACAGGCCCAACCCATATGAGACATTTTCCACATTGCATCCGCTTACAATTCGACCGTCGGCACTGAGCGCCGCCGCGCCGACCGGGAACCGCGAGTACGGCGCATAGGCGTTGCGCATAACTCGAATTGCATTGTCGCGCAATATATTCCAGTCGATTTCCGACATCGACGACCTCCCGTGAACCAGCCCGAATCAGGCCGCGCGAGGGCTGCCGCGCAACCCTTCACACATCAAGAAAGGTAAACCTAACTCTCCGGAATGTCGCGCAACGCACGGCACGCCGAATTAGTTCCGGCATTGCGAGGGGATTAGAGTCCACAACAGATCGGTTCAGGTTCCCGGCGGCGGGCCCCGCGTTAGCTCTTTGGCACAGCAAAACGCAGCCACCTGGGCATTCGCCCCTTTTTGCATGCCGGCGTCGGATCTGTAACCGGGTCCATCAACGACGTTGGAGGCGACCGCACTCTATGACCACGATAGAAGCTCCGGCACAGCCGAAGCGGAAGACGCTGTACCGAGGCGACCCCGGAATGTGGTCCTGGGCGCTGCACCGGATCACCGGTGTCACCATCTTCTTCTTCCTCTTCGTGCACGTCTTGGACACCGCACTGGTTCGGGTCAGCCCCGATACCTACAACGAGGCGATCGAAACCTACAAGAACCCCATCGTCGCGCTGATGGAGATGGGTCTTGTCGTCTGCGTGCTGTTCCACGCGCTCAACGGCGTCCGCGTGATCCTGGTCGACTTCTGGTCCAAGGGACCGAAGTACCAGCGTCTGATGCTCTGGATCATCCTCGCGGTCTGGTTCCTGCTGGCGGTACCCGCGATCGGGCGCCAGTTCTTCTACCTGTTCACGGAGCACTGATCACTATGAGCGCACCCGTTATCGGTAAGTCCTATGACCGGCCTGCGAGCCTCGATCTGCCTCGGTCCCCGCGGTCGCGGTCGAACGGCAACTTCGAGAAGTACGCGTGGCTGTTCATGCGGTTCTCCGGCCTGCTGCTGATCGTGCTCGTGCTCGGCCACATGGCGATCATGCTGCTGCTCGACGGCGGCGTGAAGCGACTGAACTTCGCCTTCGTGGCCGGTCGCTGGTCCAGCCCGTTCTGGCAGTTCTGGGACCTCACCATGCTGTGGCTGGCTCAGCTGCACGGCGGCAACGGCCTGCGCACGGTGATCGCGGACTACTCCCGCAAGGACTCGACCCGGTTCTGGCTGAACACCGCGCTGGCCATCTCGATGGTCCTCGTGGTTGGCGTCGGCACCTACGTCATCTTCACCTTCGACCCCAACATCAGTTAGGAACAGGCCACCTCCGATGAGTGAGCGCAGCGAACGAATCATCGACACGGCGTGTTTCACACATGCCGGAACCGAGCGCAGCGAGGTGCAGGCATGAGTGAATCGCGGATTCAGGAGCATCGCTACGACGTCGTGATCGTCGGTGCCGGTGGCGCCGGCATGCGCGCGGCGATCGAGGCCGGGCCCCGTACACGTACCGCCGTGCTGACCAAGCTGTACCCGACCCGCAGCCACACCGGTGCGGCGCAGGGTGGCATGTGCGCCGCACTGGCCAACGTCGAAGAAGACAACTGGGAATGGCACACCTTCGACACTGTCAAAGGTGGTGACTACCTGGTCGACCAGGACGCCGCGGAGATCATGGCCAAGGAGGCCATCGACGCGGTGATGGACCTGGAAAAGATGGGTCTGCCGTTCAACCGCACGCCCGAGGGCAAGATCGACCAGCGCCGCTTCGGCGGGCACACCCGCGATCACGGCAAGGCCCCGGTCCGCCGCGCGTGCTACGCCGCCGACCGCACCGGTCACATGATCCTGCAGACCCTCTACCAGAACTGCGTCAAGCACGACGTGGAGTTCTACAACGAGTTCTACGTGCTCGACCTGGTGCTGACCGACTCCGACCGCGGCCCCATCGCGACCGGCGTCGTCGCCTACGAGCTGGCCACCGGCGACCTCCACGTCTTCCACGCGAAGTCGATCGTGTTCGCCACCGGCGGTTCGGGCCGGATGTACAAGACCACCTCGAACGCGCACACGCTGACCGGTGACGGCATGGCGATCGTGTTCCGCAAGGGTCTGCCGCTGGAGGACATGGAGTTCCACCAGTTCCATCCCACAGGTCTGGCCGGACTCGGCATCCTCATCTCCGAAGCCGTCCGCGGTGAGGGCGGCATCCTGCGCAACGCCAGCGGTGAGCGCTTCATGGAGCGCTACGCCCCCACCATCAAGGACCTCGCGCCACGTGACATCGTCGCCCGCTCGATGGTGCTCGAAGTGCTCGAGGGCCGCGGCGCGGGACCGAACAAGGATTACGTCTACATCGACGTGACCCACCTCGGCGAGGACGTGCTCGAGGAGAAGCTGCCCGACATCACCGAGTTCGCCCGCACCTACCTGGGTGTCGACCCGGTGACCGAGCTGGTGCCGGTCATGCCGACCTGTCACTACGTGATGGGTGGCATCCCGACCAAGATCCGCGGCGAGGTGCTGCGCAACAACACCGACGTGGTGCCTGGCCTGTACGCGGCGGGCGAGTGCGCGTGCGTCTCGGTGCACGGCTCCAACCGTCTCGGCACCAATTCGCTGCTGGACATCAATGTGTTCGGCCGCCGCGCGGGCATCGCCGCCGCGGAGTACGCGCAGCGCTCCGAATTCGTGGACATGCCGGAGAACCCGGCGCAGATGGTGCAGGACTGGCTCGCATTGATCCTGTCGGACCACGGCAACGAGCGCGTCGCCGACATCCGCACCGAGCTGCAGTACACGATGGACATGAATGCCGCCGTGTTCCGCACCGAGGACACCCTCAAGCAGGCCCTCACCGATATCCATGCACTCAAGGATCGCTACAAGCGGATCACGGTGCAGGACAAGGGCAAGCGCTACAACAGCGACCTGCTCGAGGCCGTCGAGCTGGGCTTCCTGCTCGAGCTGGCCGAGGTCACCGTGGTCGGTGCGCTCAACCGCAAGGAATCACGCGGCGGCCACGCCCGCGAGGACTACCCGGACCGCGACGACGTGAACTTCATGCGGCACACGATGGCCTACAAGGAGGGCGCGGAGCTCATCTCCGATATCCGCCTGGACTTCAAGCCGGTAGTGCAGACCCGCTACGAGCCGATGGAGCGTAAGTACTGATGACTGCTGTAGCCGAAGCACCCTCATCACAGAAGCCCGCGCCGATCCCCGAGGGTTCGGTCATGGTCACCGTCAAGGTTGCCCGGTTCAACCCGGAGGACGACAAGGGCGCGCACTGGGAGTCGTTCCAGGTGCCGGTCCTGTCGACCGACCGCTTCCTGAACGTGCTGATCTACATCAAGTCCTACCTGGACGGCACGCTCACCTTCCGGCGCTCCTGTGCGCACGGTGTGTGCGGCTCCGACGCCATGCGGATCAACGGTGTGAACCGGCTGGCCTGCAAGGTGCTGATGAAGGACATGCTGCCCAAGGACGGCAAGTCCATCACCCTCACCGTCGAGCCCATCCGCGGCCTGCCCGTGGAGAAGGACCTCGTGGTGAACATGGAGCCGTTCTTCGACGCGTTCCGCGCGGTGAAGCCCTACCTGATCACCTCGGGTAACGAGCCGACCCGCGAACGCATCCAGAGCCAGGCCGACCGCGCCAGGTTCGACGACACCACCAAGTGCATCCTCTGCGCCTGCTGCACCACCTCCTGCCCCGTGTACTGGACCGACGGCAGCTACTTCGGCCCGGCCGCGATCGTGAACGCCCACCGCTTCATCTTCGACAGCCGCGACGAAGCCGCCCGCGAGCGTCTCGACATCCTCAACGACGTCGAAGGGGTCTGGCGCTGCCGCACCACCTTCAACTGCACCGACGCCTGCCCCCGCGGCATCGAGGTCACCAAGGCCATCCAGGAAGTCAAGCGCGCACTGCTGTTCGCCCGCTAGTCCTTTCCGACCCGGTTCCGTAAAACGAAGGCCGCCTCCATCGAAAGATGAAGGCGGCCTTCGTCGTTCCCGTAAGCGGGCCGCTCTCCACATCTGGCACAAGGGATTCGGGCGGCGCGGAACCGACGGGTATCGCCTCCCGCGCCGCCGGTCACGGCAACTGCTGTAGCCCGGCGGCGGTGAGCAGGTACTCGGGGGCGCTGGTCTCGGGGTCGGCCCGAACCAGTTCCACCAGGGCGAATCCCGCTATCTCAGGGGTCAACAGGTCGCCTGATGCCTGCAGGAATTCCTCTTCGGTGCGACCGCTGCGGGCCGCGTAGGCCCGAAAGCCTCGTCTGCCCACGTCTCCGTGTGGAGTCATCCTGGGCATGATCGTCGTCACGGTGATGTCCAGGCCGCCGCGGCGCGATTCATCTTGTGTGTACGCCGCGATGAAACGCTGAGTGGCCTTGGACCCGGCGTAACCACCGCTGGCAGGTGATCCGTTGATGGCGGCCCCGCTGCTCACCACCACCACCCTGCTGCCAGGCGGCAGTGGCTTCAGCAGTGCCTCCCGAAGCCAGGTGAACGCGATCTTGACGTCGGAATGCCAGTTCACGGAGAAGGTTTCCCACGTCTGGTGCTGGAGCGGACGCATGACCGGGTTGGCGCCGGCGATCAGGATGAGGACCTCCGGCTCGTATCGGTCCAGCAAGCTCCATGCCACCGTTGCGTCTGCCGCATCCGCGGTTTCGGTCCGAACGCCGGCATTGGTCGCCGCCAGCTCGGCGAGTTCAGAGCCGGTCCTGGCGACGGCAACCACGGGAGCACCCGCCTCGGCGAATGCTGCAGCGATCCCTCGACCCAGGCCGCGACCGGCGCCGACGACGAGTGTGGTCCGGCTCGACAGGTCACTCATGGCCCGACCGCCCAGTCCCGGCCACGATCAGGTTCCGCAAACTGCCGTTGATATAGGAGCCCCACGCATCTGAACAGGCATCGAAGCACTCGTACTCCGGGACCAAACCGACGTGCGTGAAGCGAACCTGTGTCCCTTCATCTTTCTCGGACAGCTCGAAAGAAATACTTGTGCCCTTCCACTCGGTTCTGTCTTCGACAAAATTTGGGCCACCTTCGACAACAAGCCACACGACCCGTTCGCCGGGGATGGCTTCCGTTATCCGCTGCTTGGAATGGTGTAAATCTTGGTAGCGGTAGGTGAACTCATCACCGAGTTCGCTGGTACCGCCTTCGATCTCCCCCGACCACCAGCCGCGAACGTTGGTGATGGCACTGAATACTTCTTCCGGCGTTCGATCGACCGTGAAGGTGGTTGTGTAGCTTTCTGCATTCATGGTTCGCTCCATTTCCTGGTGGTGCCGGGTGTTGTTCATGCCACAACAGGTGTTGCGACAAAAGACGCGTTCTGGCGCTCGAGCGCTTTGGCGGCACCGCCGAGCCAACCCTCGGCCACGGACGCCGACATCGGATCGGGGAAGATGTCCTCCTCGCCCTTCTCCAGTCCGTCGAAGATGCCTCGTGCCGCGGACTCCGGCGCAGCCTTCGGAATGTCGAAGGCCGCGTTCATTTCCGTGTCGACGGGGCCGGTCAGGACGGCATGAACGCGCACGCCCTGACCTGCCAGCAGGGCGCGCAACGATTGCGACAGGGAGAACGCGGCCGCCTTGGAGATCGAGTAGGCCGGAATCACCGGCAACGGGGCCAAGGCGGCCAGCGAAAGACCATTGACGATGGCGCCGCCAGAACGGGTGAGCAGGGGCAGGAAGGCCAGGGTCACGTCATACATGCCGTAGAAGTTGACGGCGAGGGACTGGTCGATCGCGGCACGATCGCTCACGTCGTCGTACAAACACATGCCCGCGTTGTTGATGAGAATGTCGAGGGATTCGACGCTCTCGACAGCTGCCCGAATCTGCTCGGCGTCTGTCACGTCGAGCGTCAGCGGTGTGACGCGCGCGTCCGGGTGGTCCATGGGCTGGCGTGTCCCCGCGTACACCCGCCGGGCACCTCTGCGCAGGGCCTCCTCGACCAGCGCCTTTCCGATACCGCGGTTGGCACCGGTCACCAGAACCACTTTGTCGGCGATTGTCATACACACTCCTAGCAACGAATCACACTGTCGAAGAGGTAGACACCGAGCCGTCGAGAAACTGGGCGCACAGCCACCGCCCAGTTCGCGGCTCGGCCGGTGTCTATACAGAGGTCGACTAGGAGAGCTGGAGAAAGACGTGACGCGAGGGTGGAGTGATGGCACGTGGTGAGCGCCGACTTGATCGCCAGGGCGCGGGCCGGAGACGGCGCCGCGTTCCGAGAGCTGACCGAACCACACCGTCGCGAACTACAGGTGCACTGTTACCGCATGCTCGGGTCCTTCCAGGACGCCGAGGACGCACTGCAGGACACGCTGCTGGCCGCCTGGCAGGGCCTCGACGGGTTTGCGGGACGCGCCTCGATCCGCACCTGGCTCTACCGGATCGCCACCAACCGCTGCCTCAACGCGTTGCGCTCGGCAAGCCGACGCCCGGCCAAGGAGTGGGACATCCCCGGAGTTGAGCCGCCGGAGCCGAATCGGCTCGGCGAAGTCGTCTGGCTGGAGCCGTATCCCGATGCCCTCCTCGAGGGTGGGATCGACGTGCCCCTCGGCCCCGAGGCGCGCTACGAACAGACCGAATCGATATCCCTGGCCTTCGTGACCGCGCTACAGATCCTGCCTGCCCGCCAGCGGGCCGTCCTCATTTTGCGAGAGGTCCTCGGATACCACGCCGACGAGGTGGCCGACATGCTCGATGTGACCGTCAGTTCGGTCAACAGCCTCCTCAAACGAGCCCGCGCCGGCCTTCAGCAGCGGCTGCCGCCGAGCGAGGACCCGGCGCCCGCGCCGCACTCACCTGCCGAGCAAGCACTCGCGGCAAAGTTCGTCAGCGCCTACCAGGCCGGCGATATCGAAGCGCTTGTCGCACTGCTCACCACCGATGTTCGCGTCTCCATGCCGCCGATTTCCCTCGAATACCACGGCCGTGACGCCGTGGCCCGCTTCTACGCCAGCATCATCGGCCAGGGCCGGACCTATGACTTCGTGCCGACGCGGGCGAATGGTCAGCCTGCCTTCGGGGCCTACCTCCGCGCTCCCGACGGCATCCGCCACGCGACCGGCATCATCGTCCTCACCCTCACCGGCGACCGGATTCGCGCCATCACCCGATTCGACAACAGCGTGCTCTCACGGTTCGGGTTGCCTCGATCACTCCCCGACTGATGCTCGGGATTCACCTGAGGCCGTCGCTCACCACCGTTGAAGCGCAAATCCCCTGGGCTACATCTGGTTTCCCGTCGATCCCGCGATCGACGGAATAGATCCCAGCGATGGGGACCACTCGACTACGCCTGCCTAACCGCGACTACTTCTGGCGGGTCAACCCCGGACGCTGGTACCGGGAGTGCGCAGGCCGTCGAAGGTCACGGCGAGCAGGCGTTCGGCGGCCTCAGGGGTGGTTTCGCACGCGACGCCGATACCGTGACCGAACCTGAGCAGGTCGCGCGGTTCGATGTCGGGGCGGATGTCGCCCGTGTCCTGCGCCGCGACCAAGAGTGCGGATGCCGCGTCGATGACCAGTTCCCTGCACAGCGTGAACGTCGGTGAGCCGTGGTCCATACCGGCCTTCAGTGTGGTCGCGAGGCTGCGGTTGGCCATCACCCATTGCACCTGTTCGCGCAGCCACTGCTCGAAAGCCTCAGCGGGCGAATGGGTTTCGAGTAGCTCATGGGCACGCTGACTGAGGCGTTCGATGCTGGAGCGGTAGACGGCTTCGATCAGGACGTCACGACTCGGGAAGTGGCGGTAGAGGGTGCCGATGCCGACGCCGGTGCGGCGGGCGATCTCTTCCAGTGGCGCGTCGGGGCCGTGCTCGGCGAACGCCTCTTGGGCGGACGCCACGATCCGCTCATAGTTGCGTCGCGCGTCAGCGCGCATCGGCCGCCCGGTCGATGGTGCCTCCATGAACCCTCCACTAGAAAACGGATGAACCCTCC
The DNA here is from genome assembly GCF_046764895.1 of Nocardia sp. CWNU-33. NCBI lineage: Bacteria > Bacillati > Actinomycetota > Actinomycetes > Mycobacteriales > Nocardiaceae > Nocardia > Nocardia sp. CWNU-33. The sequence goes on along the minus strand of NZ_JBKOQN010000016.1, from coordinate 24,787 downwards.
GTATAGGCTTGCGCAAGTGGAGGATCCCTCCATATGATAGCTCCATCAGAAACGGAGGCTTCCTCCGCTTGATTCCCCTTCGATGGAGTGTTCTTTGTCCACCACCATTTCCGCGGACACCCGTGCGTCCGCCACCCCCGGCGTCCGTCGCCTCCGATCCGGCATCGTGCTGGCCACGCTGCTGACCTGCCAATTGATGATCGTCCTCGATATCACGGTGATGAACGTGGCGCTGCCGCGAATCCGCACTGATCTGAACTTCAGCGCGACCGGCCTGTCCTGGGTGATGAACGCCTACACGCTGGTCTTCGGTGGACTGCTGCTACTCGGCGGCCGCGCAGGCGATCTCTTCGGTCGCCGCACCCTGTTCATCGCCGGAACGACACTGTTCACGCTGGCCTCACTTGCGGGCGGACTGGCCCCGTCTGCCACCTGGCTGCTCATCGCCAGGGTCCTACAGGGCGTCGGCGCGGCCATGGCAGGGCCGAGCACCCTTGCACTGCTGACCACCACATTCAGCGAACCGAAGGCCCGAATGCGCGTGCTCGCGCTGTTCTCCGGGATGTCGAGTGCGGGCTTCGCGATCGGCCTCATCGTCGGTGGTCTGCTGACCGAGTGGCTGAGCTGGCGCTCTGCGCTGTTCATCAACGTGCCCTTCGGGCTGGCGGTCGCGGTGCTCGCGCTGCGCTACCTGCCGGACGCAGAGCGCCAGCCCGCCCGCCTCGACCTGCCCGGCGCGGTGACCGCGACCACCGGTGTCGCAGCCCTGGTCTACGGCTTCATCAGCGCCGCGTCGAACGGCTGGGGCAACGCGACGACCGACATTTGGCTGGCGGTCGGTGCAGTTTTGCTCGCCACCTTCCTGACCATCGAGTCGCGGACCGCGCAGCCCCTGCTGCCGTTGGGACTGTTCGCCGATCGCAATCGCGCCGCGGCCTATGCCAACATGTTCCTCGGCCCGATGGCAGGCATGTCGATGTTCTTCTTCCTCACCCAGTACCTTCAGGAAGTGCGTGGATTGAGCGCGCTGGCAACCGGTTTCGCCTTCCTGCCGACCGCGCTGCTGATGTTCACCATGATCCGTCTGATCCCCCGCCTGCTGCCGCGTTTCGGCCCGAAACCGGTGACGATGGCCGGCACCGTATCGATGGCGGCGGGGCTGGTTCTGCTGACCCAGCTGACGGTCGACAGCGACTACTTCCCACTACTGTTCGTAGCGATGCTGCTGATGGGATGTGGTATCGGCCTTGCATTTTCGCCGCTGAACGTCATCATCATGTCCAGTGTGTCGCCACGTGAGGCCGGTGCGGCGGGCGGCACATTACAGACCCTCCAGCAGACCGGCGCCTCCCTTGGCCTTGCCATCCTGGTCACGATCTTCGGCACTGCGTCCCACAATGCAGGCGGCTCGGCACAACACGCCTTGGTCAGCGGTATCACTGCTGCCTTCGGCGCGGCAGTCGGGATTGCCGTGCTGACCTTCCTCGTCGCGCTGACCTTCCGCAACCCGCGCCCGGCGGACTGATCTCCGCGCCAATCACAGGCCCGAGAAACAAGGCAGGCCGACAACGACAGGCGGCATACACCGCCGTCAGGCTCCGACACCCAATCGCTGTACCGCGATCGCCAGATCCTTGTCACCACGACCGGACAGGCCGAGCACGATCACCGAATCCGCAGGCAGCTCGCCGTCCTCGGCCATTTCCATCAAATACCCCACGGCATGGGCGGATTCGAGGGCGGCGATGATGCCTTCGCTGCGACTGAGTGCCTGCATGCCCCGCAGCGCGGCTTCGTCGTTCGCGGCTCGGCAGGTGACACGGCCGGTGTCCTTGAGGTAGCTGAGTTCGGGGCCGACGCCCGGGTAGTCGAGGCCCGCCGCGATGCTGTGGGTTCGGCTGATCTGACCGTCTTCGTCCTGGAGGAGATAGCTGTAGGCGCCGTCCATTTCACCGGGGCTGCCCGCGCCGAGGCTGGCCGCGTGTTCGCCGGTCTCGATGCCCCGGCCTGCGGCCTCGACACCGATCAACCGGACCTGCGGATCGTCGGCGAACGAGTGGAACAGACCGATGGCGTTGCTGCCGCCGCCGACGCAGGCCATGACGTAGTCGGGCAGTTGCCCTTCCGATTTCAAGATCTGAGCCCTGGCCTCGATGCCGATCACCGTTTGAAAATCGCGCACGATCTTCGGGTACGGCGCCGGGCCCGCCGCCGTACCGAACAGGTAGTAGGTGGTCTCCACGTTCGCCACCCAGTCGCGGACCGATTCGCTGATCGCGTCTTTGAGCCTGCGGCTGCCGGTGTGCACCGCGCGCACCTCGGCGCCGAGCATGCTCATCCGCACCACATTGGATGCCTGTCGTCTCATATCGTCGGCGCCCATGTAGATCACGCAGGTCAGGCCGAGCATCGAGCACACCGTCGCGACCGCGACACCGTGCTGGCCCGCACCGGTCTCCGCGATGACCCGACTCTTGCCCATCCGTTTGGCCAGCAGTACCTGCCCCAGCGCATTGTTGATCTTGTGTGCGCCGGTGTGTGCCATGTCTTCGCGTTTCAGATAGACCCGCAGCCCCGGCACCGCAAGCGATTCGGCAAATCGCGGCACCTGGTGAAACAGCGTCGGGCGGCCGACCCGGTCGCGCAGCAAAGCCGCGAGCTCGTCGATGAAGCCGGGATCGATGCGAGCAAGACTGTAGGCCTCGTCCAACTCCAGCAACGCGGCCATCAGACCTTCCGGAACGTACCTACCGCCGAATTCACCGAACCTGCCGTGATCGTCCGGAAATACCCCATGCTGATAGGCGTTTCGTGCCGCGAAGTGGTCAATAGTCATCAGCACCAACGCTTTCGCTGTCGAGGATCCGGCACCGAGTCTGTGCTACTGAGACGAGCGTTCGGCAACGGCCTGGTAAACACTCGGTCTAACCCAGATCCTCCAGCTGAGCAACCGACCGGTTTACCGGGACTGGGAAGCCCTCAGCTGCGAGTGAGCGCCGGAACGCTCGCCCACCGCTCCCCCGCGATCACCACGTGCGCCAGAAATCGCAAGCCGACAGTCGCGGCGGCTTCGGCGAGCAACGTCGTGGCACGCCGGTCGTCGAAGCTCGGCGTCGGGTCGCCGGAGGGGTGATTGTGCACGAGGGCGAACGCTCGACCGTCGTGACGCAGCACAGTATTGAGGATTTCGCGGACCGGGACAGCCACCTGGTCGATGGCGCCCTCTGCGACGAATACCTTCTGCCGCAATCGATTCTGGACATCGCAGACGAGCACGAGGAGCCGCTCGACGCGGGCGCCCGCAAACAGCGGCCCGGCGACCCGGACGACATCCGCAGCGCCGTCCAAACGGCATGCGACCTCAGGGCTGTTCCGCGCTCGCGAGCCGAGGTGGAAAGCGGCAACCACCGCAGCGGCCTTTGCCACGCCCACTCCGGTGCGGCGGGACAGTTCCTCGGGGCGCGCTCCGGCCAGGCCGGTCAGTCCGCCGTATTCGGCGAGCAGATCGATGGCCATTTCCAGCGCACTTTCACCGCGCCGACCCTGGCGAAGCAACAACGCGAGCAGCTCGCCGTCGCTGAGTGCCTGCGGACCGAGCGCGAGCAGCCGCTCGCGTGGTCGTTGACCATAGGGCAGGTTGGCAATGGGTACCGACATCAGATCCCCCTCGAATGCGGTGCGATCCTCGGATCATGCCAGTGCTCACCGACATGTTGCCCGCTGTCGATACCTGCCGGGATGCGGGGAGGACACTCACTCCCTGATCGATCCGGTACCGCCCGCCACACCGGCCGGACGTCTACTTTCTTCGCGGCGACCGAACTCCGCCGCACGCGCCCGGGCTAGCTGTCGGCCACAGTGATGACTTCCGGTCCTGGCAGCGCGGACAACACACCCGCAGCCAGCCGCTCCAGATGATGAAGCTGTCGCTCGTGCACCACAATTCGGCGCAGGGCCTCGTTGATGGTGGCGTTGCTGGATGAGGTGCCCATGATAGAGGCGGCCGCGGCCAACAACTTCTGGTCGAGATCGATCCGCACGGTTCTCATGCGTCCTCCTTCGTACATTCGCCATCTTGCGTCATAAAGGATGATCATGTCCGGTGAATCGCACATAGTCATCTGCCGCGTCAGCCCGCAGGGCCGGTCCGTGCACGAGCAATCGCGGCTCCGGTCACTACTGATCAGAAACACCTCCCGATGCCGCCATCGGCGCCGGGAAGAGCGCCCAAAAGCCCCTCCAGCTAGGCAATTTGCGCATCTGCATGGGCTTTTGTTGTCGGCGGGCCCAAGCAGTGATTGCCTGGAGGCATGTTCACCGAGGCTCAGCTGTATTCGCCCGTGACCCGCAGCGGCGCGGGCGACGTAACGGTGCACCTGAGCGATGAGCACCCCGGCGTGCACGACCCGGACTACCGGGCACGCCGGAATGCGATCGCCGCGCAGGCGCTGGACTACGCACCCGGCAAGCCGGTGCCGCGGGTCGACTACACCGCAGAAGAACAGGAAGTGTGGCGCATCGTCTCGGCCGAACTGGCCCGCAAGCACGAGCGGTACGCCTGCACGGAAGTCCTGGAGGCCTCGGCTCGGCTCGGGCTCCCGGCGGACCGCATCCCCCAACTCGACGAGGTCTCCGCGGCGCTGACCCCGCTGACCGGCTTCCGCTACGTCCCGGCCGCAGGGCTGGTGCCGCTGCGCGAGTTCTTCGGCTCCTTCGCCGATCGCACCTTCCACTCCACCCAGTACATTCGGCACCACTCGGCTCCGCTGTACACCCCGGAGCCGGACACCATCCATGAGATCATCGGTCACGCCAACCAGATCGCCAGCCCGCGTTTCGCCGCGATCTACGAGGCGGTCGGCGCGGCCGTCGCCCGGCTCGGCACCGATACCGCGTTGAAGTTCCTCGCCGATGTCTTCTGGTTCTCGATGGAGTTCGGCGTGGTCCGCGAGCACGGCGAAGTCCGGTGCTACGGAGCCGGACTGCTGTCGTCCTACGGCGAGATCGAAGAGTTCCGCCATGCTGATCTGCGCCCGCTCGACGTGGTCGCGATGGGCACCGCGACCTACGACATCACCCACTATCAGCCGGTGCTGTACTGCGCCGAATCGGTGTCCGAGATCGAGGATGTCATCGGCGGCTTCTTCGCCACCATGGACGACGACACTCCGTTGCGAGCCGCGGCCCATTCCCGTTGAAATCAGCGGGTCGGTGTCGGTCCCGAACCCGCCGACACATAGAAAGCATTCACCCCCAACGGTTTTCCACCGATGACACTGTGACATTACACAAGCCGTGACATCGTCCCTGGCCACCGCTGCGCGCCAGGGCTCATCGCCGTCGCACGCCCCGAAACATGCCGAGACAACCGGCCGAGCGGCTGTTACCTTCGACGCGTTGATCGCACGCGAAAGGGGCGGGAAGCCGAAATGTCCGTTGATACAACAGATTCCACACCTGTGGCAGAAACACCACTGTGGCTCCAAGGCCGCGATGCCGTGGTCGCGGCGACGCCCGCCGAAGACTGGCGCGGCGCGCCGCCGGACTACCACCTGACCAATCAGATCGTGCCGCGCGAGCGCACCACCAATCACGAGGCGGGCTCGCTGGAGGCCATCGTCGAGGACCTGGTGCGGGTGTTCGAGATGGAGGTCTCGCACAAGAAGGATCCGGCGACCTGGGTTTCTCTGGTGGCAGCGCACTACCGCGGCCGGGTGAACGGCGGCCCATGGCAGAACGCCGAGGAGTTCGCCAGGATCGGCAGCTACAACATCCTCATCGGCGACAACCCGTACTACGAGGTGGATGCCGAGACCTTCGAGTCCTCGCACCAGACGTTCCACACCGCATTCCCGAACGGCTTCTTCTGGGAGGTCCTCGAGGTACTGGCGGGCCCGCCCGCCGTCACCTTCCGCTGGCGCCACTGGGGCAACTACGACGGCGCCTACAAAGACCACCAGCCGACCGGCAAACAGATCGAGATGTTCGGCGTGACCATCGCCAGGGTCTCCGACGATCTGCGCATCCTCGAGCTGGAGCACTTCTACGACAACAACAAGCTGCTCGGCCCCCTGGCCCACGGCTGCCCGGTGACGAAGTCCTCCTAGTTCCGCCCAGGCACGTCAGGGCCGCTCGGTCGGCTGATCCTTGCCGAGCGGCAGCCCTGCCTCGAGGAAATCCAGTGCGCGAGTGATGTTCTCGGCGTTGAGGGGCGAGGTGGTCCCGATCGCCAATGCGGCGCCCGCGATCGCACCCGTCGCCACCCGCACCTCGAAGTCCATCGGATCCCTGCCCATCCGCTCGGCCAACATGCCCGCCATCAACTCGATACTGCGCTCGAACTCGGCTCCGATGGCCGAACGCAATTCGGGCACGTGATAGAGCAGCGCCTGCCGCTCTTGCTCGAACGCCACCTCGGCCGCGGGCAGATTCGCGAAGACCCCGGCGGCCGCATTACGGAAGGCGGTCAGCGGCGCAACGTCCAGCGGCTGCGCTCGCAGCGCCTCGATCATCAGTGGATCGAGGTCGTCGGCGAGCACCAGCTGATCCTTGGTCGGGAAATAGCGGAAGAAGGTGCTCGGCGAGACCTCGGCCGCCGCGGCGATCTGCTCGATCGTGGTCTCGCCGTAGCCCTGCTCACGGAACAGCCGGAACGCTTCGACACGAATCGTCCGGCGGGTCCGTTCCTTCTTCCGCTCCCGCAGTCCGGGCACAGCGGGCCCGTCACCGGGTAGTTCAACCGACATGTGTCGATTCTGTCGCATCGACGTCGGCGAACGCCGAGGGCACCGCTTCGGCGGCTGGGACCGCGACCGATCGACGCGGCAGCACCCAGAGTGCCAGCGGGACCGCGACGGCACTGATGGCCGCGCACACCCACAGCATCGCTCCCATGCCACTGACGAATGCCGACTGCACGTGTTCGAGCATGGCCGCTTCGCCGGTCGACTTTGCCACGGCAACACCGGAATTCACGCTGTCGCTGATCGGGTCGACGTTCAGGTCGCCGAGTTCGCTGCGGTAGACGGTGGCCAGCACCGTGCCGAGCAGCGCCACCGCGATCGTGCCCGCCGCTTGCCGCAACGCTTGCAACAGTGCCGAGCCCATGCCCGCGCGGGCCACCTCGAGGTCGTCCATCGCGACCGCCATGCTCACCGGCAGACCGAGCCCCATACCCGCACCGACCAGGCCGATCCAGACGGCGGTGAACCAGTACTCGGTGCCGACCGAGGTCAGCGCGCCGAGACCGAGGCCGAGCGCGAGCACCACCATGCCCGCCGCCACCATCAGTCGCACACCGAGCTTCGGCAGCAGCCGGTCACTGAGCCGCGACCCGACCAGCAGGCCGCCGATCAGGGGCAGCAATCGCAGTCCGCTGCCGAGCGCGTCGGTGCCGAGCACGGCCTGGTAGTACTGCGGCACGGTGAAGAACAGGCCGAACATCCCGAAGGTGATGAGCACGGCGAACACCGCGCCCCAGCGGAAGCCACGGCTGGTGAACAGGCCGAGATCGATCAGCGGGAAGGCCGTCCTGCGCTGCCATCCGATGAACAGCGCGAGCACAATCGCGCCGGCGATCAGCGCACCCCAGCCGAGCCCGTTGCCCCAGCCCTCGTCGCCGAGACGAATGAATCCGTAAGTCACACCGAGCATTCCGGCCACGGACAACACCGTGCCCGGCAGATCCAGCGGGCGCCGGTCGGGATTGCGTGACTCCGGAACCAGACCAGCGACCGCGACCGCGCCGAGCACGACCATCGGGACATTGATCAGGAAGACCGAGCCCCACCAGAAGTTGTCGATCAGCCAGCCGCCCAGGATCGGACCGAGCGGCAACCCCAAAGCCGTCGAGGTGATCCAGATATTCATGGCCCGCGCCCGCTCGGCGGGGTTCGGGAACAGCACCGGCAGCACGGCCAACGACAGCGGCATCATGGCCGCCGCCGCGACACCGAGCACCACCCGCGCCGCGATGAGCTGACCGGCGGTCGCGGCGAACGCGCAGGCCAGCGAGGCCGCACCGAACAGGACCAGCGCCCCGAGCAGGATCTTCTTGCGGCCGTACCGATCCCCGAGCGCGCCGGCGGGCAGCATCACCGCGGCGAGCGCCAGCGTGTAGGAGGTGCTGAACCATTGCAGCGCACCGTTATTCGCATTCAGGTCTACAGCCAGCGTGGGTAACGCGACGGTCAGCACCGTGATGTCGAGGCCGATGGTCAGCATGGCGACCGCCAGCGCACCGAGCGCCAGCCAGCGGCGGGTCGAGTCCGTATTCATAAGCGCTCCATTAAATGGTAGTTACATCTTTTTGATAGTAGCTCTCATTTACTAGTGTCTGTCAATACCTGGGGCGGCACGCTGACACACTCCGCGCGGTCCGGCGAGTCATAGCCGAACCGAGCCCGCCTGCGCCCATTAGGCTCTCTGCCGATGAGCATCCGGGACTTTCACCTCCGCACCGCGCTGTGCCTCGGCGCCGCACTGACCATTGCGGCCGTGACCGGGGGCGCCACCGCGGCTCCGGCGCCCGCGACACCGCCGAGCAGCACGACGACCACGCCGTTCAGCACCCCGAACACCGACGGCTGCCCGCAGAAGATCAGACCGCCCGCGCCGATCGACGAGTCCGAGGTGCCCTCGCCCGGCGAGCCGACGCCGTCGGCATTGCCCGTGCCCTCCCCTCCGCTCGGCGGCGCGCGGATGGGCGAATGCGGTGTGGTGATCCCCAAGGGCGCGCCGCCGGTGCCACAAGATATTTCGGCGACGGCCTGGCTGGTCTCGGATCTGGACACCGGCGAGGTGCTCGCTGCCAAGGATCCACACGGCCGCTACCGCCCGGCCAGCACCATCAAGGTGCTGCTCGCGACGGTGGCGCTGCGCAAACTCGATCTGAACAAGGTGGTCACCGGCACTCAGGAAGACGCCAACGTCGACGGCACCAAGGTCGGCATCGGTCCCGGCGGCCGCTACACCAACCGGCAGCTGATGCAGGCGCTGATCATGGCGTCCGGCAATGACGCCGCGCACGCCATCGCGGCTCAGCTCGGCGGGGATGCGGGCGCGGTGGCGCAGATGAACGAACTGGCAAAGTCTTTGCACGCCTTGGACACCCGCACCGCGAGCCCATCCGGCCTCGACGGCCCCGGGATGAGTACCTCCGCCTACGACCTGACGGTGCTGTTCCGTGAGGCCATGTCGATCCCGCTGTTCGCCGAGCTCGTCCACACCGAGGAGGTCGACTTCCCCGGCTACCCCAAGAGCCCGGAGAACCCCGACGACAAGGACCACCCGGGCTTCCCCATCGGCAACGACAATCACCTGCTGTACGAATACGAGGGCGCGATCGGCGGCAAGACCGGCTTCACCGACGACGCCAGGCAGACCTTCGTCGCCGCCGCCGAACGCGACGGCCGCAGGCTCGCGGTGACGCTGCTGAAGGCCGACGTCAAGCCGCTACGCCCCTTCCTCCAGGCCGCCCGCCTCCTCGACTACGGCTTCGCCCTCCCCAAGGGCGCCGACGTCGGTCAACTCCCCGACAGCAGCACCAAGCCGTCGAAAACCGGTGCGGTGCTGGCGTCCCCACCGCCGAAGGACACCGATCAGGAGGTACAGGCCAGTGCCGAGGACAACGACCGTTCGGGCACCAGAACACTGCTCGTGGTCGGCGGCATCGTGCTCGTTCTTGCCCTGCTCCTCGGCGCCCGCCGCCGGAACAAGTCGCGGTACTGACCGATGCCGGTACTGGTGCCACCCCTCTGGGCACCAGTAGCAGCGGATTAGATCGGTAATTTTCTTGTTCGTTGGTTTCGACGCGCGAACAACGATCTTGGTTCCATCGATTCAGCGATCTGCTGCGATGCGGGCCAGCGACGGCGACCGGGCACCTTGCACAGTTCCGACGACGTCAGCCAGCCACCACCCGCAACAACACGAAAAACCAGCAGATTCCGCACAAGCTAAGGCTCACAAAGGCTTTCGTGCAGCGGCACCGCGTAGGCACGTTTGACAAACCGAACGACGCTGACGAGGGTGGTAGCGTCCGCCGGATTGGCGGCAGGTATCGCGAGTGGGGGTTTGATGCCGATTCCAGAGAAGAGAACGCTGTCCGCGTCGACGGCCAGCGGTTGCCGTGAGGTGCACTGATGGCAGGCCAAGGGTTCTACAACCACTACGACGACCCCGACGAGTACTGGGACGATGCCCCCCTCGAACGGAAGCCCAAAGCCTCTCCTGCGGCCTCGGCTCCACACCGTCCGGTCAGCCCGCCCCCTCCGGCGACGCCCCCTCGTCCCGCTGCCCCGCCGCCCCCGTTCAGCCCGCCTCCTTTTACCACCCCCGCGGGTCCTGCTCCTTCGATGACATCGAGTTCGTCGGGCTCCCCCTTTTCCGCACCCGGTACGACACCTCCTCAAACACCAGATTTAGTAGGAGTCGACAAGCTGCTCAACGAACTTGCTCAGTTCCACGGGTTTACCACAGCAGTATCCAGTCTTATGCAGGAGGTCTTTTCCGCGGGGCCGTCCCACGTTACAAGTCGCGATAGCACAGGAACGGTGGAGGTCACTGTCACGGACACAGGAGAACTGGTCCGTATTATCGTTTCAGACAATTGGCGCCGATACCTCGATCAAGGTGGTATCGGTCCAGCCGTTGTCAACGCCTTCAAGAACGCCGAGCAGCAACGTTTCGAATCGACGTGCACTACTGCGGTCGAAAACGGCACTATCGATAGACTCGAAGCGTTGAGCATGGACGACGTCGTACCGACAAAGTTCGCTCCACCAGAGCCCACGCCTTCCCCCACAGTCGCCACCGAGCAACTGCTGGAGGAGGCGCTTCAAATGCTGAACAGCAATCCCGACGAAGCAAAGTTCGGCGAATTCGTAGGTGCGACCGGTTCGGATGACGAACTCTACGCGTCGGTCACGTTGAGCCGAAACAGTATTGTCGACTGCATAGTCCGAATTCCATGGGGAATGGAGGTCGGAGGCGGCGCGATAGCGTGGGCAGTCAAAGAATCATACGACCAGGCCAATCGTCGCCGCCTCACATCTGGAAACGATGGCGCCAAAAACGCATTCGGGCTAGCCACTGATGCTATTCAGGCGCTGCTGAACATGCAAAATCATTCGAAGAGGGGAAGCTAGTGGGTGCCGATCCACAGAAACTCAAGGTTGCCACCGACTCATTGCGTAACGATGCGCATGTTTGGGAGGAAAAGTCAACCGCCATGTCGAGTCTAGCGACAAAGATACAGATGCTGACGTTCACCCACCTTGAAGCGGGATTGTTCCAGGTTATCGTCGGCGCGAACGATGACCTTGTCACGAACTTGGCCAGTCGATCGGGCGAAGCTTCCCAGCGCTTCACCGACGTAGCTGGCGTGCTGCGCGTTTGCGCAGATACTTACGAGGCCGAGGACGCCGCGGGCAAGCATCGCATCGATAATATTTGGTAACCAGGAAGCTGATTATGAGTTTTGATGTTTCTCAATACAATTCAGTTCTCGATGGGTTGGACAAGTTCCTCGACAAGGTCGATAAGGCGATTAAAGTTGATGTTCCGAACGCCAGAGAGGATGCCCTTGATCTCCCTTATGTGAGGTTAATTCCCGCGCTTCAGCGAGTCATCAAGGCCTGTGCGGACAAGATTATCGAAATTAGCAAATGGATATGGGAGAAAATTACAGAGATATACCATGGGGTGCGCGCACCGTACGAAATGTACCTGCGAGGCAAGGACTGGGCGGATGTGCGGGATGCAGCAAACGGAGTCAAGCAAGGGCTCGATCCGAACAATGTGCAAGCCCTTCGGAGCTGGGAAGGTACTGCGCGAACATCGTATATGCAGACATGCACCAGCCAGAGTGGCGCTGCGGGAACATTTTCGGACATCGCCGAGAAAGCGAGGGCTGCGATGATGGAGTCCGCGACCGGGGGCCTCGCCTTTTATGCGGGGGTGGTGCTGATTTGTGCGGAATTTCTTGCGGGTCTCGCTCGGGCGATCGGTGAGCTACTCTCCGGCGTTGGAGCAGGTATCAGCATCGCCGATATCGCCGCCACGTCAGGGATATCCACAGGAGCGCTTTGGGCCGCGATCGGCGCGCTGGTTACCTTTCTCGGCTCACAGGCAAAAGCCCTTGGCGAGCTCGATAGAACCTTCCCGGATGGGAAGTGGCCGGACTCGCAGGCGTCGAGTTTCAGTGATGCATCGGTTGATGGGGACAACAAGTCCAACTGGAAGATCGTGTAATCGTGTCCATTGAAGGCTTCCGCAGCGTCGCCGCCTGGGAACAGGTGCTGCGCCTGTTCGAGCTCGTTCTCGGAGCGATCCCGCCCACCCTGCTCGGGTGGGGACTCCTATCACCGCTCGGTGATTGGATGGGGGTCAGTCCAGTCCAGCGAGTTGCGCTCTGGTTAGCGCTGGTAGTGCAGCCGATTGCGATCGTGATCAGCAGACGAGAGCCTCCGCAGGGACGACTCCTTGTCGCACTTCGCAGCACTTTTTTCGCTACATATGCGGCGGTGGTAGTAGGTGTGGCTCTCAAGCTACCGGATGAGAACCTGGAAATCCTGTCAATCCCGCTCTACTTCGCGCTGATCGGCAGTCTCCACGTTCTGTATGAACGCTGTGTCAAACCGACTAAGCCGCTCGGTAGCAGGTGAGCCTTACAGGCTAAGTGGTTGCGCTGGAAGTCCTTCGGGGGTTGATCAGGCGGCCAGGGCGACGGAGGATTCTCGGTGTCGGTCGGTGAGTGTGTGCTGGTCGAGACGGGCCAGCAGATCGTCCAGGTCGGAGGTGGTGAACTTCCGATGGGTCGTTCTGCGGTCCGAACTCCGCTGCCCAGGCCCGGGTCAGGGTTTCCACGGCTCCCTTGGCGGAGCTGTAGAGGGCGCTGACCGGAATGCCCAAGCGCGCGATCCACGAGCCCAGGTTGATGATCGATCCGCCGCCGGCCTCCACCATGGCGGGTGCGACTGCCGCAGTGAGGAAGAATGGGGCCTTCACGTTGACCGCGTAGACCTGGTCGAAGGTCTTCTCGTCGGTAGCCGCCGTGGTGTCGCTCGGTTAGATGCCTGCGTTGTTGACCAAGACGTCGATGCCACCGCCGAGGACCCGCATCGCCTCCCTGGCCAGTGCCTGCGAGGCGGCGGCGCTGCCGTCCAGGGCGGCCTGCACGAAGTCAGCGCGGCCGCCTCGGGTGCGGATGCCGTCGACGACCTCCTTGCCGCGTCCGGCGCTGCGGCCCGAGACGACGACGTGCGCCCCCTCGGCGGCGAACGCCTCCGCGATGGCCCGTCCGATATTGCTGGTTGCTCCGGTCACCAGAGCAGTCTTGCCCCCGAGGCGCGTCGACATGGTCCACTCCGTTGCTTCGGTCTCCGCTACGAACCGCAGAACCTCACGGCGTTCGACCGGTCGGGGCCCTGGAAAGCCAGGGCGTAGTGCCACTGTGCGACAAACAAATTGGACCTGCAAGTCCAAAATATGTGATGTTCCGGCGCTGCGAAATGGTCCAGCCCCAACATCCGACCGGCGAAAACACCCGCGACCGGCTCCGAAGTCAACCCCCGAGAGACTTCCGGAACCACACACCAAGCCGCTCGGTAGCAGATGAGCCTTTTCATCCTGCCCTCAGAACAAATTGTCGCAGCGACTCGCTGGGCGGCGGGTCGTTGCGAGGATGAGTAAATCCTATGGTGAACGGCGTTTCTTCCTACCACTACCAGAGACAACAGTGGGTCTCAGTGAGGATGTCAAGCCGAAGGTCGTTGGGCAGGACTCGATCGCTGGTAGGTGAAGTGCCGTCCCTTGCACAGCAGAACCGACAGCTTGTCGATCACGTGGCAGGTCAGCGCCAACCCGAGCCTTGGCATCTTCTTGCGGTTCAACTCGCTTGTGCCGGTAGAGAGTTCGCGACCATACCAGCGGCCATTCGCCCGAAGCCACCGACTCGCTGGTATGCGACGTACGGCCGATGGTGTTGCGCCACAGCCGAAAGCTTGGGCTTGGGTCAGGGTTCAATGGACTCGAAGCCATCAATCTCAGCAGAACGCGGACAGTGCTGTCACCTATCGAACTCGCCGCGCGTTGCCGCGCTTGTGAAGGCCGACCACTCGACAGCGGTGAACGTCAGCGCCGGGCCGGAGGGGTTCTTCGAATCACGCACGCCGACAAGGCTGTTCGGGAGGAAGGCGACTTCGACACAGTTCCTGGAGCCATCGCTGCGACTGCTCTTGAACCACACCAGATTTGATCGTTCATCCATCAGGACTCGTACTCCTTTGCCACCTGCCGCAACAGATTTCGACTGGCTATAGTGTCCAAAGAGCTTCGCTGAAGGCAACTGTACGCCTGATGGTATTGGCGAACGATATGAGGTTTCGAGAGATACAACTCGCCCAGGTAGGATTCCGAATAGACAACCGGCGGTTCGATCTCCCTCCCGGTCCGGTCGGCACCGAACTCGAGGACAACAAAAGGTCCAACCTGCTCTCCCAACGGGAGCCCAACACTGAACGGCAGTACCCGCACACTGACGTTGGGCCGAGTTCCCATGTCCGACAAATGTTTCAGCTGGGTGGCCATGACCCTGGGGCCACCGACCACGCCCCTGAGTACCGACTCTCGCACGATGACGTCAAGTGTTGTTGGCCTGTATTTCCGAGTGATACGGGCCTGCCGCCGCATACGGAACTGAACCCGACGTGCGTGCTCCTCCGCATCGCCCTCCGGATGCGCGGCACGTATCACCCCACTGGCATATGCGGAAGTCTGTAGCAAGCCCGGCACGAATTCGGGCTCATAGGTCGTCAGCTTGCACGCCGCGGCTTCCAGACCCGCGTAGATATGGAAGCCCTTCGGAATCACGTCGCCGTACTCACGCCACCAGCTCTGCTCGTTTGCCTGTGCCGCAAGGCCATTCATCGCCGCTGCGTGGTCCGCGTCGAACTGGTAGATCTTGCTCAGCGCCTCGAGATCGGCACCGCGCAGACGCGACACCACACCCTTCTCGATACGTTGCAGCGTGCTGGCACTGCGCTCGATCAATTCGGCCGCCTGCTGAAGCGTGAGCCCGCACTCCTCGCGCCCACTGCGCAGATACTTCCCCAGCTGTCGCCGTGCCAGGGTCGATCCGTCCTCCGACATGCCCGCCTCCAATCAGGTTTCATCGCTCGCACCAGCAGACCACGCCGCAATCCCGCAGAGTGGCAACACCGCGAATTCGCATGCAATCAGGACATAACCCCAGGAAGAATTGCATTTCACAGCGATCCGCAGCCCAGTTGGGCACCAGCACAGTCCCATTCGATGCCCCGGTCCGATCCGCTACGAGCCCGATTCACGCACGTGGTCCCAGTTGGCATCGGCGTACTGAGCGGCGACACGCGACAAAACCGCAGGACCGGACCCAGTTGAACCGACCCCCGCGTCCCGAGGGAACCGATCGCCTATCTCGTGCGTCCAGTAAAGTGACCGGGCAGATGCCAAGGGAGGGCCAGGCGATGGAAGTGGGGCAGTCGGCGGCGAACGCGCTGTACCAGCAGGCCGTAGGGGGAACATTCCGGATGGAGGCCGATGCCGCCCGACGGTGCGCGGAGGTCTACACCAGATTGGTCGACACGACCCTGAGCCCGCAGATCAAGCGGTCATTTGATTTGCATCGACTCAATGGCTTTGGTGGATTCGACTCAGCCCAGCAACTGCAATCAGGGTTCTCCGACAAGGCAGCGAAGATGACGGAGGCACTCAACGGAATGAGAGAAGCAGCCCTCAAGATGGCGGCGGCCTACCTGCGAGCCGGTCAGTTAGTAGAGGAAGCCGACGCTATGTACGCGAACTCGATCAACACCGCTACCTCGGAGGCGCAGTAGCCATGACAGGAATCCGCAAGGCTTCACTGACGCTGGCGACAATAGCGGTGACCTCGCTGGTAGCGAGCTGTTCAGCTGACAACGGCGCGGCACAACCTACCGCCGACTCAACGCAGGCAACCGCGTCGTCCACCGGCGAGCCATCGACCCGGCCGACGCTCACGGCCCTGAAGCTCCAGCCGCCACCGCAGGACAACAAGTACACCGCTAGCACAGGACGCCCCAAGGTCGTCTTCGATCCCTGCACATGGATCAGTGATGAAACCATTCAAAAGGCTGGATTCGATTCCGCCTCCCGGAAACGCGCCGATGACCTGGTTGCCGAGTACAGCTTCCTGACCTGCGACTTCTCTTCGCCCACAAGAGACCTGAGTTTGAACTCAGGAAACGCGACCTGGGAGGAAAACGCCAGAAAGGTCGGCTCATACAGCGAGCAGACCACCGTCAACGGCCGCGAAGCCTTGTTGGTCCGGGATCCAGCCACGGCCCTACGGCGCAGCTGCCAGATCGACGTACGAACCAAGGTGGGTTTCGTGCAGGTCGCCGTCGATCTGACCGAGCGGGCCCCACGAGGTACCGACCCCTGTGACGGCCTGCTCGACATCGCCACCACCATCGAGCCGGAAATCGGCAAGGGCAACTAACCATGACCGGACCTGTCTACATCAATATCAATGACAATCCGGCCGCACTGAGCACCTTCGGTGCAGGCACCAAACCCGATGTCGCCCAGCCGAGTTCGCGATCGCGTGCCCAGCAGCAGGGCGCGGAGGGGGCTCAGCAGTCGGTTTCCGACAACGGTGCCGATCCGGCGTATATCGCCCGGATGGAGCAGTTCGAGGGACACACGCACGAGGAGATCTACCGCAACGTCACGCAGATGAGTCCAGGTGTCATGCATCAGCAGGCCGACACATGGATCAGCATCGCCGACACGCTGAGCGGCGGACTGCTCGGCATGCATATCGCGATCCAGAAGGCCCTGGCCGACGGTGTGGAGGGACAGATGGCCGACGCGGCTCTCGCCGCCGCGCAGAAGTTCTACCAGCAGGCCAGCGACGTCCAGCAGGTGATCAGTACCTGCGGGCACCGGGTAAAGGGAGTCGCGCACGCCGCCGAGGTCGTCAAGATGTCGGTGCCGCCGCCGAGCGCGGCGCAAGGGCAGGCGGGCTCACCGACCACGCTGGACCCGGCGCAGGTGATCATCTCCGCGGTGGGTGCGGGGCTGGTAGGTGACGGAGACAGCTCTGAGGTTGCCTATCAACGCGGTGTGGAGGCGCTTTACCGCACGGCGATCGACACCATGAACAACAGCTACAAACCGTCCTATGGGCCTGCCGGGACCGGAGTCCCAACCTTCGTGCCCGTCGCGCTGCCGGGTGACGGTGGAGGCGGCGGCGATCCCGGCGGTGGCAATGGCAATGGCGGCGGTGGCGGTAATGGCAGCGGTGGCGGCAACCCGGGCGATCAACCGACATCGGAGCCCCCGACCTCGGTGGAACCCGCCGGGTCCGGCCAGAATTCGAGCGCTGAGCAGCAATCGGCGCAGACCCCCACCACCCCCAGTGCCAGTACCGCGCCCGCCGCGGCGACCGTTCCCGACGCGGGAGCGCTCGGTTCGGGGCAGCCGGGCAGCCCCGGCACGTCCCCACCCGGCGGCCCCGGCACATCCCCACCCGGAGGTGGCGGCCCATCCAAACCCGGCACACCCGGGCCCGGTGGGATCGGCACTCCGAGCCCAGGACGCAGCATCAGCGGCCTACCGACCGCTGGAAGTCCAGCCGCGGCAACGGCTTCCGCGGCCAATCGCGCGGGGGCAGCCGGTCGGCCCGGCATGTCCGGCATGCCGTCGGCCGGTGCGGGGAAAAAGCAAGACGACTCCGAGTCGGCTCGCAAAACCCCCGACTACCTGATCGTGAATCGTGAAGAAGAACTACTCGGCGCACCCCAGCGAATGGTGCCGCCGACGATCGGCGATGACGCGCCGGCAGCCCAGCAAAGTCCGCCGCAGCGCTCGAGCAACGAAGACCGCTACCAATGATGTGGGAGTTCACGTCCGACGAGTTCATGCATATCTGGCGGGAGACGGGAACGGACCGGTATCCGTTCCCGCTGCGCCTGATCGCGTCGACGCGGTGGGAAGACGAACACGAACAGCTCACCCGCCAACTCGACCAACGTCTCCCGCCGCACGGCGACCCGGACCTATCGGCCGTGTTGCGGGTGGCGGCTGATCCCGAAACATCGTTGGCGCTCACCGGAACCCGGACCCGTCCGATACGGGCATACGGCGCGATCGACGCCGACGTCGGCGTCACACTGGTCCAACGCCCCGGCCCCACAAAAGATTTCGGCGGCAATGTCGTCATCGAGGTCGGCACCTCGGCGATCGTGCCCAAGGTGTTCACCGCCGTGCTCGGCAACGTGTCGCCCGGTCGCCATCGCGCCATCGCCGAAGACCTCGAGCTTCTGCGCGTGGGCCTCGAATCCTGGACCGGCACAAAGGAAACCGCGGCCGACCGCATCTGCCGCCTGCTTCGCGCCCCCCGATCCGGGTCCGGAACCCTGGAAGCCCTCCGCGACTTGCGCGGTGCGCGACCGTCCGCACCGGAGTACCTGAACTGGTTCGATGTCGACGGCGACGGGCGTTATCTCTACCGCCGCCAGTACAACGAATTCCACATCGTGCCCTGCGACCAGGCCACGATAGGTCGCGAAATAAGCCGCCTGGCACACGCCGTTCGGTAGTGCCAACCACCTATCCACCGAATACCTACCCGCACAAAAGCTATCCGCCCAGCCGTATCCGGCGCACAAACATCTCTCGCGCACCTACTGACCGTCCGCTACGACCAAAAGGCGTGCAGAGCGGGTCAGCGACGGCGGCCGGAAACCTTGCGCAGTTCCGAAAGGGCGAGGGCGGCAAGGGCACCGGCACCGAAAGAAGCAGCGACAGTGCTCATCGATGAGCCCGGCCCTGCCATCCGTGGTGCGATCACCGCGGGTGCGGGCGGGGCGATCTCCGCGTCCCGCAGATTATCCGACGCGGTCGCGGCCCATGCCGTGGCGAACAGGATGATCCGATAGGTGACGTAACTGAAGACCATCAGACCGATGATCGAACCGAAGGCGGCGCCCGCGGGGCTGCTCAGCACTTTTTGCAGGTAGATGGATGCTACGTATTTGAAGATCTCGAAGACCACGGCCCCCAGCGCCGCCGCCTTGGCCGCGCTCTTCAGCGTGACCGGCTCCCGTGGCAGGCGCGCGATGATCCAGGCGAAAACCGCCCAGGACGCCAGGAATCCGAGCAGGATCGACGCGAGGATCAGCAACAGCCGAGCACCGGGCAGATGGGAAAGACCGAGACTGATCAGCAACCGCGCACCGAGCGTGCTGGAGCCGAGTGCGGAAAGGCCGATCGACACCACGAAGGCGAGACCGAGCCCGACGAGCGCACGGAGGTCCGACAGCTTGGTCAGGAACCAATTGCTGTCCGGGCTCTTCTGATCCCATTGCTCGGTCAGCGCCGCCCGCAGATGGGCCATCCAGCCGAGTCCGGTGTAAAAACCGGCGAGCAGGCCGAGCGTGCCGACGGTCCCCCTGGAACGAACCGCCTGATCGATCAGATCGTTGAGCTGGGTGCCGAGCGAGCCCGGCATGTTCTCCACGATCTTGTCCTGCAATTCGGTGAGCAGTTCCTGGTGGCTGGACAACACGAACCCCGCGACCGCGAAGGCGACCATCAATAGCGGAATCAGCGACAGCACCGTGAAATACGTGATGCCCGCCGCGTAGAAGTCACCCCGCTGCCGCTGGTATCGCCCACCCGCTCGGACCAGATGGTCCAGCCAGGGGCGCCGCTGGATCCGCCGCTCGAGCCACGCCTTGATGTTGTCGATCGCCTGCACCAGTTGCCCCTTCACAGAGACCCCGCCGGGTTGTTTTCGACCGACTTGCGAGCAGTCGCCAGCGGACTAGCGGGGCAGCAGCCCCACCCGGTCGTATACCTGTGCGAGGGTGTTGCCGGCGATCTCACGCGCCCGCTCGGCACCGGCGGAGAGGATGCGGTCGAGTTCGCCCTGATCTGCCAAGTACTCTCCCACCTTCGCCCGCAGCGGCGTGACAAATTCGACCAGCGCGTCGGCGACGTCGGACTTCAGATCGCCGTAGCCCTTGCCCGCGTAATCCTGTTCCAGCGTGACGATCGGCGTGCCACTCAGCGAGTTCAGAATCACCAACAGGTTGCTGACGCCCGGCTTCTGCTCCGGGTCGTAGCGGATCTCACGCTCGGTGTCGGTGACCGCGGAGCGGATCTTCTTGGCGGTGACCTTCGGGTCGTCGAGCAGATTGATCAGCCCGGCGTCGGAGGAGGCCGACTTGCTCATCTTCGCGGTGGGGTCCTGCAGGTCGTAGATCTTGGCGGTGCCCTTGGTGATGTGCGCCTCCGGCACCACGAAGGTCTTCTTGAACCGAGTGTTGAAGCGCTGGGCCAGGTTTCGGGTCAGCTCCAGATGCTGGCGCTGATCCTCGCCGACCGGCACCTGGTGCGCGCGGTAGAGCAGGATGTCCGAGGCCATCAGCACCGGATAGGTGAACAGCCCGACGGTCGCGTTCTCCGCGCCCTGTTTGACCGACTTGTCCTTGAACTGGGTCATCCGGCTCGCCTCACCGAAGCCGGTGATGCAGCTGAGCACCCAGGCCAGCTCGGCGTGCTCAGGCACCTGACTCTGCACGAACAAGGTGGAACGCTTGGGATCGATGCCGAGCGCGAGCAGCTGCGCTGCCGCGCCCCGCGTCCGTGCGCGCAGTTCCTTGGGATCTTGCGGCACGGTGATGGCGTGCAGGTCCGGGATGAAGTACAGCGCGTCGTAGTCGTCCTGCATGGTCACCCAGTACTGCAGCGCCCCAAGGTAGTTGCCGAGATGGAAGGACGAGCTGGTCGGCTGGATCCCGGACAGCACCCGCTGTTTACGTTCAGCGGCCGGGGTCGTCTGAGCAGGACTGGACATACTGCGATCTTCGCACGGCGCTCAAGCGGAATTTCGCGCCGCCCAGTTGCGCGGGTCGACGCCGGGCATGCTCGGGCGTCCGGTACGCGCCAGTTCGTGTTCGCGCCGAGACACCAGCCGGTAGACCGGCGCACTCGGACCGGCCAACGTGCCGCGCAGCACCGGCGGCACCAACGGTGGAGCAATGTGCGCCGTGCGGACGGCCGTGGCGAGTGCGCCGTAGGCGATCTGCTCGGCGATCCCCCACCGCATGCCGTACATATCGCGGATGCGCGCAGGCAGGCTGCCCTGCACCAGCAGGAAGAACGCGGAGGTGACCTGCTGTAACGGCATTCGCTGCGGATAGGGCACTCGCTGCCCGGCCAGGTAGGAGCCGACCAGTCTGGCCTCGTCGGTGAGGAACAGCTCGTCGGAGCGGAGGTAGGCGTCGAAATACTTGCGGAACATCGGGTAGCTGCCCGGCGCTGCCTCGCGCGGCATGCCGAACAGTTCCGCCCAACGCACGTAGTCCTGGTACAGCGCTTCGCGTTCGCCATCGGTCAGCGGCCGGACCAGCAGGTCGTACATGACCTCGGCGGAATCGAAGGCGAATGCCATGGTCATGAACATCAGGTGGGGATCGGACGCGGAGTAGCCGGTGCCCGCCGGATGGTGCGAACCCGCGTCTTCGGGCAGCGCCCCGCGCACCTTGCTGTGCTTGTTGCGGGTGAACGCCAGCGCCCGATCGGCCTCGTCCTTGCTACCGAGGAACACCGCCTCGAACAGCTTGCCGGTGAGTGCGAGCCGGGTGTAGGGCGTCATCCGATGCTCGGTGTTCTCGGCGGTCCCGACATAGAGCAGCGGGTGCACGGCCCCGATCACCAGGGCACGCTGCCCATAGGTGAGCCCGACCGCTCGCTTGCTCATGACCCGCCGTGCCATGGAATTGTCGGCGAAATAACCGGGTGCGGACATTGCTGCCTCCTCGTCGAGCGCATCTGGCAACAGCATCCACCAGAATCTCAATTCTGGCAATGGGTCATGCCAGAATTGCGACCACACCAATCCCATACCGGCGCGTTGCAGCGCGGCCGATCCGGCGCTGTCAGAATCGAGCAGTGGCACAGCGGACCTACGGCGGAATTTCCGCAGACGAGCGGCGGGCGCAACGGCGCGCGGCACTGTTGGACGCCGCGCTGGAGATCATCGGCACCGATGGCCTCGCCAAGCTGACCGTCTCCGGACTGTGTGCGCAGGCCGGGCTCAACGAGCGGTACTACTACGAGAGCTTCGACAGCCGTGACGCGGTGCTGAGCGCGCTGGTCGACGGGATCGCCGAGGAATTGGCGGGCGCGATCGTCGCAGCATTGCACGCCGCGCCCGACGACACGCGCGCCAAGGCGCACGCCGCGATCACCGCGGGCATCCATCTACTCACCGACGACCCGCGCAAGGCCAAGGTCGCGCTGGTCGCGGGCATGGCGACGCCGGAACTGCGCGCACGCACGAATCAGACGGTGCGCGCTTTCGCCCGGCTCGTGGCCGCGGAGGGCATCGATTTCTACGGTGTCGCCGACCCGCCGGACCCCTCGATCGACTTCCGCGCCACCTATCTCGTCGGTGGGCTCGTCCAGACCCTGACCGCCTGGCTACAGAATGATCTGCCGCTGACACGCGACGAACTCATCGAGCACACGACCGATGTCTTCGTGCTGCTCGGCGAGGATCTCGCGCGCCGACTGACCTGACCGGGGCGCGGGTCCCGCACCGAAGTCACCGAATGGGACAAGGGCCGGTGCCGAGGCGTCGACTTGTCAGAGCGTCGCGATATCGGAGATCAGCGCAACGGCCTTCGGAAGCATCGGTTCGCCTTGGAGAACGACACGGAAGACGATGTCCCTCCTCGACCAGTAACCGGCGCAGTCGTCGAGGGCCTCGGCGAACCACTCACGCTCGTCCGGCTGCTCGATGAGTATCGAGGACGAATTCCGAATCACAGCAACGTATCCGGCTGCCTCGCCGACAAAATCATCCAGGTCGCGCAGGCATTCGTCGAAGGCGTCCTTGTTCTCGCCGAAGTAGTAGGGGAATTGGAACGCGGCGGCGAACTCATCGAAAACGCCCATGGTGGTGTGCATCTTCGGTCCGCGCAGTTCGCGCACCACATAGCCGGAGGGAGCGCGATAGCGCAGTGCGCTCAGCTCCGCGGCGTCGATGGCGAGCGCGCCGAGTGCGGGCGCGGCGACCGGACCGGCGGCGGGACCGGATTCGGCGTCGCCGGGACGGGCGAGGAACTGCGACAACGGGATCGGCTCGGCCATCAGCGCATCCTCGCGAAGGTCTCGTAGTGGTCACCGGTGTACCAAGCGGAGCCGTCGCTACCGGTGACGATCCGTTCGGCATCCCGGGATCGGTTGCGTTGCTTGGGATTCACATCCCATTCCTGATAGGTGATCGGCTTGCCTGCGGAATCCCTGGCGGCCAGGGTGCCCGCACGATTCATCCACCGATCACCGCCCTTGGTGCCGGGTGCGTTCGCGGAGTCCGGCCAGCGGCCCGCGTCGATCTCGGCCAGGGTCGCGTACGCGCGGTCGGGCACACCGGGGGCACGGGACGCGGCCGGTGCGGTGGTGCCCGCGAGTAGCGGTGTCGTGGTACCGCCCGCGGCAGGTGGTTTGGCCTGCGTCGTAGGCGCACTGCGGGCACTCGAGGTCGCCGAGCCGAGGACCGAGCCGCCGTCGCCGCCACGATTGAGCGCGATGAGTCCGACGACCGCGATCAGTACGGCCAGGACGCCGAGCACCGTGTACGTGCCACGCTTTCCTGCGATCATCGCAACCACCTACCGACCGTACCGATGACAAGAGTGTGGGGGCACATATTTCGGTCGCTCATCGGTACTGCACCGTGACCGGAGCGTGGTCCGACCAGCGCTGATCGTAGGCGGCGGCGCGCTCGACGACGGCTTGCTCGGCTCGGGCTGCCAGGTCGCCACGGGCGAGTTGATAGTCGATGCGCCCACGAATCGAATCAGTTCTACAACCCATAGAATCACCCTTGAACAGGAAAGGAACCGAGATGCAGACCCCGTTACGCGCCTTGCTGGTAGCGCGGCTATCCGTCATGACAGACGAATCTACGTCACCCGCCCGGCAGCTGGAGCACGGCAGGAACACCGCGCAGGCGCGCGGATGGACAGAGGCAGGCGTAGCGACCGACCTTGACGTGTCGGCCACCAAGTACTCACCGTTCGACCGGCCGGAGCTAGGCAACTGGTTGAAGAACCGAGCGCATGAGTTCGACGTGATCGTAGCGTGGAGGCTTGACCGCCTGGTGCGCTCGTCCAAGGATCTAGCCGACCTTATCGCGTGGTGCGAGGACAACGGCAAATCGTTGGTTTCAGCTACCGAAGGTTTCGACCTGGGCACACCGTTCGGCAAAGCGATGGTGGCAATCATTGCCGCACTGGCAGAGCTGGAAGCGGGCACACTCTCTACCCGCGTCAAAGACTCACACACTGCACTGCGGAAGATGGACCGTTGGCCCGGAGGCCAACCACCGTACGGCTACCGAATCGTTGACCACCCTCGGGCAGGTAAGACCCTGGAGATTGACCCTGTTTCATCCAAGGCTGTGCGGATCATGGGGGAAATGACGATGCAGGGCAAGTCTCAGATTGAGATAGCCGCACGGCTTACAGCTGATGGGTTCCCTACACCCGCCCGGTACTACCACAAAGAAGGCGCTAGCCGGAAAACTCAGGTGTCCGACACTTGGAATCAGTCGAGTGTCGGGAATGTCAACGGAACGCGAATCATGACCACTTTCCGGAATCCGAATCCTGACCCCCTGGCCGGTGGGTTGATGGTTCATTCTTCTGTTGTTCCGGCAGCGGGAACGCGGCCGAGGTCGCGGTCTTTGAGC